>JANPGJ010000213.1:0-22254 GCA_031423955.1 Burkholderiales bacterium
ATCGGCCACTTGCCGACCCTGGCGAATGTCAGCTACCAGGCAAAATCAAACAATCATGCGACGCACGTTGCTAACAGTGGCCGGCCGTACCTACGCGGCCAGTTCGTAACCGCCATCGTTCTTGATCACCTCTTCCCAGCCGAGGCAGGCCAGGGCGACGGTGCGCGGCACTGGCTTGGCGCCGCTACGGTAGTAGGCGAGCATGCGACGGGACACGCCCAGCGCCACCGCCGCCGTGTCGAGGGTCAGGTCGTGCCTGGCCATCCAATTCCAAATGAATTCATGCGATACGCTGCCGGCCTGCTCAACCGCACGTGCGCGTAGGTTGTCGGCTGCCAACTCCAGGTCGTCGTCGTTCGCCCAGATCACCGAGGCGCCGTGGTCACCGACCTTGGCCGAGCTGAACACCTTGGGATCCTTCAGCCGTTCCAGCGTAGGGTGCTGCATGATCGTGTCTACCAAACTGACTTCGAATTGCTCGCCATCCGCATAGCGCAGCAGCAAGCTGGCGGTCGGCGTTGCCTTGACGCTGGACAGAGTGAATTGCTTTGGCCTCATGGGTTCAATTCCTTCCACTTCGTGGCCAGTAGAGCCACATTCTGGCTGGCCCAAGCCAGCGATTCCTTCAACACTGCCGGCCGCACTGTCCCGTCGATCACCCGCAGGGATGCCAAGTCAATCAGAGCTTCGGAGCCATCGTTGGCCAGCACATGGAAGTGCGGCGGGTTGTGGTCGCCGGCGTACATGGTGAGCTTGGACCTGGGGAGGCGAATCAGCGTTGCCATGCGGCATTATAGTGCAATGGTTGCATCGGCAGCGGCGCCGACCGTCATTGTCACGGCATGCGGGGCGGGATCAGCACGAGAAATCCCGCTACCAACGAGGCGTACGACAGATGACGTAGGGCAGCTGTAAAGGGCTGAATCCTGAGTCCTTGAAGCAACGGCACGAACGTCGGTTTTCGGGCTTCGAAATCGGAGGCTCGAATGTCGCTGATGGGTCGGCAACCGCCCGACGGTGAATCGTGAATCGTGCGGCCGGTATCAGCCAGGAAGCTGCCACTGACGGTTCCCCCGGCTACGCAAATCGACCAGAAGGTGCGGGGCAGTTGCCGCTGCGGGTGGCCGGCAACTTGCCGGCGGGCTGACCGGGACATGGTCTCGTCATTCGGGTCTTGCGTGCGAGTTTTTGGGGTCCGGACCGCTTTGACATAATGTAGTTCATAAACTACAATCGTGTCGTGGCTATTGAGATCAAACAGACAGAGATCTTCCGGAAGTGGCGGGTGCGATTGAAAGACGAGAGGGCGCGAGCCCTGATCGCATCGCGTCTGGATCGTCTGGCCTTTGGTCACACGGGCGATGCGGAGCCGGTCGGGGACGGCATAAGCGAATTGCGGATCCATCATGGCCCTGTCTACCTCGTTTACTTCAAGCGCCAGGGCGATGAGACATCATCCTGCTGTGCGGGGGCGACAAGAGCACCCAGAACAAGGACGTCAGGGCCGCGAAACGGCTCGCGAAGGAATGGAGCACGTTAAATGCCCGGCAAGCTGACTACCTACGATCCCGCCGAAGATCTGGCCTCCGATGCGGCGATCGCGACCTTCATGGCCGAAGCCTTCGCCACCAAGGATGCGGGCTATATCGCGCATGCGCTCGGCGTCGTCGCGCGCGCCAAGGGCATGTCGCAGATCGCCGGTCAAACCGGCTTGTCACGCGAACAGCTCTATCGTTCGTTCAGTGAAAACGGCAATCCCACACTCAAGACCACGCTTGCCTTGATGAAGGCGCTGGGCCTCGAGTTGAGTGCCAAGGTTCCGGAAACGGCTTGACAGGCTATTTCACGAGGCGGGCGTCACGCATCGCGATGGCGACCACGTCTGCATACGGTGTGCGGTTTCCGAGTGGTAGATTCAGGGTGTGACGCGCTTCATGACCGGCTATAGTCAGCCATGACGCGAGGCGCGGCGGCAATTCGCATCGACCAAGAAGCATCATGCATCGTGCGGTTCGACTTGATGACTTGCGCGTGCCGCCGCAAAACCGGCTCGAAAAATTGAAGGGCGACCGCAAAGACCAATGGAGCATCCGCATCAACGACCAATGGAGAATTTGCTTCAAGTTTGACGGCGGCGAAGCGGCCAACGTTGAGATTGTCGATTACCACTGAAAGGAGCCTGACATGGCGATTGCCAATGGAATGCGCCCGATCCACCCTGGCGAGATTCTGCGTGAGGAATTTCTGATTCCCATGAATCTCAATGCTCACGCGTTGGCGATGGCATTACGCCTGCCGGCACCCCGCATCAACGACATTGTGCGTGAGCGCCGCGGTGTGTCGGCCGATACCGCATTGCGTCTGGCGCGCTACTTTGGCACCAGCGCTGAATTCTGGCTTGGTCTGCAGGCGGATTTTGATTTGAAGACGGCCAGCAAAGTGGCGGGCAAGACGATTGAACGTGAGATTGAGCCCTATGCATTGACGGCGTAGCCTGCAATTTGTTCCGGCGAAGATTTAGCGAGCATGTCGCCGGAAATGGGTCGAGCCGTACACCTTTAGTTCTTTAGCTCGTCGGTGCGGCGGCCTATCAATTTCCGGCTGCAGTCAGCATAATGTGAACATCACAAGTTTCCCGCACCGCCGCAAGCAGGAGAAGAAAACCATGGAAGCCATTCGCAAGATGTTTCCCGATGCGCAAGACTCCGTCACCGTTGATTTGCCGCCTTCGTTCCGCCATCGGCTGATCGAAGTAGTGGTCATGCCGGTGGACGCCGCGCCTGCCGACAATGGCATCCCTGCTGGCGGCTCAGTTTGGCCTGCCGGTTTGTTCGATCAAATCGCCGGGGCGTGGCATGGCGAGCCACTCGTGCGCGCGCCGCAAGGTACTGCCGACGTTCGCGCTCCGCTTGACTGATGTGGCTGCCTGACACCAACGCGTGGATCTGCCTGATCAATTCTCGCCCATCGGCCGTCAAGGAGCGTTTCCAGTCACACTCTCCTGCCAGCCTCTTTCTGTGTGATGTAGTCAAGGCAGAGTTGTATTACGGCGCGTTCCGCAGTTCACGCCGCGATGACAATCTGGCATTGCTGGAACGCATCTTTCAGACGTTCCCTTCGCTGGCTTTTGATGGCGCAGCAGCGCGCATGTTTGGGGAAATCCGCGCGGCGCTCGCTGCAGTCGGCACGCCAATTGGCCCGTACGATTTGCAAATTGCCGCCATCGCGCTGGTGCATGGATTGACCATGGTGACGCACAACACCGGAGAGTTCAACCGCGTGCAAGGGCTGAGGATAGAGGACTGGGAAATCTGAGCGGGCTGACTACAGTTACCGGCGCAGCGATTGAGCCCGCTCCGTCAGCTTCAACCTGGTGCGCTATTTGCACTGACCGATCCGCCGGGTGCGTCGGCGCATCGACCATTCAACGATTCCCGAGCGTCTTTTCGAAGAACTTCACGACTTCCGCACCGAAGCCGGCGTGAAACGCCGCCCGATCGAAGCCCGCCCTGCTGGTGCAGATCGCCGGAGCGATCGAAGCGAGCGCATCGCTGCAGGGCGCGAGGAAATCGAAATGGCCGGCATTCCGGACGACGCGATAGTCCGGTGCCTCCGGCAGTGCCAGCCGCACGGCTTCCGCATATCGCGGGTGTGGCACCAGGGTGTCGTGCTCGGCGCGCCAGAGTTGCACCGGGACCTTGACGTTTTTCAAGCCATCCGGCGAGAACGTGAATCCGAGCGCGGGTGCGGCGATCACGGCGGCCTTGATGCGCGGGTCGGTGAGCGGATTGCCGGCCGGCGCGACGACCGGGCTTGCGGTCCTGGCCAGCAACTGGCATGCGAAATCGTCGGGATGCAGTCGGCACATCGGACCGATTTTCGTCAAGTCCGGGTCGCCACCGATGAGCGCGAGCGTGGTGAATCCGCCAGCGGAAAAGCCGAACATGCCGACACGCCGCGGATCGATCGCGGCACGCTCCGCCCAAGTCGACAGCATGTGGTCGATCACACGGCTGACCTGCCGCGGCCGGTCCATGACGTCGACGCTGCGACTCTGGTCGGCGTAGTTGTCGCCCGCATGGTTCATGGCCACCACCACGAAGCCGGCGTCAGCCAGGGCAATGGTGGTGTCGAAATGTCCGAGGTTGGAACCACCCGTTCCGTGCGACATGACGATCGTCGGCAGTGCCTTGCCGTTCAGCGGGGTGTTGCTTGCGACGGTCATCGTCGTCGGGCCGATCGAAAATACGCTCCGGCGAGACCATCGGGACTGACACCTTCAACGGATCGTCGCGCAGACGTCCTTGACGTGGCGGCGCAGCCATCGATGCGCCGGATCGGCATCCAGCCTGGGGTGCCAGAGCATTGAAACGGTGAATTCCGGCGTCGCGACCGGAAGCGGGAAACTGAACATGCCGGCGCGCAGGTTGCCGGTGTGTCGTTCCGGAACCGCGGCGATCAACTCGCTGTCCCGGGCCAGGCCGAGCGCGGTCGAAAAGCCACCGACGATCGCAACGACCTTTCGCTCCAAACCAAACGGCAGCAGGGCTTCGTCAATCGGCCCCCGGTCCAGTCCGACTCGCGAAACCAGGATGTGCCGGCCGGCCGCAAAACGTGCAGCCGTGATCTTGCCTTTGCTCAACGGGTGCCCGATTCGCACCGCGCCCACATAGTGGTCACGAAACAAGGCCTGCACGCGCAACTCCGGTGCCGTCGTCTTTTCCACAACACCGGTTTCGAGATGCACTGTGCCGTCGCGCAGCGGCGCGCTGTCCTTGTCCGGCTTTTGCACAAAGAACAAACGCACGCCGGGCGCTTCCGCGCCGATGCGGTTGATGAGTTCCGCTCCGAAGTTCTCCACAAAGCCTTCGCTGGTGCGCAGCGTGAACGTCCTGACCAGGCCCTCGAGGTTGAGCTTCTCGGCCGGGCGCAACACGGCCTCTCCCTCCTGCACGAGCTGCCGGACCCGCTCACGCAGCTCGATCGCCCGCGGCGTGGGGACCAGACCGCGGCCCGCCCTGACCAGCAAGGGATCACCGGTGGTCTCACGCAATCGTGCCAGCGCACGACTCATCGCCGACGGGCTCAGCCGCAAGCGGCGGGCGGCGCGCGCAACGCTGCCTTCCGCGAGCACCGCATCGAGAGTGACAAGCAGGTTGAAATCCGGGCTCGACATGGATTGAGTTTGGCACAGTTTGGTTCCGACATGGCGTCAAACGCACTGACAACATGCAAACGGTGCGTCTTCCGCCATATGAGTTTGTTCCCTATTCTCCTCGCCATCGATTGATTGGACGTAGCCGCGTTCGCGCACAACTGAAAGGGAAGACATGGCCGGGAATTCGCTTGCGAAAGCTGTTGCAGGGATCGGTTCGATCTGGGGGCCGCTAAGTTCCGAATTGGTCGCAGGCTGTCGCCGACATCTGGAGGAACTGCTCAAGACCCCGTCCACCGAGGCGTGGCTGGCAGCACTGCACGCACAGGCGCCAGCGAACCAGGAAATGGCTCGGGATCCGGTGCACGGGTTCGTGCTGTTGGCGCATACCGAACATGCGGGGCTCTACAGGCCGCCGCATGACCACGGCAGGGGCTGGGTCATCTATGCGATGCAACAAGGTGAAATCGAGATGGGCACCTATGCCCGGATCGAGAATCCGGACGGCAGCGTGAAACTGGTCAAACGGGATTCCACCCTGGTACGCCCCGGACAGGTCCAGGTTTATCTGCCCGGCGATATTCACGACACGCGATGCGTTTCCGGGCCTGCCCTTTTGTTCCGCTTCACAGAGCGGGATTTAAAGAAGGAAGACAAGGTGGAACACCGATTGACAAGGTATGTCGAGCGGAACGGCGTCTGGACCACGGGGGCGGCGTAGCCATGGCCCTGACTCACGCTGCCGGGCGCCGTCTGGCGGCGGCGGGCTTCGCTTGCAGGATGCCTGCCGCCATCACGCACCGGTCGACTTCAGTTGCGCGCGACCCTGGTTGCGGCAACCCGCGATCCGCAGGCGCAACCGAAGACGCGACGCCGGGTCCACCCGGGCCGCGCGGCACGCTCGCGATCGCCTCGGTGTTGGCTGCCATGGTGCTGGTGGTGCTGGACGCGGCGATTGCAAACGTTGCCCTGCCGACGATCGCGGCAGCGCTGCAGGTGACGCCCGCCATCTCGGTCTGGGTGATCACCGCTTACCAGGCTGCCTTGTTGATGGCCTTGTTTCCCTGTGCTGCGCTGGGCGAAAGCATGGGCTATCGCCGGGTCTTCACGGCGGGTATCGCGCTTTTCACCGGCGCGTCGGTGCTGTGTGCGCTGGCGCCGTCCCTGTCCTGGCTGGTCGCGGCGCGCTTCCTCCCGGGGCTGGGGGGGGCGGGCGTCATGGCGCTTGGTGTCGCCCTGCTGCGCGTCGTGGTCCCGCATCAGCGGCTTGGTGCCGCCATCGGATGGAACGCCCTCGCCATTGCGCTGTCGTCCGCGGCCGGGCCGACCATCGGCGCGGCAATCCTGTCCGCGTCAAGCTGGCCGTGGCTATTCGCCGTGAACCTGCCGTTGGGGTTGTTGGTGCTGCTCGCCGGCCGCGCGCTGCCGAGAACCGGCGGCACGGCACTCCGGCTGGACAAGCTGAGTGTGGGTCTGAATGCCGGGGCCTTCGCGTCGTTGATCATGGGTGCGGAATTGCTCACGGCAAGGCCGGCGCCGGCTGCGGTTCTGATTGCCGCTGCAGCGGTCGCGATGGTGGCGCTGGTCAGGCGCGAAATGCCGAAGCAGGCGCCCCTGATCCCGCTCGACCTTCTTCGCGCCGTGTCCTTCCGCATTTCGGTGACCGCATCGATCCTCTGCTTTTCCGGCGTGGCGGCGGCCATGGTGGCACTGCCCTTTTACCTGCAACACGGGCTCGGGCAAAGCGCCTTGATGGCCGGTGTCTACATGACGCCCTGGCCGCTCACCGTGGCGGTGGTGGCTCCTTTCGCAGGCCGCCTCGCGGACCGGGCGTCGACCGCCTGGCTTTGCGCAGTCGGTGGCATGTGTCTCGCAACCGGGCTCGGGGCAGTGGCCCTTTGGCCAGTGAAAGGCGACCTGCTGCCACTGGTCCCGCTGACCATGCTGTGTGGCCTTGGTTTCGGCCTTTTCAACGTGGCCAACAATCGCAGCATGTTTCTCGCGGCGCCAAAGGAACGAAGTGGTGCCGCCGGAGGAATGCAGGGTACCGCCCGATTGCTCGGGCAAACCGCCGGCGCGGTCGTCATGACCCTGCTCTTCACCCTGGCCTTCGCCGACGCGGCCCCGCAGATCGGTCTTGGGATCGGGGCGGTGTTGACCTTCGCGGCAGCCCTGGTGAGCACCTTGAGAGGGCGTCCAGTGCTGCCGCGCTGACCGGTATTGAGCGGGCTTTGCGCGAATCGTGAAGCATGCCGGCCCGAAAGCCGCCATTGACTGCGCCGCCATCGTCGCGCCGGCACGCGATTGAATTCCTGTTCCCGAACGGGCCGAAATCGGGGATCGATGACCCCGGTTTCGAGGTCCGGTCCGGGCCAAGGTCGCGTCATTCGGTCTTGCCTGTGAGTCTTTGTCCCGAACCTGTCGTTATGCTAATCTAGTCACCATGACTAGAAATTCATCAACCTCTGCCAACCCTCCTGCGCAGCCTCCGCGCAGGCGCTGGCGCCTGCAGGACGCCAAGGCGCGATTCAGCGAGTTGGTACGCCTGGCGCACAGCGATGGTCCGCAGCACGTGACTCTGCATGGCCGCGATTCAGTCGTTGTTGTCGATGCCGAAGAGTTTCAGCGCCTGCAGGGTGCGCGAAGCGGGCAATTGCTGATCGATGCCCTGCAGGCGTCGCCGCATCGCCAGATCGAGATCGAACCGCGCCGGGCGGCGATGCCGGTGCGGGCGGTCAAGCTGTGATTGGCTGGCTGCTCGACACCAATGTGATCTCGGAGTTGCGTCGACCCCGCCCAAGCGCCCGGGTGCGGGCCTTTGTCGCCGGGCAAGCGCTGGAGGAACTGTTCATCAGTACGGTGACCGTAGCGGAAATCCGCTACGGCATCGAGACGGTGAGTGATCCGATCCGGCGCGCCGAGCTGCATGATTGGCTGATGCACAAAGTCAGGCCCATGTTCGACCAGCGGGTGCTTGAAGTCTCCGAGGACATCATGTTCAAGTGGCGCCTGCTGGTTGAAGACGGGCGCAAGGCCGGGCATACCTATTCGCAGCCTGACCTGATCATCGCGGCTACCGCCCTTCACCACGGGCTGACGGTGGTGACGCGCGACACCAGCGACTACAAGCTTGCGAAAGTCCCGCTGTTCAACCCCTGGGTCGACCCAACGCCCTGACTCTGATCGGGGCGCCGCCTGGCGGGCACGACATTTACGGCCGGTACTGCTTCCAAAACACGTCCTTTTTCGCAACGCGGCCATCGCGCACTGTCACAAGCTCGATACCACGCAGGGAAAAGGGCTCGCCACCGCGAACCTTGCCGTCAACCAGATACGTCATGACGATGCGTTCCGCATCCAGGCCGACACATTTCACGTCGGTGAATCGCAGGCTTTCGAACAGCGCGTCGTTCTCCTCGATGCCGCGCATGAAGCCGTCGACGCCCTTGCGAACCCGGCCGTCAGGTGCGTCGGCGCCGAAGGCGAAGTGCCACTCGGTCTCTTCGCAAAGCACCTCGGCCAGAAGCGCGCGGTCGCGCTTGAAGTAAGCCTTGCCGAAGCGCTGCATGATTGCCGTTGCCGAGGCGTCGTCCATGGCGCTTCCTCTTCAGTTGGCGACGTTGGTCAGCGCCCACAGGCCGGGCCTGGCCTCGCCCAGGTCGGTCGCGGGCGTCAAGTATTGGCCGGCACACAAGTCCAGTAGTCCCTTTGCTCCGGCCGATGTCGCCAGCGCCTCGGCCGCAGTCCGGTCCACGCCGGATACCAGCATATGGGTCGCAGTGCCGACACGAAAGCGCACAGTGCGCGCCAGTTCCACAACCGCAGGCTCTACGGTCACTTCCGCACCGCGTCCAAGCAGATGCGACATCGCGGCATACGTGCGCAGTGCCGGTCGCGGGTTGAACATGCGGTCGATGAAGCCGTTCCTCGGGAAGTAGCCGCGGTCGACGTCCATGAAGGTATCGAACACATAGCGCACCTTGGGCGAGAGCCGTGCGGCGAGCAGGGCCTCTGCGGCCAGTCGCGCGGTATCGAGGTCGTCGTCGCGGCAGCGCGCGATGCTGGCGTCGGTCAGCTTGATCGCGCCCAGCACCGCCAGGCCCGACTGCGCGGCAAAACTCGCAAGCGTGGTCGCCGTGGCAAGCAGGTCCGAATCACGGTCGATCCGCACCACCACGCCTTCAAAAAGCCTGCGTACGCCTGCGCTTTCCATCACCGCTTGGGCGGCGGTGAGCTCGGGCAGGGTCAGGCCGGTCTTGATGAAATGGCTCACATGCTGGCCGTCGTAGCGCGCGTCCTCGTGCATCCGGAGCTTGGCCCAGTAGAGCGGTACGGAAACCTTGTCGCGGAACTCCCCGAGACGCGCGGCCTCGCGCGCCAGCGCCACGCCACTGATGTTGACCTCCACCGCTTCGAGGATTCCCGGTGCCTCCGCCAGCGCGGACACGAAGCTCGCGCGCGGCACGCCGAACGAGGTGGCGATGAAGCGGTGACCGACCGCATGCATCAGCTTCGCCCGCTCGCGCACGGCAGCCTGCGTGATGTCGTGGTCGGGGATCTTGAGCAGGCGCGCGCCCATCTCCCACAACGCCATCACCGGATAGTCGTTGCGCGCCGGCTTGCGACCGAATTCCTGCACGCCGCCGGTCGACGGAATCTCGAGCACTTCCGCCCACGGATGGCGCAGCTCGAGGCCAACGCCGGTGAACGGCGCGTCCTTGACGTTGGCCGGCGGTGGCACGCTGCGCGGCACATAGGCCGCGCCAGGCGGCTGCGTGCGGCCATCGGTGCGCACCAGGCGCATCACGTGACCCTGTTCATGCACATCGACCACGCAGTAGCCGAACTTGCCGACATCGCCGCGACCGAATTCATTGCCCGGGTTGACCCGGTAAAACTCGCTGTAGTCGTGGCGCAGGAACGCCGTCGAAGGCAGCAGGTACATCTCGGTCTTGCCGTGGACGTCGTACCAGAAGTTGTGCACATGCCCGGCGAACATCGCCTCGACATCGTGCCTGGTGAGCAGATCGAGCAGCCAGGCGCGGCCAGGCTGGTCGATGTTGTCATAGGTGCTGCGCTCATCCGGCGCCAGCACGTAGGGCGGATAGTGAATGAAGGCGAAAATCCGCCGGCCACGGCTTGCAACAAGTTCGGATTCGAGCCACGCGCGCTGCTGCGCCTCTTCCGGCAAGTCCGAGTTCAGCAACAGCGAATTGATGACGATGCCGCGAAGCAGCCCGCAGTCGAATGCGTAGTAGTCCGGGCCAAAGGTCTTGCGGTAGTTGACCACGTAGTCCGAGCACACGATATCGGCCGGCATCCAGTCCACCGCCTTGTCGCCGACGTCGTGGTTGCCCGGCACCAGGTGCAGCGGCACGCGCAGCGGTGCCGCGATCTCCTTGAAGCGCCGTGCCGCCTCGCCGAACACCGGCAGCCCGGGCATCGGGTGCACGATGTCGCCCAGGTGCACGACGAATTCCGGCGCCGGATCAAGCGCGGCGATCTCGGCCAAGGCGTAGCGTGCGCGGCCGTTGGCGCGCGCGTTGGTCTCGAACGGCGAAGCGGAGCGTTCTTCGTGCTCGTTCACGTGGGTGTCGGCGACAACTGCGAAGGTGAACAGCTTCTTGCCGGACGGTTCGCGTGCGCCGCGCGATTGCTCGGTTGAGTCGATTGCCTTGTCCATCGGCGCTACCCTTTCAGAACAGAACTGGAAACTGATTCTTCACAGCAACGCCCCGCAACCCTGGATCAAGGAGCAGCATCAAAGGCAATTCCGCGAATCCTCCTTGCGACACCTGGCAATGACGGAGCCTTTTGGCTTCGCTCTCGCGCCGTCACAACCTGATAAGTCGGAGTTGTTCATCATACAGTTCGCCCCGGGGTCGACCACGGTCCCGGTTGGCCGCGGCTTCGGCGAGTTGCTGGCCATAGAACCGGGAACCACCGTCCTGGCGCTCAGCCGCGTGGGCGCCGGTGGTACCGTCTGAATCGGCGAACCGGGGTGCGCCTCCGCTGGTGGTCCGGGTCAGCGTCGAAGCGGCCTACCTTCATTGCGCGAAAGCCTTCATGCGATCGAAGTTCTGGGACCGGGAAGCGCTGACCGACCGCTCGAAGCTGCCTTCCGCCGGCCAGATGATGAGCGAGCAGACCGGCCTATACGTGAAGCCGGAAACGCAGGAAGAGTTGGTGCGGCGCCTGGTGCCTGAGCTGTAAACGACCGGGACCGATTCGATGAGTTTTTCAAAATCGCAATTTCCCAAGCGAGTTAGCCAATCGTCATCAGGCTGGCATTGCCGCCTGCCGCTGCGGTATTGACGCTGACCGAGCGTTCGTCGATCAACCATTCGAGCGGGTAGTCAGGGTCACCGCTCGCCAGTTCTTGAACACTCAGGGCGTGGACGGACACGATTGCGCCCGGATGTTCGGCCGCCTGACGATCCAGCGCACGCAGACTCTCCACGTCGCCTTCGAAAAGGATGCCACCAAGAGTTCCTGCGAAGGTCCAGTTTCCGACTCTCACGACGCGTGCGGCCACCGCGGAAGGCAAGCTTGCCAGTGCCTGTTCACCAATCGCCGCGGTTTCAAGAACGACCACGTTGCCGGTCGCAAGGGCGGCGCCGACCTGCAGCAGCAGGCCGGCCTCGGTGGCCGGCAGGACGACGATGCGCCCGCGGGCGTGCCGCGAATAGACATTGCGCTCTCCGACCGGACCGGTCAGGTCAGGCAATGTGCCGAGCGGCGAGCGGTCGATATAGCGCTGCACGCGTTGACTGGCCACGTGATGGCCGTTGGTGCGCAGCCAATCGCAATAGTCACGTGCCGGGCGCAGTGCGGCTTCGGCGCCGCCGCCCCCCATCGGTCCGCACGCGGCTGCCGTGCGCACCAGGCGTTGCAGATAGAGCGGACCGCCGGCCTTCGGTCCGGTGCCCGACATGCCGTGCCCGCCGAAGGGCTGTACGCCGACCACTGCACCGATGGTGTTGCGGTTGACGTAGATGTTGCCGGCTCGGATACGGTCGGTAACTCTGGCGATGGTCTCGTCGATGCGGGTATGCAGGCCGAAAGTGAGGCCGTAGCCGGTGCCATTGATGTCGTCGATGACACGGTCAAGATCCGCGCGCCGGTAGCGCAGCACGTGCAGCACGGGGCCGAACACTTCGCGCCCGACATCGGCGATGCGATCGATTTCGATCAGTGTCGGCGCCACGAAGGTGCCGCAGCCGGCGCCGGCGGGCAGTGGTTGCTGCTCCACCTTGTGGCCGCGCGCACGCATGGCTTCGATATGGCCGACGATTCCGTGCCGCGCGTCTTCGTTGATCACCGGACCCACGTCGGTGGCCAGTTCGCCGGGGTCGCCCAGCGTCAGTTCGGCCAGCGCGCCCCGCAGCATCGCGAGAATCCGATCGGCCACCTCTACCTGCAGGCACAGGATGCGCAATGCCGAGCAGCGCTGACCCGCGCTGTCGAACGCGGAAGCGATGACATCGGCGACCACTTGCTCGGCCAGCGCGGATGAATCCGCCACCATGGCATTGATGCCGCCGGTCTCGGCGATCAGCGGGATGGTGCGTCCATCGCTTGAAAGCCGGGACGCCAACTGCCCGCGGATCAGGCGCGCGACTTCGGTCGAGCCGGTGAACATCACCGCGGCGACCGCCGGGTCCGCGACCAGGGCGGCGCCGACGCTCCCGTCGCCGGGCAGCAGTTGCAGGATGTGGTCCGGAACACCCGCTTCGCGGATGATGCGGACCGCCTCGGCTGCGACCAGCGGCGTCTCTTCGGCAGGCTTGGCCAGCACCGGGTTGCCGGCAGCCAGGGCCGCCGCCACCTGGCCGGTAAAGATCGCGAGCGGAAAATTCCACGGACTGATGCAAACCACCGGTCCCAGCGCATGCGGCGGTTTGGTGGCGGGCCAGCGACGTACCTCGGCGGCGTAGTAGCGCAGGAAGTCGACCGCTTCGCGCACCTCGGCTATTGCATTGGCCGCCGACCTGCCCGCTTCGCGGATGATCAGTCCGATCAAGTCAAGCGTACGCGCCTCCATGATGTCTGCCGCTTGCGACAGGCATGCGGCACGCTCACTCGCAGTGCGATCCGCCCAGCCAGGTGCGGCGCCCGTTGCAAGTTCGAAGGCGGCGGCGACTGCTTCCGGTGACGTCTCCACAACATGGCCGACGATGTCGCCGTGATCAGCCGGGTTGTGCACCGGCCGAGTCGCGCCCGCGAAGGCGCGTTGCCCGACCAGGGGCGCCGCATGCCACGTCGTGTGTTTGCCCGTCGCCAGCTTGTCGGACAGCTCGGCAAGGCGATCTTCGTTGCATAGGTCCACACCGGCGGAATTGGCGCGCTCCGCGCCAAACAGGGCGCGCGGCTGCGCGATCTTCGGGTGTGGGCCGCCAACTGGTCTTGATTCCCGTGCGAGCGCCACCGGATCGGCGATCAGTTCGTCGATCGACACGTTCGCATCGCCGATGCGATTGACGAACGAGGTGTTGGCGCCATTCTCCAGCAGTCGCCGAACCAGATACGCCAGCAGCGTCTCGTGCGTCCCGACCGGTGCATAGATGCGGCAGGGGCGGTCAAGCTTGCCGTGCCCGACGACCTGCTCGTAGAGCGGCTCGCCCATGCCGTGCAGGCACTGGAATTCGTATTGTCCGGCGTAGTAGTTCGGGCCGGCCATTTGCATGATCGTCGCCAGGGTTTGCGCGTTATGCGTGGCGAACTGCGGGTAGGTCGCATCCGGTGCGGCCAACAGCCTGGCCGCGCAAGCGAGATAGGAGACGTCGGTATGGAGCTTTCGCGTGAAGACCGGGAAATCCTCCAGCCCGTCGACCTGTGCGCGCTTGATCTCGCTGTCCCAGTACGCTCCCTTGACCAGGCGCAGCATCAGGCGGCGGCGGGTGCGACGAGCGAGATCGATGATGAAGTCGATCACGTACGGGCATCGCTTCTGATAGGCCTGCACGACAAAGCCGATGCCGTTCCAGCCCTGCAGTTCGGCGTCACCGCACAAGGCTTCGAGCAGATCGAGCGATGGTTCGAGCCGGTCGGCCTCTTCGGCGTCGATGTTCAACCCGATATCAAAGCGGCGCGCCAACAGCGCAAGCGCCTTGATGCGCGGTAGCAGTTCGGCCATCACGCGATCGATCTGGGCCCGCGCATAGCGCGGATGCAGGGCCGAAAGCTTGATCGAGATGCCAGGCCCTTCGTAGATGCCGCGTCCCGCGCTGGCGGCACCGATGGCGTGAATTGCCCGCTCGTACTGCGCGTAGTAGCGCCGCGCGTCGTCCGCCGTCAAGGCTGCCTCGCCCAGCATGTCGTACGAATAGCGAAATCCCTTGACCTCCAGCCTGCGTCCGTTGTTCAGCGCCAGGGCGATGGTCTGGCCGGTGACGAACTGTTCCCCCATCATGCGCATCGCCAAGTCCACGCCCTTGCGGATCAACGGTTCGCCGCCGCGCCCGATCAGCCGGGCGAGGGCGGACGACATGGTGCGCTCGCTCGAGGTCGCAGTGAGCATGCCGGTGACCGCCAGACCCCAGGTGGCCGCGTTGACAAACAGCGACTCGCTGTGCCCGAAGTGGCTGCGCCAGTTGCCGGGCGCGATCTTGTCGCGGATCAGGGCGTCACGGGTGGCGTGATCCGGAATACGCAATAGCGCCTCGGCCAGGCACATCAGCGCGACGCCTTCCGCGGACGAGAGGGAATACTCCTGGATCAGTGACTCGACACCCGAGAGCGATCTGGAAGATCGCAAGCCCTCCACCAGTGCGCGCGCCACCTGCTTGGCCGCGCCGACTGCATCCGCGGGCAAGCTTGCAGCGTCGATCAGGGGCGGCAGGCATTGCGCTTCAGCGCGCCTGTATGCCGCGGTGATCGCGGCGCGCAGCGGCGTTCGGATGCCGACTCGGTGAGTGAATCGCCCGGTTTCGCGCGCCTGCCTGCCGGTTGGCTGTTGCGGTGGCCTTGCGGTTGCTTCGGGGTCGTTGTTCATGTCGATGCTCCTGCGCGGTGTCGGGTGTCATTGCGCCCGGCGTAGACAAGCGCCGCGGCTGCCAAGTCTTCGAGCGCGGTCCCGACCGACTTGAACATGGTGATCACCTTGCATTCCCTTGCACATTTCTTGTACCGACAGGTCGAACCACCTGGTCAATTGTCGGTCGGCAACGGCGCTCGGCCCACCTCCGCATGGCGATTGTGCTCGATTGCAGGCGACCGCCCGATGCCGCGCAACGAGACCCTGCGGATCAGGCCGAATTCCGCGGGATGTGGCAAGCGCGGGCGGGCCGAAACCTGGATCTGAAAGGTTCTTTCTGCCCCAGTCGATCCGCGAGGGCCGGCGCACGGCCTGACCACGATTACTCGCGACGTAGCGGCAGGTTGATCGCCGGGCGCAGCATGATCTCGCGCCCGTCCGCCAAGGTCAGCGTGTGGCCGCCCAGACGCTTGGCGCCGTCGCGCGCCGGCCAGCCGGCAACCGCGACCTGATCGCCGGGTTTGATCCTGGCGCTGGTCAGCGGGTGGTTCATCTGCGCCGCACGCGAGGCCGGCACCGCTTCGATGGTCCAGGTTTCCTTTTGCCCGCGCGCATCCGCCACCTCGATAACGATGCGGGTGTGCGGATTCTCGATTGCGAACGAGACCACGCGGCCCTTGAGGGAGATCAGGCGCGAGCCGTCGTAATGGGTGTCGTAGCCGTGATGGGCGAAGGCGCCGGGCGCGACGCAAAACATCAGCGCGATGAGATGCCTGAGCATTTGCAATCCAGCTGACACAAATACCGCGCCTGGGCGCTTCACGACGCAGCCATGACGGTGCTTATCCGGCGCGCGAGAAGTAGGCCGCGAACGCGTCGGCGGCGGCGTCAACCTGGTCGCGGTTCACATCCAGGTGGGTCACCAGGCGGGTGCGCGGCCGGATCACTGCCAGTACGTCATGCTCTTGCAGCCAGGCGCCGAGCGCTGCCACGTGCGCAGCCGGCACCTCGACAAACACCATGTTGGTCTGCGCGGGGTCGACCTTGAGCATATCCAGCTTGCTTAATGCCGCGGCCAGGTGCTGCGCGTTGTCGTGGTCCTGGCCCAGGCGTTCGATGTTGTGATCGAACGCGTACAAACCCGCCGCAGCCAGCACCCCGGCCTGGCGCATGCCGCCGCCCAGCATCTTGCGCCAGCGGCGTGCCGCGCTGATCAAATCGTTGCGCCCCAAAAGGAGCGTGCCGGCCGGCGCGCCCAGGCCTTTCGACAGGCAGGCCGAAACGGTGTCGAAGCCGCGGCACAGGTCCGCTACCGGCATGCCCAGCTTGATGGCGGCGTTGAAAATACGCGCACCGTCCAGATGCGTGCCCAGGCCGCGGCGTGCAGCCAGCGCCAGTACCTGTTCAAGATAAGCGCGTGACAGCACCTTGCCGCCGATGGTGTTTTCGACGGTGATCAGGCGGGTGCGCGCGAAATGCGAATCGTCAGGCTTGATCGCCGCTTCGATATCGCTGATGGCAACCGAGCCGTCCGGCTGATTGGCCAAAGGCTGCGGCTGGATGCTGCCCAGCACTGCGCCGCCGCCGCCTTCGTAGCCATAGGTGTGGGCATCCTGCCCGGCGATATATTCGTCGCCGCGCTGGCAGTGCACCAAGAGCGCGCAGAGATTGCTTTGCGTGCCGGTCGGCAGGAACAGCGCGGCTTCCATGCCGAACAGTTCGGCGCCGCGCGCCTGCAGCCGATTGACGGTGGGGTCCTCGCCGTACACGTCGTCGCCCAGCGGCGCCTCGGCCATCGCTGCGCGCATCGCGGCGCCGGGTCGGGTGACGGTGTCACTGCGCAAATCGATCATCAGGGTCTCCTGTCGAGGGTCATGCCGTGCGCGGGGCTGCCGCGCCGGCCGCCAGTTGCCGCCGCAACACCTTGCCCAGCATGTTGCGCGGCAGCTTGTCGACCAGTTCGAACGATACCGGCACCGCATGCGGTGGCAGGCGTTTCTTCGCGTGCGCGGTCAATTCCGCAAGCAGATTCTCCGGCGCCATCCGGCTGCCGGGCCGGCGCGCCACGAAGGCGCGAATCGCGTGTGTCTCGTCCCAGTCCGGCACGCCGACCACGGTGGCTTCGAGCACCCCCGGGTGTTCGTACAACACCTCTTCGATATCGCGCGGGTAGATCGGGTAGCCGGCCATGAAGATCACGTCTTTCTTGCGGTCGATCACGTAGAAGTAGCCGTCTTCGTCCATCCGGCAGATGTCGCCGGTATGGAGCCAGCCGTTGCGCAGCGCGGCGCCGGTTTCACTCTCGCGCTGCCAATAGCCGCGCATCAGTTGCGGGCCGCGCACGATCATCTCGCCCGCCGTCTCCGGCGGCAGTTCGGCGCCGCTATCGGGGTCGACGATTTTCGCCTCGGTGTCGGGCAGCGGCAGGCCGATCGAGCCGTGACGGCGGCGCGCGCCGAGCGGGTTGCAGTGGGTGGCCGGCGCGGCTTCGGTCAGGCCGTAGGCTTCGACCACCCGGCCGCGGGTGAGCTTCTCGAACTCCTCCTGCACCTCCACCGGCAGGGGCGAGCCGGACGAGACGCACAGGCGGATCGAGGCGACGCCGAACTTGCGCACCCCCGGAAAGTGCGCCAGGCTCTGGAACATCATCGGCACGCCGGGAAAGATGGTCGGCTTGTCGCGCGCGATGGTGTGCAGGGTCTCTTCCACATCGAAGCGCGGCAGCAGGATCAGGGTGGCGCCGATCAGCGCCGCGATGTTGACGCAGCCGGAGATGCCGTAGGAGTGCGAAAACGGCACCACCGCCAGAATGCGCTCGTCGCCGGGCCGGATTTCCGGCATCCAGTGGCGCAATTGCAGTGCGTTGGCGGCGAGGTTCAGGTGGCTGAGCATGACGCCGGCCGGCACGCTGCCGGTGGTGCCGCTGGTGTAGGCGATCACCGCCAGGTCAGCCATCTCGGGCGCCGGCAAGGGTGCGCTGCTGCCACGCGCCAGCAGCGCCTTGAAGCTCGACACCTGCGCGGCCATGCCGGCACCGGCAGGCGCCAGGCCGGCGCCTGCCATGCTCTCGCGCAGCAGTGAATACATGAACCGCTCGCGCAGGCCCATCATCGCCTTGAACGAGGTCAGGATCACGCGGTTGAGGTTGGCGCCGGCTGCGATCGCCTCGATCTCGCCGCGATAGGACGAAAGCGCGATCAGCACGCGGGCGCCGGCGTCGGTCAGGCGCGCCACCAGCTCATCGCGGGTGAATAGAGGGTTGACGAACACCGCTACTGCGCCAAGCTTCAACACGCCGTAGTAGGCGATCAGCGCCTGCGGAATGTTGGGCAGCATGATCGCCACCCGGTCGCCGGGCGCCACGCCGAGTTGCGCCAGACCATTGCCGAAGCGATTCGACAAGCGGTTGAGCAGGCGGTAGCTGATGCTGCGGCCATGGAAGCGCAGCGCGTCGGTGCTGCCGAAACGCCGTGCCGCCGCTTCGAGGGTGCGGGTGAGCGGCGCGATCGGCTGGCGGATCCGGTATGGCGTGCGGCTGTCGTAGTACTTGAGCCACGGTCGTTCCTGTTCCAGGGCGCGTGCCTGCAGGCGGCGCGCGGCGCGCTCCTCGGCCAGCCGCGCCGGGCCGAGAAAGCGCTCGATGGCGCGATTGACCGCATCCGGCCGCTCCACCATCACCTGATGCGCCGAGACTGGAATCACCACTTCCTCGGCACCCGGAATCAGCTGCGCCAGGCCGCGTTGCGACGCCTCTTCAAACAGGAAGTCGCGCTGACCCAGGATCACCAGGGTCGGCAGCGCCAGCTTCTTCAGGATTTCGGTGCCGTTCCACACCGCCAGCGCATTGCGGTTCTGTGCACTCACCACATGGGCCGGCGGATACAGGCGGGCGGCCGGCACTACCCGTTGCATGAAGCCCAGAAGCGGTGCGGGCAGGCGCAACAGCGCGCGCCCGGTCCATTTGAGCTTGAACTGCACTGCCGAGCCGATGATCACCAGGCGCTCGACGCGTTCCGGGTACTGGCTGACGAAATAGGTGCCGACCGCGCCGCCGAATGAATGGGTTACCAGTACGAAGCGCTCGGGCGCGCCGACCGCCGCCAGCATCGCCACCACATCGGCGCACAGTTCCGCCACGTCGTAGCGCGATTTCGGCGCATCCGACAGACCGTGGCCGCGCAGGTCGAGCGCAATGACCCGGCTGTCATAGTGAAAATGGTCAAGCTGGAAATGCCAGTAGGCAGCGCGCCCGCCAAAACCGTGAATGAACACCAGCGTGCGCAAGGCATCACGCGGCCCGGCGTCGACCACCGAAAACCGATGCGCCCGCCCGCCGTCGGTATCCGGCAGGCTCAACGTGCGGCGATTGAGATCGACATCGATAGCCATGGGTGGCGCACATCATGCCGCATTACAACGTGATGCGTAAAGCGGATGCCGGATTACGACGTGATGCGTAAAGCGGATGCCGGATTAAGGCGTGATGCGTGAAGCGGATGCCTTGCGCCCTACGCGTGTTGCTCGATGAACTCGATACCCTTCATGCTGATGCTGGCGGCGAACTCGGCGCCCAGGCGCTCGATGCGCACGAAGTTGAGGGCGCGCATGCGGCGCAAGCGCGGCAGCACGAAACCCAGCAGTTCGGCGTCAGGATAGGCGGCCGCACCCGGAAACACCTCGCGCGCCAGCTCGGCCAAGGCGTGACGCCGCTCCGAACGGTCGTAGAGCGTCTTGAGGATGCTGGTTTGCAGCTGATCGAGACGGATTGCTGCGTTCGAGAGAACCGAGTCGTGCACGATGGTTTGCATGGCGGATTTGAAATCGAGGCAGGACGAAATTCAAATTTACCGACGCAATCGGCGTGCCATTCCTTGATCAGGCCAGGTTTATTGCCGCTTATTCGTCTTCCACCGGCGCGCGTACCGTGGTCCCGCCGGCGGCCACCACGCGGATTCGCGTTTCGCCGACCTTGACCACCTGGCCCGGGCGGATCTTGCAGGTCTTGCGCAACTCTTCGCGGCCGTCGACCTTGATGCCGCCGGCGGCCACCAGGGCCTTGCCGGCGCCACCGCTGCCGGCCAAGCCGGCGAGCTTGAGCAACTGGTTCAATTCGATGTACTCGGTGGTCAATGCGACCTTGATGGCAGGCATGGCGCGGCTCTTTCTCAGGCTTTGAGGACGGTCAGGCCGATTTGCACGGCATCGCTGTCGTCGCGGATCCAGATGTCGCCATCCTGGATGGTGCATTGCAGTTGCATGTTGCGTTTGGCCAGGCGCGACAGGGCACGCGCGGTTTCGGGGTCGATCGCCAGCACGTGCAAGTTGCGCGCCCGCTCGAGTTTGGGGCCAACCTGTTTCCACCATTGCGGGGTGCTGGTGCCGTAAGCGTAGACCATCACGTTGCCGGCCTTGCCGCAGGCCTTGAGCACGGTGCGCTCGTCGGGCTGGCCGACCTCGATCCATTGTTCGATGACGCCGGTCAGGTCGCGTCGCCACAGATCAGGCTCTTCAACATCCGACAAGCCCTTGCCGAAAGCCAGCAGATCATGCGCGTTGATGCCAAACGCCAGCACCCGCACCATCATGCGTTCGGCTGTTTCGGAAGGGTGGCAGGCGATCGTGAGCGGGTGATCGGCGTAATAGTGCCGGTCGATGTCGGCGACCTGCAGGTCGGCCTTGTAAATCGTTGATTTGAGCGCCATGCCGCACTTTACCGGAGCCACGCCTTGCGTGACGCTGCCTCGTTATGCGGCGCCGGGTCCGGGTCGCCCGCGACGCGAGTACCGGCGTGCGGCCTGGACCCGGGAAACAGGGGCGGAGCTCTACTTGCCGCCGGCGTAGATCTTCACCACCCGGTACAGGAACTCATGGCCTTCATACAGCGAGCGCACGCGAATGCGCTCGTTCAAGCCATGCACGCCGCCGCCGTCGGGGTCGCGGAACATGCCTGACAGGCCATAGGCAGGAATTCCGGCGTTGTTGAGATAGCGGCTGTCGGTGGTGGCCACCAGCATGGTCGGCACCAGCGGCACGCCGGGCCACATCTGCGCGCTGACGCGTTCTGCCGGCTCCAGTATTTCGCGGCTCAAGGGCGGTGCCGGCGACAAGGTGGCGCTGCCGACCGGCGTCAGCTTGATCTTGTCGTTGGCCAGCACGCTGTGCAGGGTGTTGGTGACCGAGTCGATCGATTCGTCCGGCAGGATGCGGCAGTTGACGGTGGCGCGCGCGCGTTGCGGCAGGGCATTGGTGGCATGGCCGGCGTCGAGCATGGTGGCCACGCAGGTGGTGCGGTAGGTGGCGTTGTGCATCGGGTTTTGCGACAGCCGCGCCAGCGCCTCGGGCTCCGGTGGAGACTTCAGGATGGCGCGCATGTCAGCCGCGGCTTGGCCGCTTTCGATGCCGGCCATGCGCTCGAAATAGGTGCGCGTGGTGTCCGACAGGCGGAACGGAAAGTCGAATGCGCCGAGGCGCGCGAGGCCGCCGGCCATGCCAAAAAATCGAACACCGATGAAAAAATTGTGCTTTCACTTTTGCAGAAATTAAAAGAAAAACAGATTATTGATTTGATTGCCAAAAACAATGATGCCACAATTACCCTTAACGAAGTCCGCGAAGATGAGCGCACTATAAACAGGGTTTCCAAACATTTGGAAGCACAGAATAAACTAAAAACCGAGCAGCTTCAGGCAGTATTATATTATAGTAAGAATACCAAAACTTGCAAGCATAAGTTGTTGATGCGGTATTTTGGCGAAACTATAAAAGATGATTGCGGTATTTGCTCGTATTGCATTTCGAAAAACGAAAAGACCCGAGGCAAAGCGGAACAGAGCGAAGCTAAACAGAACCCGGAAAGTATTTCTGAAAAAATTGTGGAACTTTTGAAAATGCAGGATTTCAATTCGAGAGATATTCAAAAGCTAACCAAATTTCCTAAAGACGATGTTATCTTTACACTTCGGAATCTTTTGGAAAATGATACAATTAGTATCAAATCAAATAACTTATATTCTTTAAAATAAGCATGGAAAAGTTACGCATTGTTTTTATGGGAACTCCCGAATTCGCAGTTGGCATTTTGGACACGATAATTAAAAACAATTACGAAGTCGTTGGCGTCATC
>JANPGJ010000214.1:0-3874 GCA_031423955.1 Burkholderiales bacterium
CGACCAGAATGCGTTGCTCCGACGGCACCAGCGCATTCGGCGGTGCGTAGGCAGCGGTTTCGAAATCGTTGAAAGGCATGCCGTACGCGAATACGATTGCGCTGTTCTGGTCCCTTATCGCGAGCGGCGTCAATTGCGAACCGCCGACGACGCCAGCCTGCCCGAACTCGCTGCGGCCCCATGCAAAAGCTGCCCCGATGGTGCTGTTCGAAATCACGCTGTGTGCGTCGCCGCCGGCGATCGCACGCACGTCGAACACGTTGTTGGTGTCGAGCAGGAGCGGCAGATTCGAATGCGCGGTCCCGCCATTACCCAACTGCCCGGAATCGCCGCGCCCGAAGGTCCAAAGCGCGCCGTCGACATTGAGTGTGACACCGGAAAACAGGATGGTGGTCCGGCCCAGGACGACGCTGTGATTCCAGCCCGCGGCGAGCGCCCGGCCGTTGACGGGGCCGTTGGCGCCGCTCAGCGTCACCGGGGCATTGCGCTGGGTGAACGAGCCGTCGCCCAACTGGCCGTACTGATTGTCACCCCAGGCATATGCGCTGCCACTGACCTTGAGCGCGAGGCTGTGGTTTTGCCCGGCGGCGATCGCGGCGTATTTGCCGGTGAGCGCGTTCACCTGCTGCGGAGAGAGCACCATGCCTCCAGCGCTGCCGGTGCCGAGCTGGCCGTGATCGTTGCTGCCCCAAGACCACACGCTGCCGTCGGCGCGGATCGCCAGACTGTGCGCACCGCCGCCGGCGATAGCGACCACGTTGTCGAGCCCCGGCACCGGTACCGGCACGCCGGTCACGGCCTGGGAGCCGATGCCGAGCTGCCCGCTTTCGTTCGCGCCCCATGCCCACACGCTGCCATCGGCCTTCAGGGCCAGGCTATGGCGATGTCCGGCGGCGATCGCCACCACGTTGTCCAGCCCCGACACCAGCGACGGCGCGCCGCGCGCGTAATAGTCACCCAGGCCCAACTGGCCGTCGTAGTTGTCACCCCAGGTCCACACCGCGCCGTCGTCGCGTAGCGCGACGAAATGATTCGCGCCGGCGGCGATGCGCCGCACCCCTGCAATGCCGGGTACCGGTTTGGCGCGATTGTCGTCGGACGCGGTCGGGCTGCCGGCGTAGCCCACGCGCCACAGCGTGCCGTCGCTCTTGAGAATCAGGGTCGAGATCGAACCGGCGGCGACGCCTGCGCGGCGACCGGCGTTGGCGCCTTTCTCGGTGATCGCGGTGAACTTTGCGCTGACCCCGCCGATGGTCAGCGTTGCCGTGTTGGCGCCATTGCCGACGGGCGCCTGCGCGCTCACCTGCACCGACTGGCCATAGACGATGGTGCGCGGGTCGCTGATGTCACCGGTGACGCCGACGATCCGATACGTGCCGCCCATGACGCTGATCGGCACCGGCACCTGCGACGAGGTGCCGAGGATCTGCACCGGGTCCGAAGTGAGCACGTCGCCGCCGACGGTGCTGACCTTGGAGCCGAGCGCGAACTGGATCGGAGTGGTGTCCACGATCCGTCCCACCGCCTGGAAGGTGAATGTTCGTGCCCCGACGACCAGGGTTACCGTCGTTGAATTGCCGGCCGGGTCCAATGCGCCGAGTCCGGCTTCAAGCACGAAGGTATCGCCGTCACTGGCGGTGCCCGACCCTGCCGCCGTCAGCGGGCCGCCGTTCCTGCTGTAGCGGCCGTTGCTGACTGTGAACGCGACATTGCTGCCAACCCCGGTCAGCGTGACTGCGTTGGAACTGGTTGTGCCGCCGGGTGAGTAGCCGCCACGTGCGAAAGTCAGCGGATTCGAAGGCCCGAGATTGAGTCCGGTGGAAACGCCGCTCTGCATTACACGAACCGGCAGCGACTGCGGCGAGTTGAGATTGCCGCTGCCTGCTTGTCCGGCGCCATTCGATCCCCAGCCATACACCACACCGTTGGCGACGCTTGCCAGGGTATGGGTGCTGCCAGCCGCCACCGAGACGGCGTCGCGGATACTCGGAACCTGAACCGGAACGGGTGAACCGATGGTCGACTCGTTGCCGTACTGGCCGACCCGGTTCGACCCCCAGACCCAGACGCTGCCATCCCCCTTGAGCGCGACCACATGCGACAGGCCCGCTGCCACCATCCGAATGTCGTCGATGCCTGCGACCCGCACCGGTGTCGAGCGATTAGCGTGCGTGCCGTCGCCGAGCTGGCCCTCGTTGTTCAGGCCCCACGCCCATACGCTGCCGTCGCGCCGGATCGCGAAGCTTGCCGAGTTTGAAAGGCCGGCGGACATCGCCGTGATTGCCGTGACCCCGCCGAGGCCGCTCACCTGGATCGGGGTCGCGCTGTCGATGGTGGACCCGTTGCCAAGCTGGCCGAACGTGTTGCTGCCCCACGCCCACACGCTGCCATCGCGCTTCAGTGCCAGCCGGTGGGTCGCCGTCAGCGCGACCGCGCGGATGTCGCTCAAGCCCGCCACCTGCTGTGGCGTGCCGTTGCCGCCACCCCAGCTCCAGACCGTTCCGTCAGCCTTGACCGCCATCGAATAGTAGGGGCCCAGCCCGCCCGCGGCGACATAGGTGACGTTGCTCATGCCGGCGACCTGCACCAGCGACGCGGTTGCCGCGGTGCCGCCGTTGCCGAGCTGGCCGTCGCTGTTGTTGCCCCATGTCCATACCGTGCCGTCGTTGCGCAGGGCCACGCCATACAGATTGCCGCTGGCGACCTGCACGATGCCGTCGAGTCCGGGAATCGGATAGGCGTAGCCTTGGCCCGAGACCTGCTGCTGCAGCGGTCCGAACGAGCCCTGCAGGTCCTGTCCCCACTGCACCACGCCGCCGCTGGTTCGTAGTGCCATCGAGGTCTGGCCGTTCGCGGAGACAGAGTTGGCGCCGTATCCGATGCTGTTGCGCACCGCCTGCAGTGCCGCTTGCGCATCAACGATGCCGGCACCACAGGTAGCCGTGTCGCAGCCGGTACCGAACGGCCGGGCCGTGGCAGCGAGTATTTCCCGAACTTGCGCCGGTTTGAGGTAGGGCCGCAGCGACAGTACCAGCGAGGCGACGCCCGCCACTTCCGCCGAGGCCAGGCTGGTGCCTTCGCTGTAGGAGTAGGTGCCGCTGTTGGCCGGGTTGGTGGTACCGGTATCCGACAAGCCTTGCAGGCCGTCGGTCGCGGCGCCGACACCGCCCGGCGCTGCCAGCGCTACCGCTGCGCCGGTATTCGCATACGATGTCCTGGCCCCGTTGCGGTCGACTGCTGTCACGGTGATCACCTTGTCGCACGAGGCGGGGGTGTAGAGCGCGGCGTTGGCGCCGTTGTTGTTGCCTGCGGCCGTTACCACCACCACCCCCAGGCTGGTGACGTCGTCGATGGCGCTCTGGAACACCGTGTCGCACACGCCGGGGGTGGCGAAACTCAGGTTGATCACCTGCGCCGGATTGGGATTGTTGGGCACCCCCGCCACCGGAATGCCGGCCGCCCAGCGGATCGCATCGACGATATCGGAGGTGTAGCCACCGCATTTGCCGATGGCGCGCACCGGCAGGATCTTCGACTGCCAGTTGATACCGGTGATGCCCAGCCTTACGCCGTTGCTGTCCAGGTTGTTGGCGGCCGCGCCGATAATGCCGGCGATGCGCGTGCCGTGCCACGAACTGTTGCCGGCCGGGCAGCCGAAGAACTCGCCGTTCTGGGTGGTCGATTCGGTGGCCGTGACCCAGTCACCGGGATCGGAGGGGTCGGCGTCGCGGCCGCCACCGTCGTTGGAGCGCCGCGCATCGACGAAGTCGTAGCCCGGCAGGGTGCGGCCGGCCAGGTCGGGGTGCGGCAGGATGCCGTTGTCGATCACCGCCACCACGATGCGGCTCGAACCGGTGGTCTGCGCCCATGCGCC
>JANPGJ010000215.1:0-12837 GCA_031423955.1 Burkholderiales bacterium
AATTCTTTGCCGGTGCCGGTTTCACCCAACAGCAGCGTGGAGAAATCCTCCATGTGGCTCCAGTACCAGCGCTCGTAGTTCTGGGTATTGAAAGTGAATACGTTGTTCCACAGGTTCTGCCGCAACGCGCGCATCGACCGACTCGAACCGATGAGTCCGTAATAGATGAAAAAGAAGCCGCGCCGCAACTGATAGAAAAACGCGAAGTACATCAGCGCTTCTTCATCGGTCAAGCCGCGCGCTGCAAGTTGCCCCAGCACGTCCTCGGCAAACGGCACCCTGACCGGCGCGACGCCGTGCGCGATCTGATCCTGGATCATGGCGTCGAAGCGATCCATCGTGCGCTGGTACACCTGGAACACGTAGGCATAGACCAGCAACCCGCGGTCATCCGGTTCGACCGCGTCGACGCCGGCAATACCGCGCCGCGCCAGCCCCTCGATCCAGGCATCGACCGCGGGCACCACGCTGGCCAACTGCGGCGCGCGCGCGTCCACCCGCACCTGCGGTCCGACGGCAGCCAGCAAGGCCGGCAAGTTGTCGGAAAACGGGCTGCAAAAGATCACGTCCTGCACTCGGGCGAGAAACATCCGCTCGTCGGCTTGCAGTCGATGTAGTGCGCGCATGTCGCATTCCCCTTCGGTCATCGCACAGCCTGGGCAAGATTCTATGCCGGCAACCCGACGCTGCCGCACTTTTCACGCTATGCCGCGAAAAGTATCGGCCACTGCTCGGCGTGCCCGCCGCTGCGCACGCACCACGCATTCCTGGCCGTCCTGCACTTGCGAACCCGGGTTCAAGAGCGTCACGCGGGCGTTCGCCGAATCGACCCCTTCCCGGTCCACGCCGGGCATTTAATGATCATCGCATGTTCATTTAATGCTAATCCTCTCATCGGAAAAATCAGGCGCCATGATTTTTTATCATGAATTATCAATGACATATGGAACAAATGATTGATGGCACGCGGCATGCTGTATTGGCGTATGACTCAAAATCAAAGCGGGAGGGCAGTATGAGGAATTTCGCGATCTTGTCGCTGGTCGCTGCCTTGAGCGCCGGTTGCACAACCAGCGCCGGCCCGCATTGGTCCGACGGCGGGCTGCCGAACCCCGGTTCGCGCAACAACTCGTCAAGCGCACAGTCGCCGGCCGCGGGCGCGGGCGACGCGCACGTCAACAGCGGCGCTACCAACGAGCTTGCTCGCACTCCGGCCGTGCTCGACCGAATCGGGCGAGTGCTCAAGTGTGGCGCCGGTGGCGCGCTCTCAGGGATCGGAGTGCCTGCGCTCATGATGCCCTATACAGGGGGACTCTCCCTGTACCTGATTCCGATCACCGTTCCGATCGGTCTTGTGGTCGGATTGAAGGAGGGCCTGGTCGGCGCCGAGGGCGCCAAGCCGGGTAGCTGTTCATGAATGCGATCCAAACCCCGTCCTTGCGTACCGAGATGCCGTTTTCGCACGCGCAAACCTCGCGTGTTGACCAGCTGCATCGCAAACTGATCGCGGAGGTAGCCGCTTCCGGGTGTTTGCGTCCCGCCACCGGGCGCACCGTCGCCCGCGCGATGTTCATCCTCGCTGCGTATGCGGTTGCCTACGCGACGCTGCTCGCCGATCCCGGGCCGGCGGGGCGTGCCCTGGCGATCGCGGCACTCGCCTTCATCAGCGTGCAGGGCGGCTTCATCGCGCACGACGCCGGCCACGGCGCGCTGTCCCGCGACCCGCGCGTGGCAGGGCTGGCCGGGCAGTTGTTCCACACCCTGTTGACCGGGCTGTCGTATGCGTATTTCCAGCACATCCACCGGCTGCATCACCCGCACTGCAACGATCGCGCCCGCGACCCGGACATGCAGTCCGGCATCGTCAGCATGTACCCGCAATCGGCGCTCGCCAAGACGGGATTGGGCCGGCTGATCAGCCTTCACCAGGCAACCCTCGTCTGGATCCTGATAGGGCTGCAGGGCTTCACCCTGAAAATCGACGGCCTGCGTTTCCTTTGGCGCAATCCTCGCGCCACGCGGGTCGACCAAGTGGTCGTGCTGCTGCACTTCGCGCTGTGGCTGGTGCCGCCGCTGCTGCTGCTCGGCTGGGGGCAGGCGTTGCTCAACTATGCGCTGATGAGCGTACTGATCGGCTATTACGTCGGCCTGATCTTCATGGTGAACCACATCGGCACGCGCGTCATCGAACCCGGTGAATCGATTTCCTTCTTCATGCAGGAAATCAGTGTCACGCGCAATCTCGGCGCGTCGCGGCTGGATGACCTCGTCTTCGGCGGGGTGAACAACCACATCGAGCATCACCTTTTTCCGTCGATGCCGAGCGCACGCCTGCGCAGCGCGCGCCGCATCACCCGGGAGTTCTGCCGCCGCCACGGCATCCCCTACCGGGAGATGAGTTGGTGCGAGGCGGCCCGCGAGGTCGCGCAGCACGTGCGTGCGATGTCTGCGCTGGTTCCGCGCTAAGCGGCACGGAGGCAACAACATGCAGCAGAACGCCCCATCGATACGCAAGCTGGCATTGGCAGTGTTCACGCTTGCGCTTGCCGGATGCTCGCTCCACCATCTCGCGGTAGACAATATCGGCAGCGCCATCGCCGGCAGCGGCGCCGCCTTTGCGGCTGACGATGATCCCGAACTCATTCGCGCGGCCGCGCCTTTCAGCCTAAAGCTCATCGAGAGCCTGCTGGTCGAGCGCCCCGGGCACGCCGGGCTGCTGCTGGCCGCCGCGCGGGGATTCACGCAGTACGCCTACGCGTTCCTGCAGCAGGATGCCGAAGAAATCGAAGAGCGCGATCTTGCCGAGGCGTCGCGCCTGGAGGAGCGCGCGCGCCGCCTGTACCGGCGGGCACGCGACCATGGCTTGGCAGGGCTGGCGCTGCGCAGGCCCGATTTCGTTCGCCAACTGCGCGCCGATCCGCGCGGCGCCCTCGCCGCCATACCGCTATCGGACGTGCCGCGGGTGATGGCCGAATGCGGGCTCCTGATCGGTGGCGTGCTGCTGATACTGGGGGTGGCGCTGGGATTCAACAACTACCTGGTCGATGCCCGCATTCCGGAGCGTGCCGTGGACTGGGTGACCGGCGCGATCGATTCGCGCCTGATGTTTCTCATTGCGCTGAACCTGTTCTTGCTGGCCGCGGGATGCCTGCTGGACATTTTTTCAGCCACCGTGGTGCTGGTGCCGTTGATAGTGCCGCTCAGCATGGCGTTCGGCATCGACCCACTGCACCTGGGCATCATCTTCCTGGTCAATTTGGAGCTCGGCTACCTGACACCGCCGGTGGGCATGAACCTCTTCTTTGCCGCCTACCGCTTCGAGCAGCCGCTGACCGAGGTATTCCGCGCCGCGCTTCCGGTGGTCGGCGTTCTCGCCATCGGCGTGCTGCTGGTCACCTTCCTGCCATGGCTTGCGACCGGACTGCCAGGCCTGTTGAGGGGCCAGGCATGAATACGCGCGATTTCCCGGTGCTGGTCATCGGAGCCGGAATAAGCGGCATCGGCGCCGGCTATTACCTGGGTGCCAGCGGAATTTCATACACCATTCTCGAATCCCAGCCGGATCTGGGTGGCGTCTGGAACACCCATCGCTGGCACGGCGCGCGCTGCGATTCCGATTTCATCAAGTACTCGTTCAGCTTCAAGCCGTTCCTCTCAGCGCATTGCCTGCAAGGAAGAGAGCAGATACAGCAGTACCTGCGCTCGGTGGCGGAAGAATTTGCGATCCTGCCGCACATCCGTTTCAACACCTGCGTGAGCAAGGCGGTTTTCAGCTTGGAACAGCAGCGCTGGACGGTGCATACCAGCGATGGAACGTTCAGCGCCCGATTCCTGATCAATGGCAACGGCTATTTCTCGGATCGGCCCTACCTGCCTTCCTTCAAGGACGCCAGCCGGTTCAAGGGCGAGATCATTCATACCTCGCACCTGGATGCCGGCAGAAGCTTCATCGACAAGAACGTGGTGCTGGTGGGCAGCGGCGCCACCGCTATCTGCTGCGCACCGGAACTCGCGCGAGTCTCGAAATCGCTGATCCTCTTGCAAAGGTCACCGTCCTACATCTATGAAATCGACAATCGGGCCGGCGTCCTCATTCTTGCCTGCCAGCATCTATACAGGCTTGGCCTGCACCGCGCGGTGAAATGGCTGCGTCAATACCTGCAGTTCAGGGACGATCTGGTATTCGTCGGGTTTCGCAAGTTTCCACGGACCGCCCGCTGGTTCTTCAGGCATCACTGGCGTAAGGTGGTGGGCGAAGACGCGTTTCGCGAGCACTTCAGCCCCGACTACAACCCATGGCAGCAGCGCATCGCGGTGGCGATCGGGCTTATGGAAAAGCTGCGCAGAGGAGAAATCGTGATCAAGACCGCCGGCATCGAGCGCTTCACGGAAACCTCGATCGTGCTGAGCAACGGCGAAAGCATTGAATGCGATACGTGCATTCTCGCGACCGGGCTCAACCTGCGGTTCTTCAGCTTTGATCTGTACGTCGGAAACACGAAAATCGCCATGGAGCGCATCAATTTCTACAAGGGCATCATGCTGGGAGGGATACCAAATTACTTCCATCCCATGGGCTCGTGGCACTCGGCATGGACTCAGCGCCTCGAACCGGTCACCCGGCTGGCGATCAGGATCATGCAGTACATGCACGAACACGGCCTCGGCACGGTCAGCATTGAACGCCAGGAGGTCAACTCCGCGCCGGGGATCACGCCAGGCTATGTCAGGCGCCGCGAAGCGAGCATGCCGCGCCTGCAAGGCACCACGAATCTGCCCTCGATCGACAACCTCGTTGCCAATCGTTTCAATCCGGCGAACTTCAACTTCACCAGGGCTGCTCGAACCCGGAAGGAGTCTGAAAATGAAAATGATTCGCAAACAACCCCGCCTTGGCGCGCTGCTGGTTAACACTGCTGCCGTCGCCGCCTGTGGCTTGGCGCAATATGAGCCGCAAAGAAAGATTCCATGACCACACTGAAGAACATGTTCATCGTGTCCCCGGCGGTGATGGCCAGCGCCTGCGCCAGCGTAGTGCCGGTGCCGGTGAGCGTCGAAAGTAACGTCTCTACCGGCGCCGAGACTGATGCGCTCCCCCTCAGGCCTGCGATCGCCTCTTACAAGGTGTCGCGCGCCGACCAATGCGTGCAATGACAGAGTCGAGCAATACGCGAGAGTCGACGACACCTGATTGCGGTTCAATGCAGGAATGTTGGCATGACATTCTCCGGCCGGCAGGCGCGCCGGATACTGATGGCGACCGAAAGGACAGCCGAACTCCATGCGCAGGCTGTTCGCGCTCGCCAATCACAAACAACATGCGTTCGCTCAGCGCCGCGCCGAAGCCGGCAAGCCGAACACCCGATCAAAGGTCCAGGTAAAGGCGAAGGTATAGACGAAAAAGAAGATGTTGAGTCCGAGGTTGACCATGAACGAGCGCACATAGCTGATATCCAGCCACCATGCCGCCACCGGCAATAGCACCACCAGAAAGCCGATCTCGAAGCCCACCGCGTGCAGCACGCGACGACCGAAGCCGCGACCGCGCTTAAGGCGCCCCGCTTCCCAACGTTCGAACATCGCGTTGTAGCCGAAATTCCAGCTCACCGCAAACAGCGCGGCGAAGATCGCCAGCGCGCCGGCACGCTCGACGCCGGCGTCCGACGCGCCCAGGAAACCGAGGGTGCCGAAAATGAAGGCGATGCTCTCGTAGAGCCCCACGTAGACGATTTTTCGCTTGATGCCTTGCAGGGCCATGCTGTATTCCGGAGTTGTCGGCGCCCTGGCGGGGTCGCAGGGTCGGGATCGCCGCGCACAGGGGATCCACGTTCACCCCCTCAGGCCAGCTTCGGCTTGAGCAGGTAGTTGAGCACCACTTCGGTCGCATGCCGCAGGTGCCCTTCCCGCGCCACCGGGCTCATCAGGTCGCGCGCCAGCACGATCGACAGCGTGAAGCGGTTCGACAAGTAGTAGTAATTGAGCGCCACCAGGGTGATGTAGACCTCGGCCGGATCGATGCCGCCGCGGAACACCCCGGCCTCCTGGCCGCGCTGCACGATCTCGCGAATGTTGTTTTGCACCGGCGACACCAGCTGCGCGAGCTTCCTGGATTTCTTCAGGTACTTGGCCTCGTGCAGGTTCTCGCTGTTGATCAGGCTGATGAACTCCGGATGGTCGATGTAATAGTTCCAGATGAACTCGACCAGGCGCGTCACCGCCTCGACCGGCTCCAAGTGGCCCAGATCGAGCGCGGCTTCGGCTTCGGCCAAGCGGATATAGACACTTTCAAGCACCGTCAGGAACAGCGCGTCCTTGGACACGAAGTAGTAATACAGCATGCGCTCGTTGGTGCCGGCGCGCTTGGCGATGCGGTCGACACGCGCGCCGCCCAGGCCATGCTTGGTGAACTCGTCGGTTGCCGCTTCGAGAATCTTCGCGCGCGTGCGCTCGGGGTCTCGCTTGACCTTGGTCGCCACCCTCGGCTTGGCGCGTTTCGCTGCCTCGCTCGCTTTTTCCATTGTTTTACCGCCCCATCGGCTCGAGTCGTCCGGCCTGGTGATTGCGCCGGCGCGAAGCGCTTTTGCTTTATTGCACTGCACAAGTGGGATAATTCTAGCTTGAAAACGCAGTTTCCCCTGATTCCCGGTGCCGCTCGCAGCCGCGCCTGCCACCTACGCCTTCCGAATGTCGACCCTGGCTGACCGCATCGACGCCCTGTTGCCGCAGACCCAATGCACGCGCTGCGGTTACCAGGGCTGCCGGCCGTATGCCGACGCGATCGCCGCCGGGCAGGCCGACATCAACCAGTGCCCGCCTGGCGGCGCTGCCGGCATCGTCAAACTGGCCGACCTGCTGAAAACCCTGCCCAAGCCGCTCAATCCGGCCAACGGCATCGAAAAGCCGCTGGAAGTGGCGGTGATCGACGAAGCCTTGTGCATCGGTTGCACCTTGTGCATCCAGGCCTGCCCGGTCGATGCGATCGTCGGCGCCGCCAAGCAGATGCATACCGTGCTGTCGAGCTGGTGCACCGGTTGCGAACTGTGCATCGCGCCCTGCCCGGTGGATTGCATCGCGATGCTGCCGGTGGCGCCGGCGCGTGCCTGGACCGATGACGACGCGACCGCGGCGCGCCGCCGCTACTACGATCGCAATCAGCGCCTGGCCGACGACGCGCGGGCGCGTGAACAGAAGCTGGCCGCCAAATCCACCAGCAGCACCGCACCCTCCGACCCGCGGATCGAGGATGCGCAGGCACGCAAGAAAGCGGTGATCGCGGCGGCGATCGAACGAGCGCGCGCGCAACGCGAGGCGGTGCAGCCGCGCAACACCGAACCGGCCTCGGACGAGGTGCGCCGGCAGATCGCCGCCGCCGACGCGCGTCGTGCCGCCGTGGACAAGGATCGCTCATGATGGCATCGATCCAGCGCAGCACGCGCCAGCAGGCGCCGGCATCTGGTCGCCGCCGTGCCAACCGGGGTACCCGATGAACAGCGAAAAACGCAGTGAGATCTTCCGCCGCTGGCGCGCCGCCAATCCGCACCCGAAAAGCGACCTCGAATACGGCTCGACCTTCGAACTCCTGGTGGCAGTGATCCTGTCGGCACAGGCCACAGACAAGGGCGTCAACGCCGCCACCCGCAAGCTCTATCCGGTGGCCAACACGCCGCAGGCGATCGCCGCGCTCGGCGAAGCCGGGCTCGGCCCCTACATCCAGACCATCGGGCTGTGGAAGGCCAAGGCGAAGAACGTGATCGCCACCTGCCGGCAATTGCTCGAACTGCATGGCGGCCAGGTGCCGAGCGAGCGCGAGGCCCTTGAAGCGCTGCCGGGGGTTGGCCGCAAGACCGCCAATGTGGTTCTCAACATCGCCTTCGGCGAGCCCACCATCGCCGTCGACACCCACAACTTCAGGGTCGCCAACCGCACCGGCATGGCGCCCGGCAAGACCGTCGAGATCGTCGAGCAGAAGCTCAACAAGTTCGTGCCGGAACAGTATCGGCTGCATGCGCACCACTGGCTGATCCTGCACGGCCGCTACACCTGCAAGGCGCAGAAGCCTGATTGCCCGAATTGCGCAATCAGCGACCTGTGCGAATTCAGGACGAAAACGCCGGACCCGCTGGCCGAGCCGGCCGCGGCCAGGCGAATTCCACCGCGCACGGCGCGCAAGGTGGCGAAGCTTGCGGACAAGGCCGCGCCATCGCTGTCGAAGTCAGCGCGGAAACCGGTCGCGACCAGGGCGAAGCCTGCGCCCGGGCGCAGCGTGAAAAGCGCCGCCTGATCATGTTCAACCCCAGCCGCGACGAGGTGCGCCGGTTCTTTTTCGACATCTGGCAGAAGCACCGCGCCAACACGGTGATGACGCCACTTGAGCTGCAGGCGCTCGACTGGGTGATCGAACATCCGGAATACCATCCGCTGCTGGCCGACCCGGAGCGCAACCAGGGGCGCGACTTCCTGCCGGAGTATGGTGACGTCAATCCATTCCTGCACCTGTCGCTGCATCTGACGATCACCGAGCAGGTATCGATCGACCAGCCGGCCGGCATCCGCGCCGAATACGAGCGCCTTGCGCACAAGCATGGTTCGCTGCATGAAGCCGCGCATGAGGTGCTCGAATGCCTGGGCGAGATGATCTGGAAGGTGCAGCGCGAAGGCGGCGCGCCGGACGGCGCCGCCTACCTCGAATGCGTGAAACGCAAATGAACCGCAGGCCCGATTTCGCAACCACCTTCAGCAAGGCTTGCTAATGAACGTCGATCCGATCGAACTGGAAAAATTCTCGGCCCTGGCCGCCAAATGGTGGGACCCGACCTCGGAGTTCAAGCCGCTGCACGAGATCAATCCGCTGCGCCTGGAATGGATCGACCGCATCGCGGCCGTCGCCGGCAAGCGCGTGCTCGATGTCGGCTGCGGCGGCGGCATCCTCGCCGAAGCGATGGCGAAGAAAGGCGCGGCGGTCAAGGGCATCGACCTGGCGGAAAAGCCGCTCAAGGTGGCCGCCTTGCACAAGCTCGAATCCGGCGTCGCGGTGGACTACGAATGCGTGAGCGCCGAAGACCTGGCGCTGCGTGAACCGGCGTCCTTCGACGTGGTCACCTGCATGGAAATGCTGGAACACGTGCCGGACCCGGCCTCGACCGTGCGCGCATGCGCCGCGCTGGTCAAGCCGGGCGGCAAGCTGTTTTTCTCGACCATCAACCGCAACCCGAAGTCCTACCTGTTCGCGGTGATCGGCGCCGAATATGTATTGCGCCTGTTGCCGCGCGGCACCCACGACTATGCCAAGTTCGTGAAGCCCTCGGAACTGGCGCGCTATTGCCGTGATGCCCGGCTTGACTTGGGCGAGGTGATCGGCATGAGCTACAACCCGCTCACCGGCCGCTATTGGCTCGACGGCGACACCTCGGTCAACTACCTGCTGCAGGCCGCCAGGCCGGCCTGACACAACCTTTACCACCATCCTCCCCATGATCGACTGCGTACTGTTCGACCTCGACGGCACCTTGGCCGACACTGCCCCCGACCTGGCCGCCGCCTTGAACAAGATGCGCAGCGACCGCGGCCTGCCGACCCTGCCACTCGACCCGCTGCGCCGCATGGCTTCTTCCGGGGCGCGCGGCCTGGTCGGCGTCGGCTTCGGCTTGAAGCCCGGCGACCCCGACTACGAGACGCACCGCATCGAGTTCCTGGACAACTACGAACGCGCGCTCAACGTGCACACCCGGCTGTTCGAAGGCATCGAGCAATTGCTCGACAGTCTCGAGGCGATGCCGCGCAAATGGGGCGTGGTCACCAACAAGGCGAAGCGCTTCACCGACCCGCTGGCGCAATTGATCGGTTTCACCGCGCGCGCCTCATGCGTGGTGTCGGGCGACACCACGCCACATGCCAAGCCGCATCCGGCGCCGCTGTTGCATGCGGCAGCGTTGAGCGGGGTCGACCCGCTGCGCTGCATCTATGTCGGCGACGACCTGCGCGACATCCAGGCCGGGCGCGCCGCCGGCATGCGCACCCTGGCGGTGACCTGGGGCTATCTGGGCGAAGGCGAACCGCCTGCCAGTTGGGGCGCCGATGCGGTGATCGACACGCCGGCCGCGGTGCTCGATTTTCTCGACTGAATGGATCGCACCGCCGCATTCGCGGCCCTGGTCGAAACCGATCCGGCCGAAAAGGTGCGGCTCACGCGCGCGGCATTGGCTGCGGTTGACGTGACCGGCGCCGTCACGGTGCTGGCCGCCGGCGCGCCCGGCCGCCCACAGCGACCCGAACTGGTGCATCCAGCCCGCGTCCCACAGCGCGGCTTGGGGTCAGCGGCCGGCCGTGCTGCGCTGATCCACGCCATCACCCACATAGAATTCAACGCCATCAACATCGCTCTCGATGCGGTGTGCCGCTTCGGCGGCATGCCCGCCGCCTACTACTGCGACTGGATGCAGGTCGCCAGCGAGGAAGCCCTGCACTTCTCGTTGCTGGCTGCGCACCTGCAGACCCTGGGGAATTCCTATGGCGACTTTCCCGCGCACAACGGCCTGTGGGAAATGGCCGACCTCACCCGTGACGACGTGCTGGCGCGCATGGCGCTGGTGCCACGCATCCTCGAAGCGCGCGGCCTGGATGTAACACCGGCGATCCGCGCCAGGCTTCTCAATCAGGGCGACGTGGCCGCCGCGAGGATCCTCGACATCATCCTGAGAGATGAAGTCGGGCATGTGGCGATCGGCAACCACTGGTATCGATGGCTGTGCACGGAGCGCGACATCGATCCGATGGAAGTTTTCGGGCAGTTGATGATCAAGCATCGCGCGCCTGCGATCAGGCCTCCCTTCAATCGCCCGGCGCGCCTGGCCGGCGGCTTTACCGTAGCCGAGCTGGATGCCTGGGAGCGCGGCGTCTGAAGTGGTGAAGCGGGCTGGCCCAGCCTTCCGGGCGCGCTACGATCAAGCAGCTTCCAGCACCAGCTGCGGCTTCTTGCCGACGCGGGCCGCCAACCTGATCAACATGTCGAGACTGCTCCCATTTGCCGCGCACCAGATCGGACACACGCGACTGACTTACTCATGTCTTGTCCCTGATATCCGAATACTGCGACCTGACCTGGATGTTTGGGGCTTCGGCAACATAAGCGATTCCCCGCCCTCAATTCGGCGCGCCGGTGCCGCGCTTGATGACGCGCCCCAATGCCGCGTACTCGTCGCGCATGAAGCCATCGAACTGCTCCGGCGACATCGGCATCGGCTCCGCACCCAGTCGACCCAGGCGTTCGCGCACGTCGGGCGACTGCAGGATGCGGGCGATCTCCGCATTCAGTTTGGTGACAATATCGCGCGGTGTACGCGCCGGTGCCAACAGGCCGATCCAGAAATTGAACTCGCCGCCGGGCGATCCAGCCTCCGCCATGGTGGGCGTATCGGGCAACGCGCTCGAGCGGGCGCCGGACGAGACCGCGAGCGCGATCAGCTTGCCACCTCGCAGCGTCGGCAGCGCGGCTACGATCGGCACGAAGCCGAATTGGGTGCGCCCGCCGATGGTTTCGGTCACCATGTCGAGCGCGCCCTTGAGCGGTACGTGCACCACCTCGATGCCGCTTGAGGCGATGAATTTCTCGGCGTTCACATGCGAGGCGCTGCCTACACCGCCGGAGGCGTAGTTGAGCGCGCCGGGTTTGGCCTTGGCAAGCGCCACAATCTCGGCCACGCTCCGGGGGCCAAAGCCAGGCGCCACCATCAGCACGCTGGGCAGGCTGGCGAATGGAATCACGCCGGACAAGTCCTTGAGCGTGTCGTAGGGCAGGTTGCCGTAGAGGATCGGGTTGACCACATGGCCGGCCGACACCACGCCCAGGGTGTAGCCTTCGGGCTCGGCCTTGGCGACCTGCCCGGTGCCGATCACCCCGCCGGCACCCGGCCGATTCTCGACCGTCACTGGCTGGCCCCACGAGGCGGCCAGTTTTTCGCCCACAGTGCGCGCCAGGATGTCGCTGGCACTGCCGGCGGTGAACGGGACGATGAAGCGAATCGGCTTGGCCGGATAGGCGCTTGCCGGCGTGCCTTGCGCAAGCGCGCCGAAGCCGGAAGCCAGCAGCAGGATCCCGAGCAGAACGCGTCGGTCGAACCCTTCAATCATGCCTGGCTTCCTTGGGTCTTGCGTTCGCGCAGTACAGCCAGATGCGGATACTTCTCGGTCAGAAGCGATCCGGGGTAGAAGGTCGGCGCGAATGCCGGATGTGCGCGAATCGATTTCAACCAATGCGCCACCGCAGGCTTGTCGGCCCACGAGGCATCGAGGTTGATATCGTCCATGCGCACGATCACCGGCATGATCGCGATATCGGCCAGCGTAGGCTGGCTACCCATCAGCCATGGACCGCCGCTCTCGGCGATCCAGTCGTTCATGCGAGTGACCGCGCGATGCAGTCGGTCCAGCGCCTGGTCCATTTCCTTTTGCGGAAACCCGCTGCGCCCCATGGAGAGCAGGAACTCGCGGCGCAAGGGCTTGGAATTGGCCAATGCGATGAAGGCCTCCTCGGTCATGCTTTGAAAGTGCGGCAGGAACGCGAGGTTGTAGGAAGGCACGCGTATCGCCGGCGCCGGAATCTCGTCGATGTAGCGCATCATCGCGCGCATGCGCGCACGTTCCACCGGATCGGCCGGCGTGAATACGCATTGGTCGGCGGCGATCTCGTCCAGATATTCCATGATGACCGAAGAATCCAGCACGGCACGGCCGCGATGCAGAAGCGCCGGCACCACCGCGTTGGGATTGATGCGCAGGTATTCCGGCTTGAGCTGATCACCGGAAAACAGGTCAAGCTTGCGCTCCTCGAACGGCAGGCCC
>JANPGJ010000216.1:0-5279 GCA_031423955.1 Burkholderiales bacterium
TCCCAGCGCCAACAGCCAGTTGGCGGCAATTTTGTCGCGGCATACGGAAATGCTGGTGAAAATCGCTTCGACGGCGATGCCGATCGAGGCGAATTGCGTCTACGTGCTACCCCCGAACTCGGACATTCTCATAGAGAGCCATGCCTTCAAAGTCGTCTCGCCGCGCAGCGCGAAGAACGTGCAGGTAGATGTTTTCTTGACTTCGTTGGCAGAAGCCATGGGCGCGCGTGCGATCGGCATCATCCTCTCCGGCTATGACGGTGACGGCACTGCGGGATGCAAGCACATCAAGGCAAAGGGAGGAACCACCTTTGCTCAGGACGATTCGGCCGAAGTGGATGGAATGCCCAAAAGTGCACAATCTTCAGGGTATGTTGATTTCGTGCTGGCACCCGAAGAAATGCCGCGTGAACTGCAAAGACTGGCAAGCCGTAGCATTCCCGGCGCGTAAATCACCTGGTGGCCGTTGTTTTGCCGATCGCATGTTTGTCGCACCGAGACACATCCGGCGGCGTGAAGGAGAACGCAAAGCCGGTGGCGCGAAACGCCCCGGCGTTTCTTCAGGCCAGTTCGCCGCTGTAGGTGATGCCGCTGTCGGCCAAGCGCTGCATGAAGGCCGGTGAGGCCGCGTGGATCGCGTGGGCGGCCGCTTCAGGCATGTGAATGTCCTGCATGTTGTGCGCGCCGCCTGAAATCACCACCAGCAGGATGCCTTCTTCGGTGCCGACGTTGCGGAACGCGCGGGTGACGCCCGGCGGCACCGACAGCACGCCCAGGCGCGGCAGGCGCAGCGCCTCCTGGCCTGTCTCACCCCAGGTGAACTCGAACTCGCCCTGCATCACGACGAAGGTTTCGTAGGTGGCCTTGTGCGCGTGCAATCCCGGCCCCTGCCCCGGCGGGCACACCGCGTAGGTCATGGTGATGCCGGCGGCACCCTGGATCGGCGCGCTGCTGGTGATCGGGGTATCAGTGCCGCCGTCGAGCCCGATCACCGGCAGCAGCTTGCGGGCATACACCAGATCAAGCGCCGCCAGCGGAATCGAGGCATCTTTCTGGATCGGCAGTGGTGTCAGGGCGTCGAAACGGGCGGCGCGATTCTGCATCGCATCCGCTGCGGGGGTATGGAGTTTCGGCGTGCTTGCGACAGTCATGGCGCGGGCTTTCGTCGTGGCGGGTGGGTCAATGTAGTCGGCTGGTCGCGGCGGGTCAAGCGAGATGGCGCGCGACCGGCGCGGGTCGCTAGCGCGATCAAGTGGATCAACCAGGCGCCAAATGAAAATGTCTTTCCGGTGAGAGAATCCGCCATGGTTGACGTTTACGTAAACGTTAAGTAGTCTTGCGCCTGCCAAGTCAAGTAAATGCTTGGCTGTGCCACGTAACTCCCAGCGCTCAAGCGGCTGCCGTGGGCGCCAGATCCCGTCCACAGCTTCGCCGGGGCATACAATCAAGCATCGCTGGGCGTACGTCGTTGAACGCACTGAACAATCCAAGAGACAACCCGCCATGACCGACCTCTCTGTCCACAAGCAGCTCGAATCGCCCCGCCTTGCCAACAAGGTGCGCTTCGTCACCGCGGCGTCGCTGTTCGACGGCCATGACGCCAGCATCAACATCATGCGGCGCATCCTGCAGGCCCAGGGCGCGGAGGTGATCCACCTCGGCCACAACCGCTCGGTCGACGATGTGGTCACCACCGCCCTGCAGGAGGACGCGCAGGGCATCGCCATGTCGTCCTACCAGGGCGGGCATGTCGAGTACTTCAAGTACATGATCGACCTGCTGCGCGAGCGTGGCGGTGCGCATGTCAAGGTGTTCGGCGGCGGCGGCGGGGTGATCGTGCCGGCCGAGATCAAGGAACTGCACGAATATGGCGTGGCGCGCATCTATTCGCCGGAAGACGGCCAGAAGATGGGTCTGGTCGGCATGATCTGGGACATGCTGGAGCGCTGCGACATCGATCTCTCGACCTATGCGCCGGCCGGCCTCGATGCGATTCGCGGCCCGGCGCAGCCAAATCGCCGCGCCTTGGCGCAACTGATCACCGCCCTTGAAAACGGCAAGGTGGACCCCGCCCTGCACCAGCAACTGCTGGCGGCCGCGGTGCAGGTCACGACGCCGACCCTCGGCATCACCGGCACCGGCGGCGCCGGCAAGAGCTCGCTGACCGACGAGCTGATTCGCCGCTTCCGCCTCGACCAGAACGAATCGCTGAAACTGGCGGTGATATCGATCGACCCGTCGCGCCGCAAGTCCGGCGGCGCGCTGCTGGGTGACCGTATCCGCATGAATGCGATCCAGCATCCGAATATTTTCATGCGTTCGCTGGCCACCCGCGAGGCCGGCAGCGAGATTTCCAGGGCGCTGCCCGACGTGATCGCCGCCTGCAAGGTGGCCGGCTTCGACCTGATCTTAGTCGAGACCTCGGGCATCGGCCAGGGCGACGCCGCGATCGTGCCGCTTGTCGGCGCCAGCCTGTATGTGATGACCCCGGAGTTCGGCGCCGCCTCGCAGCTCGAAAAGATCGACATGCTCGATTTCGCCGATTTCGTGGCGATCAACAAGTTCGACCGCAAGGGCGCGGCCGACGCGCTGCGCGATGTGCGCAAGCAGTATCAGCGCAACCGCGAAGCCTGGAGCGTCGGCACCGACGAGATGCCGGTGTACGGCACCATGGCCAGCCGTTTCAATGATGACGGTGTGACCGCACTCTACCAGGGCATGTTGCCGAAACTGCAGGAACTGGGCTTGAACATCACGCCCGGTCGCCTGCCGGTGGTCAAGGTGAAATCGTCGACCAACCAGACCCCGGTGGTGCCGCCACAACGGGTGCGCTACCTGGCGGAGATTGCCGATACCGTGCGCGGCTATCACGCGCATGTGCGCGCGCAGGCAGGCCTGGCGCGCGAGCGGCAGCAACTGGTCGCCAGCAAAGCCATGCTGGCCGCAAAGGCGGGCGATATCACTGTTACGGCGCTCGACCAGTTGATCGCCGAGCGCGAAGCGAAGCAGGACGGCGCGGCCAAGAAGCTGCTGGCGCAATGGCCGGACATGCAGAAAGCCTACGCCGGCGACGAATATGTGGTGAAGATCCGCGACAAGGAAATCCGCACCTCGCTGACCTACACCTCGCTCTCTGGCACCAAGGTGCGCAAGGTGGCATTGCCGCGCTATGAAGATCATGGCGAACTGCTGAAGTGGCTGATGCTGGAGAACGTGCCGGGCTCATATCCGTTCACCGCCGGCGTGTTCGCCTTCAAACGCGAAAACGAGGACCCGACCCGCATGTTCGCCGGTGAAGGCGATCCGTTCCGTACCAACCGGCGCTTTCATCATGTGTCCAAGGACATGCCGGCCAAGCGCCTGTCGACCGCCTTCGATTCGGTCACGCTGTACGGCAACGATCCGGCGATCCGGCCCGACATCTACGGCAAGGTCGGCAACTCGGGAGTGTCGATCGCTACCCTCGACGACATGAAGGTGGTGTACGGCGGCTTCGACCTGTGTTCGCCCAACACCAGCGTATCGATGACCATCAACGGCCCGGCGCCGACGATCCTGGCGTTTTTCATGAACACCGCGATCGACCAGAATCTCGACAAGTTCAAGGCCGACAACGGCCGCGAGCCGACGGCGGACGAAGCCGCGAAAATCCGCGCCTGGGTGCTGGAAAACGTGCGCGGCACGGTGCAGGCCGACATCCTGAAGGAAGACCAGGGCCAGAACACCTGCATCTTCTCGACTGAATTCAGCCTCAAGGTGATGGGCGACATCCAGGAGTATTTCGTGCACCACAAGGTGCGCAATTTCTACTCGGTCTCGATTTCCGGCTATCACATCGCCGAGGCCGGCGCCAACCCGCTGTCGCAACTCGCCTTCACGCTGTCGAACGGCTTCACCTTTGTCGAAGCCTACCTGGCGCGCGGCATGCACATCGACGATTTCGCGCCCAACCTGTCGTTCTTCTTCTCCTACGGCATGGACCCCGAGTATTCGGTGATCGGCCGCGTCGCGCGGCGCATCTGGGCCGTAACCATCAAGAACAAGTACGGCGGCAACGACCGCAGCCAGAAACTCAAGTTCCATTCGCAGACCTCGGGCCGCAGCCTGCACGCCCAGGAAATCGCCTTCAACGACATCCGCACCACCCTGCAGGCGCTGATCTCGACCTACGACAACACCAACTCACTGCACACCAACGCCTACGACGAGGCGATCACCACGCCGACCGAGGAAAGCGTGCGCCGCGCGATGGCGATCCAGTTGATCATCAACCGCGAATGGGGCATCGGCAAGAACGAGAACCCGAACCAGGGCTCGTTCATCATCGAGGAATTGACCGACCTGGTCGAGGAGGCGGTGTTGAAGGAGTTCGAGGCGATCTCCGAACGCGGCGGCGTGCTGGGCGCGATGGAAACCGGCTTCCAGCGCGGCCAGATCCAGGAGCAGTCGATGTTCTACGAGCACAAGAAGCACGACGGCTCCTACCCGATCATCGGCGTCAACACCTTCCGCAATCCGCATGACTCCGGCATGCCGCAGACCATCGAGCTGATCCGCTCCACCGAAGAGGAAAAGCAGTCGCAACTGTCGCGCCTGGCGGCGTTCCATGAGCGCAACCGGGATGCAGCGCCGGCCCTGCTGGCGAAGCTGCAGCAGGCGGTGATCGACAACCAGAACGTGTTCGCCGTGCTGATGGATGCGGCACGGGTATGTTCGCTCGGCCAGATCACCGACGCGCTGTTCCAGGTCGGCGGGCAGTATCGGCGCAGCATGTAGGGCTGCCGCAGGTCATCGTGCGCGACGTCGACCCGTGCGGTGAGGCAGGCATCCGCGCACCTTCAGGATCCTTGCATATTCAACATGGCGTGTTCAAAATGCAAGGATGTTTGGTTACGCGATACGCTGGACAGTCTGTCGAATTTCCCTGAAGGCACCGAATCCTCGTCACGCACCAGCCGCCGAAAATCGGCATCGAGGCGCGACAAACCGTGACATTGGCGCAGCGATCATCGCCCGGCTTGGCCGCGTTTGGTCGATGGCTGCCTAAACATCGAAAGATTGACCCAAATGCACCCATTGCAAGGCCTCCGCGTGATCGACATCTCCAAAGTGCTGGCCGGCCCCTTGTGCGGCCAGTCGCTGGGCGAACTTGGCGCTGAAGTGATCAAGATCGAACCGACCGGGAGCGGCGACGACACCCGTGGCTGGTTGCCGCAGAAGGCCGGCCTGTCCGCGACTTTCCTGTCGGTCAACCACAACAAGAAAAGCCTTGCGGTCGA
>JANPGJ010000217.1:0-25540 GCA_031423955.1 Burkholderiales bacterium
GATCGAGCGAGCGCACGGATGGCTCACGAGCTTTCGGGCAGGATTCGATGATCCGCCCGATGCCACTTGAGGCTTGGCTCAAGAAACAGGTAAACGCTCCAGCATGACGTGCGCCGCTGCGGACTTCAAGGACTGGTTCAGGTTTCTGGATCGACAGACAAACCAACCTTGCACAGCGATCAGTCCTTGAAGGGACAAAGCAGCCGGCACTCACATGCGCAATTCGTGAGCGCATTTGCGGCACCGCACCTGCAAGACCGGCACCTCGCGCAAATCATCCGGCAGCAGGCCGTCGGGATCGGGCCAGTTTTCTTGGGCGCAAGCGAACTGCTTCAACGCCGGCTGACGGGTTCGCGCAGCGCGCACCAGCTTGCATGCGAACGTCACCGCGGCGACGCCGCGCCCGTGAGGCGTGCGCCGGTGCGCCGCGGTGCGGATTCAGGCGCTGCCGCCCTTGCGTGCGGATTCGGCGTCGACAAAGGCATCGAACTGTGCGAGTTCCTGTGACAAATGGATGCGCGACGGGCGGTCCAGTGGGTGGCAGACGCGCGATTTCAGTTTCCACGCCTTCGCCTGCTGCAGTGCGGCGGCGATGGCGTCCGGATCACCCATCAGGGCGAACGGGTTCGGAACATTGTGGCCTTCAGACTGTTGCATGGTTACCCTCCGTGACTGATGGATTGACGAGATGCTGGATCACAGTCTGCATGGGTCGGCCACAACGTGTAAGTCGCGCCCGGCCGCGACCGCAGGTAAGAATCCGCCCTACAGCGGCGACCAGGCGCGACTTGAGTTGCGCATGCTTTCGAGGATAGTATCGGGGTATGGTAAGTACTTGCCAACCGTGTCGCACATGACTCACATTTGTTTTTCCGGTTCGGGTGTCCGGCGCTGCGGCGTCGCGGGCGGCCGTTTGCGATGAGTGGCGGGCCGGAGTTGACCGCACGTACAGGCCTGATCCTGACCGGCGGCGGCGCGCGCGCGGCATATCAGGTCGGGGTGCTCAAATGCATCGCCGAATTGCTGCCGGACAAGGTCAGTAATCCGTTCCCGATTATTTGCGGTACCTCCGCCGGCGCCATCAACGCCGCCTCCCTGGCCTGTTTTTCGCGCGACTACGGTCAGGCGGTTGGTTATCTATGCCAGGTATGGGAAAACTTCCATGCCCATCATGTGTATCGCTCCGACGCCTGGGGCATGGCCAAGACCGGCGCCCATTGGCTCGGCGCGCTGGTGGCTGGCTGGATTGTGCGGTCGGCGCCGCGCTCACTGTTCGACAACGCGCCGCTGGCGGAGCTGTTGCACCGCAATCTGCGGCTCGCGGATATCGATGCGGCGATCGCCTCGGGTGCGCTGCATGCCCTGTGCATCACCGCCTCCGGATACGCGTCCGGGCAGAGCGTGAATTTCTTCCAGTCAGGCGACGGCATCGAGCCCTGGGCCCGCCAGCAACGAGTCGCCGCCCGTACGCACATAACAGTGGACCATTTGCTGGCGTCGTCGGCGATTCCCTTCATCTTTCCGGCGGTCAAGATCCACCGCGAGTACTTCGGCGATGGCTCGATGCGCCAGCTGGCGCCGATCAGTCCGGCGATCCATCTCGGCGCCACGCGGGTGCTGGTGATTGGCGCCGGGCGGATCGCCGAGCCGACCGACCGCATTCGCGGCGAGAGTTATCCGTCGCTCGCGCAGGTCGCCGGTCATGCCTTGTCGTCGATTTTTCTCGACAGCCTCAATGTCGATATCGAGCGGCTGGTGCGCATCAACAAGACTTTGTCGGTCCTGTCGCCGGAAGCCGCGGCGCGCGCCGAGGTTACCCTGCGGCCGGTCGAAGTATTGGTCATCTCCCCGTCCGAGCGGCTCGATACACTGGCGGCCCGGCATGTAAAGAGCCTACCGTGGCCGGTGCGCGCCATGCTGCGGGGGATCGGGGCGATGAACCGCAAGGGCTCGGCGCTGGCCAGCTACCTGCTGTTCGAGGCGGACTACACGCGCAATTTGATTGACCTGGGCTATCGCGATACGCTGGCGCGCCGGGAGGAAGTTTTGCGCTTTCTGTCGTCATAGACGCGTGAGTGCGAAAGGCCCGACTGCGGTGCCGTCGCGATGCCCGGCGGTCGCCCGATGGGTTATGCTGCAAGCTGTCAAGATGATCATTGCGTCGATGTCCGCCCTGTCCGCCCGAACCCTGCGATGGCTTTGCCTCCTTGTCTGCCTGTGCGTGGCGCCGGCCTACGCCTTGGCGCCAGACGAAATCGAGGCCAGGGCCCTGCCGCGCGAAGGGCGCGCGGTACTCACGGCCATCCGCAAAGGCGGCCCGTTCGGTTTCGCCAAAGACGGCTCGACCTTCGGCAATTTCGAGGGCTCGCTGCCGAAAAAGCGCCGCGGCTACTACCGCGAATACACCGTGGAGACGCCTGGCGCGCGCAATCGCGGCGCACGGCGCATTGTTTGCGGCGCTGAAGCGGGTGACTGGTCGCGCAACGCGCCGGCTGCCTGCTATTACACCGACGATCACTACGCGACCTTTCGCCATATCCGGGAGTAGAACATGAGCCTTGCCAGGCCGTTGAACATCGATAGCGCCGGCCGCGAGCGATTGCGTGGGCCCCTGGCGAAGCGCTGCGCGCGGGCCGAACCATGAATCGAAAAGCTGCGGCAGGCGATACGGCGGGGCAGGCGCCGGGCAAAACGCCGGTGCGTGGCCCGGCGCGGACTGCATGGCGAATCGAGCTCAAGGGCTTGAAGTCGCGCGAGTCCATGCTCAAGACGATTGCCCAGACACTCGACTTTCCGGCGCATTTCGGCGGCAATCTGGATGCCTTGTACGACTGTCTGACTGATATGCCGTTCAAGACCGGTGTTGCTTACGCGGTCGAGCTCGCCGACCTGCCGCGCGCCCCGATCGGCGATTCGGTGCATGCGGTATTCGCCGATGCGGCCGAATTCTGGCGCGACAAGGGCGTGACCGTTGCAATCCGGCGCGACTGACGGCAAGCATCTGCGCTGTCGCTGCGCGCGCCGCGGCCGCACGGATGCATATCTGGCTGGCTGCCTGGGCAGCGCCGATTCTCCTACCTCGGTCGCGGGCCGCGAATGAACCAGCATGCGGCTGTTTGAAGCGCGTATCAGTTACCTGATCTTCGGCGGCGTTGCGGTCGTGATTGCCGCGGTTTTCTGGCTGGCCCACGAACGCTACCTGCTGCTTGATTCCATCGACAGCGACTTCACCCGGTTGCAGCAAGTGGCGCGCGCCGGCCATCTGGCTGCCGATGTCGGCAACCAGTTGGCGGTGCTGTCTGCGCTGATTCGCGAATACGTCGCCTCGGAGGCGATCGAGCCGCCGCCGCGGATCGATGATGCGTCGCGGCTATTGTTGGGTGCGGTCGCCAGGGCGCGGCACGACCTGCCGACCGAATCGGAAGCCATCACGCGACTGGGATTCGAGGCCGATCTCTATCTCGGCAGCTTCGACGCCGTAGTGGCAGCGCGCCGGCAACGCCAGGAGCGCCTGCGGCAACTCGCGCTGGCCGCCGGCACGCTACGGGCGCTGACGGGCGCTGCTGGCCAGCAAGCACGTTTCATGCAGCTGCGCGAAGCCGAACTGAATTATTTGGCGGTGCGCAATCCGGCCGAAGCCGAGCGGGTGTTCGCAAGCCTGCGCGACCTTGAGCAGGCGTCGCCGGCGCGGCGCGCGGCCGACGCGGTGGCTGACTATGATCTCGCGTTTGCCCGGGTGGTCGAGATCTTCGGTGTGCTCGATGGCGCGACCGTGCGCGTGCTCGATGATCACGATGCGCGGATGCGTGGATTGGCCGCGGCGCTCGGACGGCGCGCCCAGGGCGGCGAGGGGGCGGCCATCGGCAGTTTTCGCGAAACGCTGGCGCTGGCAATGCGCCGCAACGCGCAAGTGATCATGGCAGCGGTCCTGATCGCGCTGGGTTGCGCGTTTCTGCTCCTGCGCTTCGTGATCTACCCGTTGAACCGCATGAGCACGACGATGGCCGCGATCGCCGCCGGCGACTATGCCCAAGCCGTGCCGTATGTGCGCCGGCGCGACGAGATCGGCCAGATGGCGCGCTCGCTATCGACCTTTCGCGGTGCGCTCCTGGGTTTGCGTGCGGCGCGGATGCAGGCGGAAACCGCAAGCCGGCACAAGTCCGACTTCATCGCCAACACCAGCCATGAATTGCGCACGCCCCTGAACGCGATCATCGGCCTGTCCGACATGCTGCTCGAAGACGCCGACGCGCCGGACTCGCGCGAACTCAAGGAGTCGCTGCCGCGGATTGGCGCCGCTGCCAAGCACCTGCTGGGGCTGATCAACGAGATCCTGGACTTGTCGAAGATCGAAGCCGGCCGCATGACGGTCGAGCTGACACGGGTCGCGCCGGCGAATCTCGCCGAGGAGTCGCTGGCGACAGTCACGCCAATGGCGCGCGAGAAAGGTCTGCGCATCGCCGCGACCTATCCGGCCGACCTGCCCGATATCGTGAGCGACGCGCAGCGCGTGCGGCAGATCCTGATCAACCTGCTTGGCAACGCGGTGAAGTTCACCGATCGCGGCGAAGTGCGCCTCGAGGTGTCGGCCGCAGGCCCAGGCGTGCGCTTCGCCGTCATCGACACCGGCCCCGGCATCGCGGTCGAGGATTTCGGCCGACTGTTCCAGGAGTTCACCCAGCTCGATGCGCGGCCGACCCGCAAGTTCGGCGGCTCCGGGCTGGGGCTGGCGTTGTCGCGCCGGATGGCGCGCCTGATCGGCGGTGATGTTACGCTTGCCAGCGAGGTCGGTCGCGGCTCTACGTTCATTCTCCAGTTGCCGCTGGAAGCGCCGCGCACGAACGTGACAACTTCTCCGGCGATGCCGGCGGTCGATGATGAGTCTGGTGGCGCGCGTTCCGGGGGGGGCGCGGTTCGGATTGGTGGAGGAGCAGGATGACGCAGGATGTCGGCAACATGTCGATTTTGATCGTCGACGATGACGAGTTGAACCGTTACACGCTGGCGCGCCGGCTGACGCGCGACGGCCACAGCAAACTGGGAATGGCAGGCAATGGCGTCGAGGCGCTGGCGGCGCTGCGGCAGGACAAGTTCGACCTGGTTCTGCTTGACATCATGATGCCGGAACTAGACGGATTCGGGGTGCTCGAAGCGATGCAGGCCGATCCCGGGTTGGCGGGTATCCCGGTGATCGTGATCTCGGCCAATGACGACAACGCCAATTTCGTACGGGCGATCGAACTGGGGGCAGTCGACTATTTGAGCAAGCCGTTCGATCCGGTGCTGCTGCGCGCGCGGGTTCGCGCTTCGCTCGAGCGCCGGCGGCTGCAGGCGGTGCTTGAGTCGGCGCTGGCGGAAACCCGCGCGATGCTCGAAATCAGCCCGGTTGCGACGTTTTTTCTGAAGAATCTGAAAATCGTCTGGATGAATGCGATGTGCGAGAACCTGCTTGGGTGCAAGGCAGGTGAGCTCGTGGGCGGCGATACCGCGCTTCTTTACCTCAGCGACGACGATTATCAGGCCGTGATGGCGCGCGTCGAGACCGTCCTCAAGACCGGTTCGGTGTTTCGCGGCGATATTCATCTGCGGCGGCGCGACGGCCGGGTGATCCTGGCGCGCGCCTCGGCCAAGGCGATCGCGGCATGGGAACTGGATCGCGGCGCGGTGTGGACACTGGAGGATGTGACCGAGCAACGGGCGGATGCGGCGCGGGTGGCTTTTCTTGCCCATCACGACCAGTTGACCGGTTTGCCAAACCGCATCCTGCTGGGCGACCGGCTGCGGGTGGCACTGGCACAGGCCGCGCGCAACAAGGCCGCATGCGGCCTGATGTTCCTCGATCTTGATCGTTTCAAGTCGATCAATGACACGCTTGGCCATTCCATCGGTGACGAATTGCTGATCGAGGTGTCACGCCGGCTCAAGCTCAGCGTGCGTGATTCCGATACGGTGGCGCGCCTGGGCGGCGACGAATTCGTGGTCGTGCTGCCGTCGTTGAAATCGGCGGAAGATGCAGAAGTGGTGGCGAAGAAGATTCTGGCCTCGGTGGGCTCGCCGTACGAGCTCAGCGGGCATCCGGTCCGCACCTCGCCATCGATCGGCATCGCGCTGTATCCGGAAAATGCCGCCGACGGCGACGAGTTGCTCAAACATGCCGATGCCGCCATGTACGAGGCCAAACAGGGCGGCCGCAACGCCTATCGCTTTTACACAAAAGCCAGTGAGTAGGATCGCCGATCGTTGTCGCGGTGCCGGCCGCGGTAGCGGCAAGCGCGGTGCCTATTGACCGCTACCGAAAACATGACGGCCTCGCCCGGGGATTGTTTTTGTCATGGATTCTGCGATTCCCGACAGTCGGGCTGCCGCCCCGCAGGTTTGGCGTTGATCGAAGGATCGAAGTTGCGCATGGATTTCCAGCGCGGCCGCTTTCAGGGGCTGCCAAGTTCGCGGGCAATCTCGCGGCGCGCGTTGGCCATCAGGTTGCGCGCCGCCAGCGCCAGCGCGGCGCGCAACTCCGGTGGCAGGTCCGCCGCGGCGTTGCTTCCTGACGACATCGCCTGACCCGCCACCCGCTCGATCAGGGTGCCGAGTTCGGCGCTGGACAACACGCTGCGCAAGGTCTTCTCGATCGCCGGACCGGGGTCGAAGCCATCCGCGGAGCTATTGGCCAGGCTGGCCGCAAAGCTGGTCAAAAGGGTGGTGGCCAGGCTGCTCAGGGCGCGCTGCAGCGCCGGATCCATGGCCGCCGGCGTCGCCAGCGGCGCCACCTGTATGGGCGCACCCGGTTCGGCCGCGTGCGCCGGTGCCTGGCCCGCCATCAGGGTTGCCAGAGTGACCGTCCACAACATCGCTCGCATTGACTTGCGCATTGCTTCCTCCCGTGCGTTGGTGCGCCGCGAGCGAGGTGCCGGCGGCGGATTACTTGTTCAACATGCCCTGCAACATGCCAAGCGCACTGCCCATGTCGAATGAACCCTCGACTTTTCCGGCGGGCGTGAGCTTGTCTACAACCTGCGGCAGCAACTCGCTTAAACGCCCGGACACCTCTTCGGATGACATGCCGAACTTCGAAGCCAGGTCGCCGAGGGCGGAACTGTCCAGCACGTTGCTGATCTGCTCGCCCGATATCGGCATATTCTCGCCAGTTCCAATCCACGAGGCGGCGGCTTCGCCCAGCCCCTTGTCCCTGAACGATTGCAACAGCCCGGCAAGCCCGCCTTCATGCTGAGTCACCAGGGCCAGAACGCCCTGCAGCAGTGCATTTTGGCCACCGCCCTGCCCGGACGACATGGCCTGACCCGCGATTTGTGTGATGGAATCCAGAAATCCCATGATCTTTCCCCCGAAATGTTGATTTGGACATACACGGACGGGGCCCCTTGCTCCCGTTCCACAAGTCTAGCAGGCGCCCCGAACGAGGGTCGGGAATCCCTGGGGATTGGCGGTCTGCACCCACGACTCCTGCGCCAACGCGGGTAGCGGGTCACGCTGCGGCGACGACCGACCCGAATGATCAGTGGCGGCGCCTCGTCCGGCGCCGCCATCAACTCTTCCCGGCGAGATTGAGCCAATCGATCATGCCGCGCGCGAACCGATAGCTTGCCCATTGCTTGAGCCGGGCGATCCGGCCGAAGCGTGCAAGCGAATTGGCGGTAACCGCTTCGCCACCCTCGCGGATCGCCGCATCGATTTGTGCTTCCAGATGGCCGGCGAAAGCGGCATCGTGGATTTCGACATTCGCTTCGCGTGAAAGCAGAAGGCTGAATGGATCGAGATTGGACGATCCCACCGTAGCCCAGGTGCCATCGATCACCGCCACCTTGGCGTGCAGAAAGCTCTTGCGGTACTCGATGATATTGATGCTGGCCTGATGCAGGCGGCGGTACAGGAACTCGCTGGCGCGTTTGAGCAAGGCGTGATCGCTCGGACCCTGCAGCAGGATGCGCACCTTGACGCCACGGCGGGCGGCGGCAGCCAGCGCATAGTAGACCCGGTTCGACGGCAGGAAGTAGGCCATTGCCAGCAGGATCGACGATTGCGCGCCGCGGATCGCGGCCAGGTAGGCATGTTCGATGTCGCGTCGATGTGCCAGATTGTCGCGCACCAGCAGGCGGGCGCGAACCGCACCGGCCGGCGCCGGCGCCGGCAGCGTGGCTCTGGACGCCCGTCTCCTGAGCGCGGCATAGGAGACGATCGACCAGAGGTGCCAGGCCGCGCCGGCCACATCGAATACCAGCGGTCCGGCAATGCTGATCGTGTAGTCGTAGCGTGGCGGTACTTCATGCGGCGTGTTCCAGTCGTCGATGATGTTGATGCCGCCGACAAAGGCGATGTTCTGGTCGATGACGGTGATCTTGCGATGCATGCGGCGCAAGCCGCGCACCGGTTGCCACCACAACGGCGGGCGATATACCTGGAGTTCGGCACCGGCGGCGGCAAGCGCAGCGTGGTAGCGATGCGGCATCTCGCGCGAGCCGAAACCGTCGACCATGATGCGCACGGTCACCCCGCGCCGGGCAGCCGCCGCCAGTGCGGTGGTCACCCGTCCTGCGGTTTCGTCTTCGGCATAAATGTAGGACTCGAGAAAAACCTCCTGTTGCGCCGCATCGATGGCGGCCAGCAGCGCCGGGAAAAACTGCGCCCCCGAATCCAGCAGGTCGATGCGGTTGCCGTCGCGCAGGGGGTAGGTCACGGCAACATGAATGTGGCATGCAACGCCAGGTGGTCGGACATGCCCTTCCAGCTTGACAGGCGCTGCGCCTGGACGGTTTTCAGGCCGCGCGAGTAGATGCGGTCCAGTCGCAGCAGGGGAAGGCGACCGGGAAAGGTGCGCGGCAGTCGCACGTTGTTGGCGCGGAACACTTCGGTCAGGCCGATATCGGCCAGCGGTTCCTCGGCGGTGTTGCGCCAGTCATTGAAGTCGCCGGCGATGATCACCGGGGCGTCGGGGCCGGCGCGCATGGTGACCGCCTCGATGATCGTTTCGATCTGCTTGCGCCGACCACGCTCGAACAACCCCAGGTGAACACAGAAACAATGTGCCTGCACGCCCTTCAAGTCGATCATCGCGTGCAACAGCCCGCGGCGCTCGAAGCGATGCCCGGAGATGTCATCATTGCGCACGGTGCCGACCGGAAAACGCGACAGGATCAGGTTGCCGTGATGGCCATGGTCGTAGACCGCATTGCGACCGTAGTGGACCTCTGACCAGAGTCCTTCGGCGAGGAAGCGGCTTTGCGCCAGCACCGGCCAGTCGTTGTGGCGCGCGGCATGCCGGGCATGGGCGTCCTGCACTTCCTGCAGGAACACGATGTCCGGCGAGAGCGCGCGCAACTCATCCCGCAACTCGTGCACGATGACCCGTCGATTGAGCGGCGACAGCCCCTTGTGGATGTTCAGGCTCAGGACCGAGAAGCGGGAAGCGGGCATAAGGGGCGGAGGTCGCGGTCAGATACGCAGGCGGACACGCACGTCGGTCACGTTGCGCTCCTGCGGGGAATACAGGTTTCCCGGGCGGTGCTGGCGGGTCGCGGCATCTCGACCTTCGGACTTCGACCGCATATCCGGATGGCGATTGTAATGCCGTGCTGCCCGCGTGCCGGACCGAAGATTTGCGCGCATCGGTGTGCGCGGGGCGATTGCGGCGATAATTTCGGCAAACCAAAATACAGCGGGGGCAATGGATGAGCAATGAATTGTCGGGACTCGATGCGCTTTTCAATCCGGCGTCGATCGCGGTGGTTGGGGCCACCAATGATATCGGCCGGATTGGCGGTGTACCGCTGGAATTGATGATCCGCCGCGGCTATCGCGGGCGCCTGATCCCGATCAATCCGAAATATGCCGAGGTGCAGGGGCTCAAGGCCTGGCCGACCCTGGTCGCCGTCGGCGCGCCGATCGACGTCGCGATCGTCGCGGTGCCGGCAGCACTGGTGCCGCAGACCCTCGAAGACGCGATCGCCGCGGGCGTGCGGGCGCTGGTGCTGTTTTCCTCCGGTTTTGCCGAGGTTGATGAAGCCGGGCGCGAAGTGCAAACCCGGCTTGCGGCGCGCGCGCGCGCCGCCGGTGTACGGCTGCTCGGGCCCAATTGCCTGGGCGTGATGGCGTTCCAGGCCGGTGTCTACGCCACCTTTTCGCCGGCCCCAAGGGCCGGTGAAACCAGGCCCGGGAATATCGCGATTGTCAGCCAGTCGGGCGCTTTTGGCGCTTTCGCCTATTCGCTGGCGCGTATCCGTGGCCTGGGCATGTCGTACTGGATGACTACCGGCAACGAGGCTGACATTGAATTCGCCGACTGTGTCGAATGGCTGGCACATGACGCCTCGACGACGGTTATCCTGGGCTACATGGAGGGTTGTCGCGATGGCGACAAGCTCAAGCGGGCGCTGGCCCTGGCGCGCGCGATGGGCAAGAGTGTCGCCATCACCAAGGTCGGTCGCACCGTGCTGGGCAGCGCGGCGGCCGCCTCGCACACCGCGGCCCTGACCGGTGAAGACGCGGTCTATGACGCCATGTTCCGCCAATACGGCGTCTGGCGGGCGCGCACGGTCGATGAATTGTTTACCGTGGGCTACGCGGCGTCGATGTGCCCGCGACCGGCAAGCGCGCGCATCGGGCTGCTCACCGTGTCAGGTGGCGTCGGGGTGCTGATGGCCGACGATGCCGAGGATGTCGGGCTGGATGTGGCCGAAATGCCGGCCGCCGCGCAGGACGCGATCCGCGCGGTGATTCCGTTCGCCGGGCCGCGCAATCCGGTCGATATCACCGGGCAGTACCAGAATCATCCCGAGTTGCTCGAAACCACGCTCGATCGCATGCTCGGGCGAGGCGTGGACGACGGCCGCTATGACATGCTGTTGTTCTTTCCGGCGGCCGGCCTGCTCGGCTCGACCCGCGCGCAGCACATCGTCGACACCCTGATCGCAGCGCGGGCGCGCCATCCACAAGCCGCCCTGGCGCTGACCGGGCTCACCTTGCCGGCGCAGCGCGCCGCGCTTGAGGTGGCGGGGGTGGCGGTGCTCGATGAGCCCAGTGCCGCGGTGCGCGCGTTTGGCGCGCTGGCGTTTTTCGGCGCCAGCGCGCGGCGTAGCGTGGCGCAGCCCGCTTCACTGGCCCCGGCGGCGCCGCCCCGATTGCCGACTCACGCGCTGACTGAATATGAAGCGCTGCAACTGCTCGCGCGCGCCGGCTTGCCGGTGATGCCATGTTCGCTGGCGGCGACCGCCAGCGAAGCCGCGGCGGCGGCCGAAAAGCTTGGCTTTCCGGTGGTGGTCAAGCTGTCGTCGCGCGACATCACGCACAAGAGCGATGTTGGCGGCGTAAAGCTTGGCCTGGGAAATGCGGCAAGCGTGCGCGCGGCGTTCGATGAAGTGATCGCCGCGGCAGGCGCGGCGCAACCCGGCGCGCATGTCGACGGGGTGCTGGTGGCGCCGATGATCAAGGGCGGCGTCGAATGCATTCTGGGAGTTCAGCGCGACCCGGTCTTCGGCCCGGTGGTGATGTTCGGCATCGGCGGCATCCTGGTCGAAGCGATCAAGGACGTCAGCTTCCGGGTGGCGCCGATTGATGAAATCGAGGCGCGCGCGATGGTCGACGAAATCCGCGCGCGACGCATTCTCGACGGCATGCGCGGTGCGCCGGCCGCCGACATCGACGCCCTGGCACAAGCCATTGCCGCCTTGTCGCGGTTCGCCGCGGCGCATGCCGACCAGCTCGAAAGCCTCGACCTCAATCCCTTCGTGGTGCTGCCGCGCGGCGCCGGCGCGGTGGCGCTGGACGCCGTTCTGATCACCCGCGCGTAACGCCATCCCCCACTACCCAAGCCATGAGCCCACCAAATTCCCGTCGCATTTCCTTTCGCACGCCGCTGTGCGACCGCCTCGGCATCGACCTGCCGATTTTCGCCTTTTCGCACAGCCTCGAAGTCACCGCGGCGGTCAGCCGCGCCGGCGGCTATGGCGTGTTCGGCGCCACCCACGACGAACCGGCGCAGATCCGCGAGCACGCGCGCGCGCTGAAGGAGATGTGCGCAGGCCGGCCGTTCGGCCTCGACATACTTCTGCCGACCATCAACGTCGAACGCGACGACCGGGTAGCCGCCGAAGCCGAGATTCCGGCCGAACACAAGCGGTTCATCGAAGGCCTGCGCAACAAGTATCAGGTGCCGCCGGCGACCCAGGGACACCTGTTCGTCAATCATGTGCGCTCGCAGGAGTTGTTCGCCGCGCAGGCCGATGCGGTCATCGCCTCCGGCGCCAACATGTTCGCGATGGCGGTCGGCACACCGCCGGACGTGGTGGCGCGTGCCCGCGCGGCCGGCCAGGTCACGCTGTCCTTGATTGGCTCGCCGCGGCATGCAGCGCGCACGCTGGCCACCGGGGTCGACCTGCTGGTGGCCCAGGGCTATGACGCCGGCGCCCATACCGGCACGGTCGGCACCCTGTCGCTGGTGCCGCAGGTGGTTGATCAGGCCGGTGCGGTGCCGGTGATCGCCGCCGGCGGCATCGCCACCGGTCGCCAGATCGCCGCCGCACTCGCGCTCGGCGCCCAGGGCGTGTGGACCGGCACGGTCTGGCTGGGTACCGAGGAGCATGCGGTCGACCCGATCGTCGCCGATCGATTGATCGCCGCCGGCAGTGAAGACACGGTGATTTCGCGCTCCTGGAGCGGCAAGACGCTGCGCATGTTGCGCACCGACTGGAGCGATGAATGGGAGGCGCCGGGCGCGCCCAGGCCGCTCAAGATGCCCTACCAGCAAGTGCTGGTCGGCGAGATCATGGCGGCGGTGCGCGAGCATCGGGTCAAGCCCCTCTTGTGGGAGGCGGCGGGGCAAAGCGTCGCCTATGTACGCGAGATCGTCAGCGTGGATGAAACCATGCGGCGCCTGATCGATGAAACCGAACAGGCGCTCGGGCGCCTTGCCGCGCTCAAGTAAAGGGGAAACAGCATGCCGAACCGTCGTCACTTGATTCGCGCCCTTGCGGTCGCGCCGCTGGCTGCGGCCACCCGAGGGTTCGCCCAGGGCTCGTATCCGAACCGCAGCATTCGCATGATCGTGCCGTTCACTCCAGGCGGGGCGCTCGACACCGTGGCGCGCGCGGTCGCGCCGATCGCCAGCGAGAGGCTCGGACAACAGGTGGTGCTCGAAAACCGGCCAGGCGGCTTCACCATGATCGGCAACGACATGGTGGCCAAGGCGGCGCCGGATGGCTATACCCTGCTGTTCGCCGCGGCGCCGATCGCGCTCAACACCGCGCTCGGCCTGAAACTGCCGTATGACCCGATGAAGCACTTCGAGTATGTCAGCCTGGTGGCGCGGATTCCAGGGCTGGTGCTGGTCAACCCTGGCGTGCCGGTGAAAAACCTGAAAGAACTGGTCGAGTACGCGAAGAAGGAAAGCGCGGAAAAGGGCAGCTTCCAGTACGCCTCGGCAGGGGTTGGCACCATGGGCCATCTGTTGGGCGAGTATTTCTTCAGCGAACAGGGCGTCAAGCAGGTGCATGTGGGTTACAAGGGCTCGGTGCCGGCGCTGCAGGATCTGCTCGGAGGCCAGACCAAGGTCTTGTTCGACGCCTATATCCCGAGCGGCCCGCAGGTGATCAGCGGCAGGGTGCGCGGCCTGGCCCTGGCCACCTCGAAACGTTCGCCGGTGTTGCCGGATATTCCGACGTTCGCCGAAGCCGGCTTCGGCGGTTTCGAGGCCTACGGCTTCTACGGCGTGGCGGCGCCGGGCGGTACGCCGAGGGCGATCGTCGACAAACTCAACGCTGCGTTCGTCGCCGCCGCGAGCGACCGCAAGGTGCGTGCGATGCTGGTGTCATCCGGCTATGAAGTGATGGCCAGCAGCCCGGCGGAATACCGGGCCTTTGTGCAGAAACAGATTGATCTGTGGGGGCCGGTGGTGAGGAAATCGAATATCAAGGTCGAGCAGTAGGCTCGATCGGACTGCCTGTTTCAGCGGTCCGGCAGCACCGCGATCGCCTCGATTTCCACCGATAGCCGCGGGTCCACCAAGGCGCTTACCTCGACCAGCGTCGAGGCCGGGCGATGTTCGCCGAAATAGGCCTGGCGAAACGGGTTGATCAGCGCGCGTTCACCGATGCGGGTCATGAATAAATTGACCTTGACGATGTGCTCCGGCAGACCGCCGGCGTGGCGCAGGCAGTGGTCCAGGCTTTTGAGCGCCAGCTGAAACTGTTCGGCCGTACTCGCAGGAATGCTGCCGTCTGCGGCGATGCCCACCGCACCTGACAGGAATATCTGGCCACCGGCCCGAACCACGTGGCAGTAGTGGCTGAAAGGCTGTGGTTCGCCGGGAACCATGAATCGCTCGATCGACATGCTGGAAATCCTTCTCTGCGGGAGGCTGGCGATCGCACTACGCGGAAAGCGACCGGATGCAAAAAAATACCATTGCATTGGCACGCCGTCCAATTGAATTCCGGTGCAGCAACGGCGCGCCGGCGGTCGATACGCGACAATCACAAGCTCACCATTACCGGCAGTTCGCGTGTCCCACACACCCCGCAAGCGTTTCGGCCAGCATTTCCTGACCGATCCCGATGTGATTGCTGCGATCGTGCGCGCAATCGGTCCACAACCAGGCGACGCGATGGTCGAGATCGGGCCGGGCCTCGGTGCGTTGACCACCCCGCTGATGGAACGACTGGCGCACCTCCATGCGGTCGAGATCGACCGCGACGTGATCGCCACGCTCAGGCGTAAATACGACCCTGCGCGACTGACCGTGCACGAAGGTGATGCACTGGCGTTCGATTTCGGCGCGCTGGCGCGACCGGCCGGCCGTGAATTGCGAGTGGTCGGCAACCTGCCGTACAACATTTCCACCCCGATCCTGTTCCACCTGGCGGGCTTTGCCGATCGCATCATCGATTGCCACTTCATGCTGCAACTGGAAGTCGTCGAGCGCATGGTGGCCGCGCCCGGCGGGCGTGACTATGGACGCTTGTCGGTCATGTTGCAGTACCGATTCGCGATGGAGCATCTGTTTGACGTTCCGCCCGACGCGTTCGAACCTCCGCCGCGCGTCAACTCGGCGATCGTGCGGATGGTGCCGAAAGCGGCAGCCGCGCGCCGCGCGCATGACGAGGTGCTGCTCGCCGACGTGGTGATGCAGGCCTTCGGCCAGCGCCGCAAGGTGCTGCGCAATACGCTCAAGGGGCGGGCCAGTGCGCAACAACTCGAAGCCGCAGGCATCGATCCGGGTGCGCGAGCGGAAGAAGTCGCGCTCGACAGCTACGTCGCGCTTGCCAATCTTCTGGATGCCGCGGCGAAGCCGGGTTCGGGAAACACTGAATAAGTCCGTAGGTTGAGAAAGCCGCTTCTGCAACCGATTGAATTCAAAAATGATTCCGTTCCATCTCCTGTACGCCAGGGACTTATTCAGCGTTTTCTTAGGTCGCCAACTCGCGCTTGGCGGCCTTGATCCAATCGCGCTGTGAATCACGATACAAGGCCGGGGCGCGTTCGGCGTTTTTCAGAATGGTCTCGAACGGGATTTTGCTGCAATCGCGCGCAAAAATCCGTGGCATGGTCACGTTATACCTGCACCAATCAGCAGGCTGTCGATTGATCGGTAGCGAAGCACGTCCGGCCTAGCCGCCGGTGCCAGGCTCCAGACTGAAATAGCGGCCGATCGCGCGGAACTGGTTTGGCTCGCCCAGGATGTAGCGCGCGCAATCCTCGAGCAAGGGGTCGTTGAGTTCATCGGGACGAAACACCAGGTCGAAGCCGCCAAGCCGCTCCACATTTCGAATGGTGAAGCGCAGGTTGCAGGATTCGTGCTCGGCGCTGATGCGGATACTGGCGCGCAACATGCACTGGATGTTGAAATCGGCGTGCGTGACCATCTGGCGGGCGTTGCGGATTTCGTTCATCTCGAAGGTCGCGCCGGCGCGCCGCAGGTTGCTCTCGAACTTCGCGATGTTGGCCGGCAGTTCCTTGCGCACCTTGATCGTTTCAGCCGACTTCTGCTGGAACGTGAGATTGATGTAGTTGTAGCGGTCGCGCTCGAGGACTGTCTTCTTGCGGTAATCGATAAAGAAGTCCGTCAGGTGCAAGCCTTCGAAACGCACGCTGGGTTCGAGGTCGAAGGTGCGCGGGCTCGGCAAGGTCAGCACATTGAGTTGCTTGGCCAGATCGTTGAGATACAGGAAACTGTGGTGCATGGCGTCATCGACCTCGAGCACTGACTCGCCGAAGTCGCGCTGTTGTGCCGAGCGATGCGCCTTAAGCTGGTCGGCCTGGCGCTTCAGATCATCGAGAAGACCCATCGTTGCCCCTGGTTGTGCGTCCGGTTATCAGCGGCTCTGGATCAGTTCGATTTTGTAGCCGTCGGGGTCGGTGACGAAGGCGATCACGGTGCTGCCGCCCTTGACCGGCCCGGCGTCGCGGGTGACGTTGCCGCCCTGCTTGCGAATCCGCTCGCAGGCGGCGTAGCAGTCGTCGACGCTGATGGCAATGTGGCCGAAGGCGCCGCCCATGTCGTAGTGGTCGACGCCGTAGTTGTAGGTCAGCTCCAGGACGGTGCCTTTGTCTTCGGTGTCGTAGCCGACGAAGGCCAGCGAGTATTTCTGGTCCGGCCGGTCGTTGGTGCGCAACAACTGCATGCCCATGACATCGGTGTAGAACTTGATCGAGCGTTGCAGGTCGCCGACGCGCAGCATGGTGTGAAGCATTCTCATTTCTGGTCTCCCGAGCGGCGACCGCGGGGCGCGGCTGCACAATCCGTAGCGTAATTGAAAAGTGCAATCCGCGGGCGCGGCAGCGCGCCGGGCGCCGGCATTGCGTTGCCGCACCGCGCTGCGACAGGCCGCCGCACGGCACCGCCTTGCTCCGCACGCGGCGATTTATTGAGAATTGCACAATTCATCACAAAAACATGCCTCTGGCGAGGCTGTCATGTTTTTGGTAACGATCAATAATTGTGGCGCGCTTTTCATATCTCGGGCAGCAGCAGCGATACCCGGCGCATTTCCGCGCGCGCGGTCTGGTGGCCGGGATACAGGCGTTCGACCGCGGCCCAGAAACGCGGGCCGTGGTGCATGTGCTTCATGTGGGCGACTTCGTGCGCCACGACGTAGTCGCTCAGGCGCGGTTCAAGATGGATCATGCGCCAGTTCAGGCTGACGCGATGGCTGCCGTCGCGATCGCGGGCGCATGAGCCCCAGCGGGTAGCCGCACGGGTCAGGCGCAGTTGCGGCGTTGCCACCCCGAACTGCGCACTGTAGTGGGCCAGGCGTGCGCTGAAATGCTGGCGGGCCTGAAGCTTGATCAGCTCCGCCAGGCGGCTGCGCGCGCTGCGCTCGTCCTGCGGCCGCGGCACGGTCAGGATCATGCAGTCATCGAACACCTGCAGGCCCGGTTTGCCAGGCGCCACCTTGAGCACGCGCGCGACACCAAGCAAGGGCAGCGGATCGGCAAAGCTCCAGGCACGCGCCAGGGCGTGCTCCGCGCTTTGCCATTCCTTGAGCTTGGCAAGCACCCACTGCGCATTGGCGACGATCAGCCGTTCGATGTCGGCCTGCTTCGCTTTCAGTGGCGCGGCGACGCGCAGGCCGCGGGTATCGATGGTCAGGCCCAGTGTCCGGCGGCGCGCCGAGCGGCGCACTGCATAGGCGACTGTCTGGCCGTGCAGGCTGATCTGGCGTTGTTCTTCCGCCGGGGCAACCGCCGGCCCGGCACTGCCCTGCTTGTTGCGCAGGCTGCCGAAGAACGGCAGTTCCAGTTGCAGGAAGCCGAACACGTCCGGAAGGTCAGCGAGTCGGGGCAGCGATGGCGGGCATCACGCCGGCCATCTTGCGCGCGGTCCCGGCACCACCTGCGCGGCGCAGTTCAGGCCGCATACTGGTGTGGAAACAGGCGCCGCATCTCCGCCTCGATCCAGGCTTCGACCTTGACCATTTGCTCTTCGGCGGACAGGCCGTCGGGCGCGATTGGCGGACCGATCGAGACCGTGACCACGCCGGGTTTCTTGATCCATTTGCCGCGCGGCCAGACATCGCCGGCGTTGTGCGCGATCGGCAGGACCGGCACGCCGGTGGCGACCGAAAGATGGGTGCCACCCTGCTTGTATCGGCGCTGCTTGCCGGGATCAACCCGCGTGCCCTCTGGAAACAGGATCATGTACCAACCCTCGTGCAGTTTGCGGCCGCCGATGGCTGCGACCTGATCGAGTGCTTCGCGGCCGCGCGCGCGGTTGATCGGAATCATGCTGCACAGGTAGATGCCCCAGCCGAAGAATGGCACCCAGTGCAGTTCGCGCTTGTAGACGTAGCACATGCGCCGAAACAGGCTGCGGAACAGCAGCGTCTCATAGCGCGACTGGTGCTTGGAAAGAAATATCACCCCGCCCCGGGTCTCACGGTCAGGCACGTGTTGGCGACCGATCACCTGATAGTCGATGCCGACGATGTGCTTCGCACCCCACACCGCGATATCGGTCCATTTGGCGATCATCAGGTAGCGGCGCGGCTGGCGAAACGGGAACGCGAGGCACGACAGCGTGCCCCACGGCGCCACCGTGATGAACAGGAACAGCAGGTAGGCGACGCTGCGCAGCATGAGCATGAAGTCGGGACCTATGGGCAAAGGTGCGCGGCGACTGCCGCGAGGTCGTCGAACACCAGGGTGCCGTCCGGCAAGCCGCCGCTGGCTTCGGTGTGCAGGCCCTTGCCGGTGCGTACCAGGATTGGCTGGCAGCCCACAGCGCTGGCGGCGACCAGATCGCGCAACGAGTCGCCGACCGCCGGCACAGCGTTCAGGTCGCGGTTGAAACGGCGCGCGATTTCCAGGTACATGCCGGGCTTGGGCTTGCGGCAGGCGCAACGATCGTCATTCTTGTGCGGGCAGAAAAACACCGCGTCGATGCGGCCGCCGGCCTGCGCCACCACGCGGTGCATCTTGGCATGCATCAGATTGAGGGTGGCGGTGTCGAACAGTCCGCGGCCGATTCCCGACTGGTTGGTGGCCACCACGACACGGTACCCGGAATGGTTGAGGCGGGCGATGGCCTCGGCCGAACCGCGCAGCGGGCGCCACTCGGCGGCGCTCTTGACGTAGACATCGCTGTCTTCGTTGATCACTCCGTCACGGTCAAGGATGATGAATTTCGGCATTGCTCATGCCGCGCAGGCGCGGACCCTGGTTGCAACTTGTGCTGTTATGGCGGTAACGATCCGGGGACGGTCCATGTTTTGTCGTTCAGGTGCCGGTGCGGCCGGGAATGGCAGCGCGGGTCTTTCGTTTGGCAGCATGCCGGTTACCGGCCGGTTACGCAATCCGGCCCCCAGTTTACGCGGCAAGCCTGGAAAGATCAGCCACCCGGTTCATCGCCGCGTGCAGCGTCGCGAGCAGGCCCAGGCGATTGGCGCGCAGCGCCGGGTCGTCGGCGTTGACCATTACCTTGGCGAAAAAATCGTCGACCGGCGCCCGCAGCGCGGCCAATGCCTTGAGTGAGCCGGTGTAATCGCCGGCCTCGAAGGCCTGGTCGGCCGCCGGCTTGATGCGCGCAAGCGCCGCAGCCAGCGCGACTTCCGCAGGCTCGCCAAGCAGCTCCGCGTTGACGATCGCCACCACCTGGCCGTCCGCCTTTTTGAGAATGTTGCCGACCCGCTTGTTGGCCGCTGCCAGCGCCGGCGCCTCCGCCATCGAAGCGAAGGCGCGCACCGCTTCGAGCAGGCGCGGGATTTCACGCAGCAGGTCCGGGGCCAGCGCCAGCACCGCATCGACTTCCTGCGCCGAGTAGCCCTGCTCGCGCAACTGGTTGGCCAGGCGTTCATGCATGAAGGCCACCACCAGTTGCGTGGTTTGTCGCGGATCACCGCTTGCCGCCGCGATGTCGGTGACCGCGACCGCCGTTTCAACCAGCATGGAAAGGCCGATGGCCATTTCGCGCTCGATGAGCATGCGAATCACCCCCAGCGCATGGCGACGCAGGGCAAACGGATCCTTGTCGCCGCTCGGCCGCTCGCCGATGCCGAACAGGCCGGTCAGGGTTTCAAGCTTGGCGGCCAGCGCGGTGGCCAGGCCGACCGGGTTGCGCGGCAGTGTGTCGCCGGCGAAGCGCGGTTTGTAGTGGTCTTCGATGGCCTCCGCGACTTCCGCGGGGAGGCCGTCGTGGCGCGCGTAATAGCCGCCCATGATGCCCTGCAGTTCGGGAAATTCGCCCACCATGTCGGTGAGCAGGTCGGCCTTGGCCAGAAGCGCGGCCTGGTCGGCCTGACCAGCCAGCGCAGGGCCGCCCAGTTGCGCGCCGATCGCGCGGGCGATGGCACGCACCCGCTCGGTGCGCTCGCCCTGGGTGCCAAGCTTGTTGTGATAGACCACCCGGGCCAGGCCGGCGACCCGCTCTTCAAGGCGCTTCTTGCGATCCTGATCGAAGAAGAATTTCGCATCCGCCAGGCGCGGCCGAACCACCCGTTCGTTGCCGCCGATCACCGCGGAGGTGTCCGCCGGGCTGATGTTGCTGACCAGCAGAAACCGGTTGCTGAGCTTGCCGCCGGCGTCGAGCAGCGGAAAGTACTTCTGGTTTGCCTTCATCGTCAGGATCAGGCATTCCTGCGGCACGGCCAGGAATTCCGCTTCGAACCGGCCCGCCAGAACATTGGGTCGTTCGACCAGCGCGGTGACTTCGTCGAGCAAGGCATCATCGGCGATCGGTGTCAGGTCGGTGCCGGCGGCGGCAGCTGCCGCTGTCAATTGCGCGGCGATCCGTGCCCGACGCAGGGCGAAACTGGCGACCACTGCGCCGTCGGTCTCCAGTTGCTCGCCATAGCTGTCGGCATCCCTGAGCAGGATCGGGTCGATGCTTGCCTCGAAGCGGTGGCCGCGGGTCTGCCTGCCGGCCGCCAGGCCCAGTGCGCTCACTGCCACCACAGTGCTGCCGTGCAAGGCGACCAAACCATGGGCCGGGCGAACGAATTGCACGCTGGTCCAGCCGTCGGCCAACTGGTAGCTCATGACCTTCTGAATCGGCAATTTCGCGATCGACTCCTCGAGCGCTTTTTGCAGCCCTTGCGCGAGGGTCGCACCGGGCATCGTGCTGTTGATGAACAGGGTCAGGGCCTTGCCGTCATGGCGGCGTTCGAGACCGGCGGCTGCTTCAGGCGCGGCGCCGATGCTTGACAGCCGCTTCAACAAAGCCGGCGTTGGCGTGCCTTGCGCGTCGAAACCGACCGCGACCGGCATCAACTTCTGTGATTGCGAACGATCAGCGGCCTGACTGGCCACCGCGCCCACATGCACCGCAAGCCGACGCGGCGATGCGAATGCGGTCACGGCGGCGTCGGCGGCTGCCAGCCCTTGCGCTTTCAGGCTTTCGGCCACACCGGCGGCGAACGCCTCGCCGAGCTTGTTCAGTGCTTTTGGCGGCAGTTCTTCAACAAACAATTCGACCAGCAGATTTTGGCGGGCCATCAGGCGGCCTTCTTTTCCAGGTGTGCCAGAACTTCCCCGGCCCATGCCCTGGGCGCCAGCGGAAACCCGAGCCGGGCCCGGCTTTCCAGATAACTTTGGGCGACGCTGCGCGCCAGGTTGCGGATGCGCCCGATATAGGCGGCGCGCTCGGTCACCGAGATCGCGCCGCGCGCGTCGAGCAGGTTGAAGGTATGCGCTGCCTTTAGCACCTGCTCATAGGCGGGCAGCGCGAGCGAGCGTTCGATCAGGTGGCGCGCCTGCTTCTCGTGGGCGCCGAACGCGGAGAGAAGAAATTCGACATCGCTGTGCTCGAAGTTGTAGGCCGATTGCTCCTGTTCATTCTGCAGGTAAACGTCACCATAGGAGAGGCCCTCGGTCCAGACCAGGTCGAACACCCGCTCCTTGCCCTGCAGGTACATGGCAAGACGCTCAAGGCCATAGGTGATTTCTCCGGTGACCGGCTTGCAGCCGATGCCGCCGACTTGCTGGAAATAAGTGAACTGCGTGACTTCCATGCCGTTGAGCCAGACCTCCCAGCCCAGGCCCCAGGCGCCAAGCGTCGGGTTTTCCCAATCGTCTTCGACAAAGCGGATGTCGTTGGCCTGGAGGTCGAAGCCGAGCGCCTTGAGCGAGCCGAGGTAGAGGTCAAGAATGTCGGCTGGCGCCGGTTTGAGCACCACCTGATACTGGTAGTAGTGCTGCATGCGGTTGGGATTTTCGCCATAGCGCCCGTCCTTCGGGCGGCGGCTCGGCTGCACGTAGGCGGCCTTCCACGGCTCGGGGCCGATGGCGCGCAAAAATGTCGCCGTATGCGAGGTGCCGGCGCCGACTTCCATGTCGTAGGGCTGCAGCAGCGCGCAGCCCTGTGCCCCCCAATACTCCTGCAGGCGCAGGATGATTTGCTGAAACGTGAGCATTGGCCGCAGCTAAAAAATCAAAGGCGCATTTTAGCGGAATCACCTAGCGCGCCCGCCACGACTGCCATCGCGCCCGGTGTTTCCGGCGCCCGTGCGCGCCTCCAGGTCAGCCGGTTCCGTTGTCGCCCGACTGCGGCTTGACCACCAGGTCGACGTCAAGCCAGCGCTCGCGAATCTGGCGAATCACATCCTGCATGCCGGTCGCGGTCAGCGGCTTGCAAATGAAGGAATTGGCGCCCACGTCATGCGCCAGCACGATGTCGCCTGGCGCGTCGGACGCTGAGAACATCACCACTTTCATTGCCGCCAGGTTCGGCTGGGCACGAATTTCGCGCAGCACGTCGAGGCCCGACTTGCCCGGCATGTTGAGGTCCATCAAGGTCAGGCGCGGCAGGATGCTGGTGTCGCGTCCGGCATATGCGCCGCGACCGAGCAGGTATTCAAGCGCTTCCTCCCCGCTGTTGACCGCCACTTGCGGTACGGTGACACCGGCGCGTTTCAGACCGATTTGCATCAACAGCAGTTCCTCGGCGCTGTCATCGACAAGCAACAGCGGCGGGATCGGTCGGGGTTTGGCTTCGGACTGGTTCACGCTTGGACGACCGTTGGTGGGTGCGGCGCAACCGCATGCTGCGCTGTCGGACGCCGATTCTACTGCGTTGCGCGGCACGCCAGAACACCCGGGTGCCGCGCAATGTGCAGGCTGCTCGATACAATGCCTGCAAATTCACCAACGACCGGCAGGAGACCGACATGCGCCAATTGCTTTGCATTCTTGGGTTGTGGCTGCAGGCGGCGCCGCTGATGGCGCAGGAGGCCTGGCCTCTCGCGCGGCCGATCAGCATGGTGGTGGCGTTTCCGCCCGGCGGCGTGGCCGACCTGACAGCGCGGCCGATGGCGGTGGCGCTGGAAAAAATCCTGAAGCAGAAGGTGCTGGTGGAAAACAAGCCGGGCGCCGGCGGCGCGGTCGGCAATGCGCTGGTGGCGAAAGCACGTGCCGACGGTTACACCTTGCTGATGGCGCTGTCGAGCGTGACGATCCTGCCCGAGGCCGACCGTGTCAATGGCCGCGCACCGGGCTATACGCTCGACCAACTGGTGCCGGTGGCGCTGGTCTCGGCCGATCCCACCGTGCTGGTGGTGCGCGCCGAGTCGCCCTACAGAACGGTCAAGGATTTTCTCGAGGGCGCGCGCGCCAACCCGGGCAAGATCAACTACGCTTCCTCGGGCTATTACAGCGCCCTGCATACGCCGATGGAAATGCTGTCGATCGCCACCGGTACCAGGTTGTTCCACATTCCCTACCAGGGCGGCGGACCGGCGGTGACCGCGATTCTCGGTGGGCAGGTGGAGGCGCTGGCATCCGGGCCCGGCCCGGTGCTGCAGCACATCAAGGCCGGCAAACTGCGCGCGCTTGCCTCCTGGGGCGAAAAACGCCATCCGGCGCTGCCAGAGGTTCCGACCTTCAAGGAACTGGGGATCGACAACGAGTTCTACATCTGGGCCGGGGTGTTCGTGCCGACCAGTACGCCGGAGACGGTGATTCGCCAGTTGCGCGACGCGGTGCGGCAGGCGGTGGCCGACCCGCAGTTCAGGCAGGTGATGGAAGGTGCGGGTCAGCCGATCCAGTATCTCGATCAGGCTGAGTTTCGCTTGTTCTTTGACAAGGACGCGAAAAAGATGGCGGATGTGGTGAAGCAGATTGGCAAAGTCGAATCGCGATAGTGTGAGCCCGGCACGCGCAGGCATTGGAATGGGAGCTTTCGAGCAATTCCGGTGAAGCAAGTGTCCCAATCAGACTGTCGGAAAATTTTACATTGTGTCGTCGAGGAGGGCGTGTTGTATTTCAGAATTCACTAAAAGATGATAAGTATCAAATACTTGCTATTTTTATTTTGAGTGGTCCAAACTTTGCATAACGTCCATCGTTGTCTTTTTTCGTGAGCGGTGTAACAAGCAAGCCGCTCATGAAACATCCAATTCCAATTCCAATTCTTCGTAGTGAGGCCTAAATGAAACATCTAGTCACCGCGCTCGTACTGACGGCAGCCAGCGCGAGCGCAAGCGCCGGCGCGATTTCAACGTTTGGCAATCTGGGCGCATATCAATCCGCGATTGGCGCCGCGACCGAGACCGTTGAGGACTTTACAAATACCAGCCATTTCCCGATCTCGACCGGCATACTGAATTCGAGCACCAATCTGCCCGGTATCGGTATTGCGCCTGGCGATATCAAGACCGGTGTCACCTATTCAACGCCAATTGGCAACAGTTTCTTTTTCAACATTGACGCTGGTGGCGGATTTGTAGGTGGGTTTCTGGACGGTTTCTATGGCGGTGACCCGAATCGCCGTTTGAATGTCGCGTTCGACAGTGCGGCCGGTGCTTTCGGTTTCGATACCAATGGCTTGATGGGATCGAACTTCGATATCACCGTCAATTTCGCCAGCGGCCCGGCGTACTCTGGCAATTTCAGCATCAGTGGTGACGGATTTTTTGGCTTCCAGAGCGATGCGACCGACATCACTTCGGTGATCATCGACGGCAATGGCGACAGCACGTTTGCATTTGCGCTGGACAACTTCCGATTCACCGATGCGGCGGGTGGCAATCGCGTTCCTGAACCTGCTGGTCTGGCTTTTCTCGGTTTTGCTGCCTTGTTCGCGTCGGCTCGGCGCAAGCATAAATAGACAGCCGCCTTCGTTGTTCAAGACGGGCGCTCAGGCGCCCGTCTTCGTTTCAAGCGGCCAAGGTCTGGTCCGTGTGGTACCGACAGCGGGTCATCCAGCACTCCGCGCGCGTTGCACGGCGCGCTGCCAAAACGCCAGGCGCTCGCTGCGCTGATCAATGCCCATCGCGGGCTCAAAGGTGGCATCGCGTTGCCACAGGCTCGCGATCTCCGCCTGGTCCTTCCAGAAACCTACCGCCAGCCCGGCCAAATAGGCGGCACCCAGGGCGGTGGTCTCCAGCACCTTCGGCCGCACCACCGGCACACCAAGAAGGTCGGCCTGGAACTGCATCAGCAGGTTGTTGGCGGTCGCGCCGCCATCGACCCTCAGCTCAGCCAGCGTGACGCCGGAATCGGCCTGCATTGCCGCCACCAGGTCGGCCGACTGGAACGCGATCGCCTCGAGCGCAGCGCGTGCGATATGCGCGGCGCTGCTGCCGCGGGTCAAACCGGCGATCGA
>JANPGJ010000218.1:0-25597 GCA_031423955.1 Burkholderiales bacterium
CGCCTATCTGCGCGCGCGCGGCGGCGCCGGTCCGGGCAGCGTGTTCACGGTGCACAACCTGGCCTATCAGGGACAATTCGAGGCCACCGAATTCCCGTCTCTCGAACTGCCGGCGCATTTCTTCTCGATGCACGGCCTGGAATTTCACGGCCAGCTCAACTTCATGAAGGCCGGCCTGTTTTATGCCGACCGCATCACCACCGTTAGTCCGACCTATGCCAGCGAGATCCAGGGTGCGGAGCAAGGGTTCGGGATGGAGGGGCTGCTGCATTCGCGGGTCGGCGCACTGCGCGGCATCCTCAACGGCATCGCCACCGCTGACTGGAATCCGCACCGCGACCCGGCGCTGGCGGCCACTTATGATGCCGACACCCTTGATGGCAAGGCGCAGTGCCGGCGCGCGCTGTGCGCGGAAATGGGTCTGGCCGACGGGCGGTCCGGTCCTTTGCTGGGAATCGTCAGCCGCCTGACGCCGCAAAAGGGCCTCGACCTGCTGCTGGCGGCACTGCCGGCGTGGCTCTCCGCCGGCGGCCAGCTTGCCCTGCTCGGCAGCGGCGACGTCGCGCTCGAGGACGCATGGGCCGCCGCCGCCGCTGCCCACCCCGGCACGGTTGCGGTAAACCTGGGCTATGACGAGGCCCTCGCCCATCGCCTCATCGCCGGCGCCGACCTGATCGGCGTCCCGTCTCGTTTCGAACCCTGCGGCCTGACCCAGATGTACGGCCTGCGTTACGGCACCCTGCCGCTGGTGCGCCGCACCGGCGGCCTGGCCGACACAGTGCGCGACGCCGGCGCAAATGGCGACGCGCCCGGTGCCACCGGCTTCGTATTCGACCACCCGCGCGTCGATGACTTGGTCGCCAGCTTCGAGCGCGTATTGCGGCAATGGCAGCAACCGCGGGCCTGGCGGCGCATGCAGCGAACCGCCATGGCCACTGACCTGGGCTGGGAAATCTCGGCGCAACGTTACATGGCGCTCTACCGCGAGCTGCGTCCGCATGTCTGAACCGCGGATCGGATGCGCCGGGCCATTCGCGCCCGGGGCCGAAGTTGGCACGCTCATTGCGCGCATCTTCATGTCGCCAAACCCGCAATCCGGCCGCGCAGGAATGCACCGGCGGACGTGTCTTTTTTCCTTTCCGCGCGCGCAAGCGCGCTTTCAACGGTCCCGCGATCATGGAATCACAAAAAAAGAATGATGCCCTGCAGGTCGACACCGCCGCCGGCGACACCGAGTCGCTGCGCAAGTCGATCACCCACCATTTGCTCTATACGCTGGGCAAGGATTCGGTCGCCGCCTCGCCGCGCGACTGGCTCTATGCGCTGTCGTCGGCGGTGCGCGACCGCCTGGTCGAGCGCTGGATGGACACCACACGGCGCCAGTACCGGCAGAACGTCAAGCGCATCTATTACCTGTCGATGGAATTCTTGCCCGGGCGTGCGCTGTCGAACGCGCTGATCGCGCTCGGCCTGTACGATCAGTGCCACGATGCGCTGCGCGAACTCGGGCTCGACATCGACGAACTTGCGGCCCTGGAACCTGATCCGGCGCTCGGCAATGGCGGCCTCGGGCGGCTTGCGGCTTGCTTCCTCGATTCGATGGCCACCCTGGCGTTGCCCGGCTTCGGCTATGGTATCCGCTATGAATACGGGATGTTCGCGCAGCGCATCGTCGACGGCCGCCAGGTCGAATACCCGGATCACTGGCTGGTCTCCGGCAACCCCTGGGAGTTCGCGCGCCCGGAGGTGAAGTACACCATCCGCTTCGGCGGCCGGGTGGAACTGCGCGACAAGCACGCCCACTGGGTCGATACCGACGACGTGCTGGCGATGGCCTACGACACCCTGGTGCCGGGCTACGGCACCAGCGCGGTCAACACCTTGCGGCTGTGGTCGGCCACCTCGACCGAAGTGATCAACCTGTCCTTGTTCAACCAGGGCAACTACACCGCCGCCATCGAGGCCAAGAACGCCTCGGAAAACGTGTCGCGCGTGCTGTATCCGGACGACAGTACCGAGCACGGCCGCGAACTGCGCCTGAAGCAGGAATACTTTTTCGTCAGCGCCTCGCTGCAGGATCTGTTGCGCCGCTATTTCAAGACCCACACCGGGGTCGAACAACTGGCCGACAAGGTGGCGATCCATCTCAACGACACCCATCCGGCGATCGCGGTGCCCGAACTGATGCGCCTCCTGGTCGACGAGCGCCACATCCCGTGGACCCTCGCCTGGAAGCTCGTCACCAGGATCTTCTCCTACACCAACCACACGCTGATGCCGGAGGCGCTCGAAACCTGGCCGGTGGCGATGCTGGAGCGGGTCCTGCCGCGCCACATGAAGATCATCTTCGACATCAACGAACTGTTTCTCGATCAGGTGCGCCGCGACCATGGCGACGACAGCGAACTGCAGAAGCGCGTCTCGCTGATCGACGAGGGCCATGGCCGCCGCGTGCGCATGGCTTACCTGTCGGTGCTGGCCAGCCACAAGGTCAACGGCGTATCGCAACTGCATTCGCAACTGCTGCGCCAGACCATCTTCGCCGATTTCGACCGCCTGTTTCCCGGTCGCCTGGTCAATCGCACCAACGGCATCACGCCGCGGCGCTGGCTGGCGCTGGCCAACCCCGACCTGTCACGCCTGATCGACCGCCGCATCGGGCCGGAGTGGCGGGCCCGGCTCGACCATCTCGAGGCCCTGCTGCCGCTGGCGGCGGACGCCGGCTTCCGCGCCGAGTTCGCCACCGTCAAGGCGGCCAACAAGCGTCGCCTGGCCGACTACATCGCCCGCGCTCAGGGCATCGCGGTCAGCCCGGATTCGCTGTTCGACGTGCAGATCAAGCGGATCCACGAGTACAAGCGGCAACTGCTCAACGTGCTGCACGTGATCACCCGCTACAACCGCATCATCGCCGACCCGACGCGCGACTGGGTGCCGCGCACCGTGATCTTCGCCGGCAAGGCCGCTTCGGCCTACTTCATGGCCAAACTCGTGATCCGCCTGATCAACGATGTGGCGGCACTGGTCAACCAGGATGCGCGCGTCGACGGTCGCCTCAAGGTGGTGTTCGTGCCGAACTATGGCGTGTCGGTGGCCAAGATAATCATTCCGGCGGCCGACCTGTCGGAGCAGATTTCAACCGCCGGCACCGAAGCCTCGGGCACCGGCAACATGAAACTCGCGCTCAACGGCGCCCTGACCATCGGTACCGAAGACGGCGCCAACATCGAAATTCGCGACGCTGTCGGCGCCGACAATATCTTCATATTCGGCCTGCATGCCGACGACGTCGCACGCACCCGCGCCGCCGGCTACCGTCCGCGCGACATCCACGCCGCCCAGCCCGAACTGGCGCAGGTGCTGGAGCAGATCGGCGACGGGCATTTTTGCCCGGATGATGCGACCCGCTACCAGCCGCTGGTGCAAAGCCTGCTTGACCACGGCGATCACTACATGCTGCTGGCCGACTACCAGGCCTACGTCAAGACCCAGGAGCGGGTCGACCAGCTGTATGCCGACCCTGCCGCGTGGAGCGCGATGGCGGTGCGCAATGTCGCCGCCATGGGCCCGTTTTCCAGTGACCGCACGATCCGCGAGTACGCCGACGGCATCTGGCGCGTGCAGTCGATGACACAGTAGACCCGTGCGCCCCCGCTCCATCCCGCCCGACTCCGCAGTGGCGCCGCAGCCGGTGCTGCGCGCAGCGCCGGCCCGCCGGCGGGCCCGCCGATGCTGAGTGCACAGGCGATTGCCGACCTGGTCGGCGCGCGCGCCGGTGACCCGTTCGCCCTGCTCGGCATGCATGATCGCGGCGGCCGCCTGTGGGTCTCGGCGCTGTTGCCGATGGCGCAGGCGGTCGAGGTGGTCAGCCGCGCCGGCGCACCCCTTGCAAGCCTGCCCCGCGTGCATCCGGACGGCCTGTTCGACGGCCCGCTGGCGGCGCGTGCCGAGCGCAGCGACTATCGGCTGCGCGTGCACTGGGCCGACGGTACGCAACTGATCGACGACCCCTACCGTTTCGCGCCGCTCTTGGGCGAAGCCGACGCCTGGCTGATCGCCGAAGGCAAGCACGCGCGCCTCTACGAAGTGCTGGGCGCCCGGCCGCGCAGCATCGACGGCATCGACGGCACCGGCTTCGCGGTGTGGGCACCCGGTGCGCAACGCGTCGCGGTGGTCGGCGACTTCAATCTCTGGGATGGGCGTCGCCATCCGATGCGCCTGCGCCGCGAATGCGGCGTGTGGGAGATTTTCCTGCCGGGCGTGGCCCCCGGGGCGCGCTACAAGTACGAGATCCTCGGTCACGATGGCGAGTTGCTGCCGCACAAGGCCGACCCGCTGGCGCGCCAGAGCGAACTGCGCCCGGCCACCGCTTCGATCGTCGCGGCGCCCGGGTTGCCGCCGGTTCCGCCGGGACCGGCCGCGGGTCGTGACCGCCCCTTGTCGATCTATGAGCTGCACGCCGCGTCGTGGCGGCGCGGCGCCCACGGCCGTATCCTGGGTTGGGAAGAGATCGCCGACCGCCTGCTGCCCTACGTGCAGGAACTCGGCTTCACCCACATCGAACTGTTGCCGGTGACTGAGCACCCGTTCGACGGCTCCTGGGGTTACCAGCCGACCGGCCTGTACGCGCCGACCGCGCGCCACGGCACGCCGGCGCAATTCGCCGCGTTCGTGGCGCGCTTTCATGCCGCCGGCATCGGCGTTTTGCTCGATTGGGTCCCCGGCCATTTTCCGTCGGATGCACACGCGCTGGCGCGCTTCGACGGCACCCACCTCTACGAGCACGCCGATCCGCGCCAGGGCTTGCACCGCGACTGGAATACCCTGATCTACAACTACGGCCGCAACGAGGTGCGCAACTTTCTGTGCGCCAACGCGCTGTACTGGATCGAGCGTTTCGGCCTCGACGGCCTGCGCGTGGACGCGGTGGCCTCGATGCTTTACCTCGATTACAGCCGCCCGGCAGGCGAATGGGTGGCCAACGTACATGGCGGCCGCGAGAATCTCGAAGCCGTGCAGTTTGTCCGCGAAACCAACGCCGCACTGGGCGCAGGCTTTCCGCAGGCGGTCAGCATCGCCGAGGAATCCACCGCCTGGCCCGGCGTGTCGCGCCCGATCGACCATGGCGGGCTCGGCTTTTCCTACAAGTGGAACATGGGCTGGATGCACGACACGCTGGCCTACATGCGGCATGATCCGGTGCATCGGCGCCATCATCACCGGCTGCTCACCTTCGGCCTGATCTACGCCTTCGACGAGAACTTCGTGCTGCCGCTGTCGCACGACGAGGTGGTTCACGGCAAGGGTTCGCTGCTGGCCAAGATGCCGGGCGACCGCTGGCAGCAGTTCGCCAACCTGCGCCTGTATTTCGGCTTCATGTGGGCCCACCCGGGCAAGAAGCTGTTGTTCATGGGCGGCGAATTCGCCCAGCAGGCGGAGTGGCACCACGACGGCGAACTCGACTGGGCGGCGCTGACCGATGGCGGCCATCTCGGGGTCAAGCGCCTGGTGGGCGATCTCAACCGCCTGTACCGGACGCTGCCCGCATTGCATGAATGCGACTGCGAGCCGCGCGGCTTCGAGTGGATCGATTTCGAGGATCACGAGCAGAGCGTGCTGGCCTTCGTGCGCCGCGGTCACGACGACAGCGCCTTGCTGCTGGCGGTTCTCAATTTCACGCCGGTGCCGCGGCACGGCTACCGGATCGGCGTGCCGCGCGCCGGCCGCTATGTCGAAGTGCTCAACTCCGACGCCGCATGGTATGGCGGCTCCGATCTCGGCAACGGCGGCGCTGTCATTTCGGTGGCAGCCCCCTGCCACGGCCGTGCCGATTCGCTGACCCTGACCCTGCCGCCGCTGGCCTGCGTGCTGCTGGAGTGGCGCGCATGATGCGCGTGATGCGACCGCGGCGGCGGACCCGGCCGGCATGAGCGCCTCGCGCGCACACCGCGAACGCGCCGCACCATGGCGCGTCCTGCCCGGCCGCGCCAGCCCGCTGGGGGCCACCTGGGATGGTGGCGGAGTCAATTTCGCGCTGTTTTCGGCGCATGCCGAGCGCGTCGAACTATGCCTGTTCGACCGCGATGACGGGCGCGAAGTCGCGCGCATCGCGATCACCGAATGCACCGACTGCGTGTGGCACGTCTACCTGCCGGAAGCGCGCCCCGGCCTGGCCTACGGCTACCGGGTCGATGGCCCCTACGCACCCGAGCAAGGTCATCGCTTCAATCCGCACAAGCTCCTGCTCGACCCCTATGCACGCGCGTTCACCGGCCAGTTCCGCTGGACCGACGCCCATTGCGCGTGGCGCGTCGGCCACGCCCGCGGCGACCTCTCGTTCGACCGCCGCGACAACGCCTGGGCGATGCCGCGCGCGCAAGTGGCCGCCCCGCTTGCCGCGCAAGACGCGCCGCGCCGCCCGCGCACCGCCTGGCGCGACACGGTGATCTGCGAAGCCCATGTCAAGGGTTACACCATGATGAACCCCCAGGTGCCGGCGCACCTGCGCGGAACCTACGCCGGCTTCGCCCATCCCGCCTCGATCGCGTGCCTGCTCGCATCCGGGGCCACCGCGGTCGAACTGCTGCCGGTGCACGAATTCATCGACGAACGCATGCTGGTGCACAACGAGCAGGTCAACTACTGGGGCTACAACACCATCGGCTACTTCGCCCCGGCAGCCCGCTATGCCGGCGGCGCCGACCCGGCCACCGAGTTTCGCGCCATGGTCCGTGCCTTGCACGATGCCGGTCTCGAAGTGATCCTCGACGTCGTCTACAACCACACCGCCGAGGGCGACCCGCGGGGCCCGACCCTGGCCTGGCGCGGCATCGACAATGCCAGCTATTACCGACTCGCCGCCGGCGACGCGCGCCGCTACGCCGACCTGAGCGGCTGCGGCAACACCCTCGACTTGGGCCACCCGCGGGTGCTGCAGATGGTGATGGACTCGCTGCGCTACTGGGTGTGCGAGATGGGCGTCGACGGCTTCCGCTTCGACCTCGCGACCGCCCTGGCGCGCGGCCCCGCCGGCGGCTTCGACACCGCCGCCGCCTTCCTCACCACCTTGCGCCAGGACCCCTGCTTGGCCGAGGTGAAGCTGATCGCCGAGCCGTGGGACATCGCGACCTGGGAGACCGGTCGCTTCCCGGCCGGGTTTGCAGAATGGAATGATCGCTATCGCGATGCGGTGCGGGGTTTCTGGCTCACCGCCGGCGTCGGCTGCGGCGAACTAGCGCGCCGCATCGCCGCTTCCTCCGACCTGTTTCGCCACGCTGGGCGGATGCCCCAGGCCAGCATCAATTTCGTCACCGCGCACGATGGCTTCACCCTGGCCGACCTGGTTGCCTACGAGGAAAAGCACAATCAGGCCAACGGCCAGGACAACGCGGACGGCAACAACGACAATCGAAGCATCAATTGCGGCGTCGAGGGTCCGTCAACCGATCCGCGGGTGCTGTCACGGCGGCGGCGCCTGGTGCGCGCCATGCTGGCCACGCTGTTCGTTTCGCAGGGCGTGCCGATGCTGCCGGCGGGCGACGATTGCGGCCGCACCCAGGACGGCAACAACAATGCCTACTGTCAGGACAATCCGCTGACCTGGATCGACTGGGACGGCGCCGATGCTTCGCTGCGTGAATTCAGCGGGCGGCTCGCTCGCCTGCGGCGCAGCCACCCGGCGCTGCGGCGCGATCGCTGGTTCGACGGTTCACCCACCGCCCTGGGCGAACCTGACGTCGCCTGGCTCAGCCGCCGCGGCGAGCCGATGACCGAGAGCGATTGGAATCACCGCGACAACCGCAGCTTCGGCTTCCAGCTGGGACGGATCGACCGCTCCGAGTCGGCCCTGCTGGTGCTGCTCAACGCCGGCGCTCTGGCGGTCCGGTTTCAGTTGCCAGGGGCGCCGGGCGGCGCATGGCAGTTGCTGCTCGATTCCTCCGGCGCGGCCGGCGGCGGCGCTGGCGAAGCGCTCGAGTTGCCGCCGGAAACACTATTGCTGCTGGCGTCCTCACCGGCGCCGGCCGGGCAGGCCGATGAGTGAAGCCTGGCGTCGGCTGGCCGGCGCCGCCGGCATCGAACCCGGCTACTGGGACGGTCTCGGACAGCGCCGTGATCTGACCGAAGAAACCGCACGCGCGCTGTTGCGCGCCCAGGGCTTCGATCCCGATCATGACCCCGACGGCCAGGCGCAGGCACTGGAGCAGGCCCGTCCCGAACCGCCGCCGCCGCCCGAGCGCTGCTACCTGCCGGCGTTCCTGGCCGACGGCGGCCGCTGCTGGGGACTGGCGGTCCAGCTTTATTCGCTGCGCTCGGCGCGCGATTGGGGCATCGGTGATTTCGGCGACCTGGCACGCATTGCCACCCTCGCCGGTCACGCCGGCGCCGCGCTGATCGGGCTCAATCCACTGCATGCGCGCCACCTGGCCCGCCCTGACGAGGCCAGCCCGTATGCACCGTCGTCACGCCTGGCCCTTGATCCGATGTACCTGGAGGTCGAAGCGATCGCCGACTTCGCCGACTGCGGCAGCGCACGGGCACTGGTCGCCACGCCGGCCTTCCAGGCCGACCTCGCCGTCGCACGGCAAGCCACGCTGGTCGATCACGCCGCGGTCAGCGCACTCAAATTGCCGGTATTGCAACTGCTGTTCGAGCATTTCCGGCAAAGCGGGAGCAGTGGTGCGCGCGGCGCTGCATATGCGGCCTTCATTGCCAGCGGCGGCCGGTCGCTGGAACGCTTCGCCACCTTCGAAGCACTGCGCCTGTGGCTCTTCGAACGCGACGGCGTCCTGCCCGGCTGGCGCGACTGGCCGGCCGAGTGGCGCGACCCCGACAGCCAGGGTCTGCGCGAGTTTCGCCGGGCCCATGCGGCGCGCGTCGAATTCCAGTTTTATCTGCAATGGCAGGCCGAACTGCAACTCGACGCCGCCGCCGGCGCCGCGCGGGCCGCCGGCATGCGCATCGGCCTGTATCGCGACCTGGCCGTCGGCGCCGCTGACGACGGCGCCGAATGCTGGAGCGATCAGGCGCTGATCGCCGCCGGCGCCAGCGTCGGCGCGCCGCCCGACATGCTCAATCGCGAGGGCCAGGACTGGGGCTTGCCGCCGTGGCAGCCGCGGGTCCTCGCGGCGCGCTCCCATGCGCCGTTCGCGGACCTGCTGAAGGCCAACATGCGCGCCGCCGGCGCCCTGCGCATCGACCATGTGATGGCCCTGACGCGCCTGTTCTGGATACCGGCCGGCATGCGCGGCGCCGCCGGCGGCTATGTGCGCAATCGCTTCGACGTACTGGCCGCAATCGTCGCCCGCGAAAGCCGGCAGCACCAATGCATGGTGATCGGTGAAGACCTGGGTTCGGTGCCCGACGGGTTTCGCGAGGCCCTGGCCGAGCGCGGCTTTCTCTCCTATCGTGTGCTGATGTTCGAGCGCCACTGGGCCGGCGACGGCTCGTTCAAGCGGCCCTGGGAGTATCCGGCACAGGCGCTGGCGACAGTGGCCACGCATGACATGGCGACCATCGCGGAGTACTGGCGTGGCGACGATATCGAACGGCGCGCGGCGCTCGGACTGTTTCCCGACGCCGCCATGCACGCCGCCGAAGCGGCGCGCCGGGTGCCGGAACGCCAGGGCCTGCTCAACCTGTTCGATGAGCTCGACCTGCGACCGGCCAACGCCACGCCCGATGGCGCAAGCGACGGCACGCCCGCAGGCAGCGCTGCCTGCGATGCGGTGGCTGCCGCCCTGCACGCCACGGTGGCACGCTGCAATGCGATGCTGGCACTGGTACAACTCGACGACATCACCAGCGAGACCGCGCCGGTCAATATTCCCGGCACCTATCGCGAGTATCCGAACTGGCGCCGCAAGCTGTCCATCACGCTCGAAGACCTGGCCACCGATCCGCGCTGGGCCACACTGGTGCAAAGCATGCGCGACGCCGGACGCGGCTGAGCGCCCGCGGCTGCCGGTCGCCGGGCGCGCCGGGTTCAGCCCACGCGCAGTGCAGCGAGGGCGCCCAGCAAGGCCGGCGTTTCGGCAATGATCACGGCGGTCGGAATCGCCGCCACGTAGGCGCGCTGCGGCGCCTTGTCTTCGAAACGCGCGCGGAAGCGGCTGCGGTCAAGCAAGGGCAACAGCCGCAGCGCGATGCCGCCGCCGACATGGACGCCGCCACGCGCGCCGGTGATCAGCGCCATGTCGCCAGCCACCGAGCCCAGGACCGCGCAGAACACGTCGACCGCGCGCAAGGCCCGCGAATCGCTTGCGGCGAGCGCCGCTGTACCGATCGCCACCGCATCGAGTCGCACCGGCCGGTCGCCTTCAATCACCGCCAGTGCCTGGTACACGGCTTCCAGCCCGGACCCGGACAGGATCGATTCATTACACAGCCGCGGCGAGGAGCGACGCAACACACCGGCGATGGCAGTCTCGATCCGGTCCTGCGGCGCGAAACCGGCATGACCGCCTTCGCCGGGCAGCGCGATCCAGGCGCCGGCGTGCGGCACCAGGGTCGCCACGCCCAACCCGGTGCCCGGCCCGAGCACCAGGCGCGGGCTGTCGGCGCGCGCGGCACCGCCGCCAATCGGGTGCAGGTCCTCTGCCCGCAGGAACGGCAAGGCCAGGGCAAGGGCTTCGAAGTCGTTGCGCACCAGCAGGCGCTCAAGCTGCAGTGCGCTACGCAGTTCGGCTTGCGAAAAGCGCCACCGGCTGTTGGTAAACGCCACCAGGTCGCCGTCGACCGGGCCTGCCACGGCCAGGCAGGCGGCGCGCGGGCATGCGGAAACACTCGCCAGATAGGCGGCGAAGGCCGCCAGCGGTGTGGCGTAGGCGGCGCAGTCGAATACCTGTATATCGTGCAGTTCGCCGCTGGCCGCCGCCAGCCCGACGCGCATGCGGGTACCGCCGATATCGGCCACCAACAACTCGCCCGGCGCCGACTCGCCATCGATCATTCGCGGGCTTCCCGCTGAAACAGCATCTGTCATCGCGATCCCCTGCTCATGCGTTTGCCTCAAGAGTGAACCGGAAGGTCGCGCCAAGCCCTGGCGCGGCTTCCGCTTCAACCCGGCCGCCATGTCGCGCAACGATGCGCGCCACAATCACCAGACCGATGCCGGAGCCGTCGAATTCATCGCGACGATGCAGGCGCTGGAACGGTATGAACAGCTTGTCGACAAAGCGCATGTCGAAACCGACGCCATTGTCGCGCACGAAAAACACCGTGCGCCCGGCGTCACCCACGGTTGCGCCGAACTCGATGGTCGGCGGCTGTGAAGCGGCTGAAAACTTCCATGCATTGCCCAGCAGGTTGGTCAGCACAATGCGCGCCAGGGCCGGGTCGCAATGCGCCGCCAGGCCGTCGGCGACACTCGATCGCACCACTCGCTGCGGTGCGGCCTGCTGCAACTGGCCGATCACATCACGTGCGATCCCGCTCAAATCAACCCGCTCGCGCCGCACTTCGATCCGGCTGATGCGCGACAGGTCGAGCAAGTCGCTGATCAGCGTGTTCATCCGGGCGCAGTTGGCGACGATCCGGTCCATCAATGCACGGTCGTCGGCTGCCAGCTTGCCGGCCGCGTTTTCGACCAGCATATTGAGGAACCCGTCGATCGCACGCAGGGGCGCGCGCAGATCGTGGGCCACCGAATAGGAGAACGCCTCGAGTTCACGAATCGCCTCCTGCAGTTGGGCGGTGCGCTCGCCGACGCGCGCCTCCAGGTCGCGATTGATCGCCAGCAGGGCGCGTTCGGCGCGCAGGCGCATCAGCTCCGCCTGGGTGCGCGCGGCGAAGATCCGGAACAGCGCTTCGACCCGCGACGGCTCGGCGAACGGCGCCGGCGCAAACGCGCACAGTACGCCGACGGCCACACCGTCCGGCGCGGCCAGGCAGGCCAGCGCCACGCCGCGCATGCCGCTGATGCCCAGCGGATCGCCGGCGCCACCAAATGCCGCCGCGGCCGCGTCGACCAGCACCCCGCCACTGCCCAGAATCGGCGCCAGGCCGAACGACTGCACATCGAGCGGCGCCGCCGGAGTCGCGTCGACACCGCCATTCCTGCAAGCCAGCACATCAAGACGGCCCGCGGGGCCGACTTCGGCGATCAGCACGCATGCCGCCCCGGTCGCGGCGCCCAGGTGCAGCGCCAGCGAGCGAAAGAACTCGGGCCCGGTTTCCGCCGACACGCCGCGCGCGATCTGCAGGATCAGCGATTCCTGGCGCTTCTGCTCCGATACGTTGATCGTCGCTGTCAGCACGCAGGCCTCGCCGTTCATCTCGATGCGCTCGGCGAACAGGCGACAGTCCACCAGTTCGCCGGCCTTGTTGCGCAACAAGGTGTCATAACCCAGGGCCCGGCCATCGCGCCGCACCAGGTCGATGAACTGGCGCCGATGCTCCGGCGACCGCCACGGACCGACCTCCAGCGAGGTGCGGCCCAACAGGGTGGCGCGCGCATGCCCAAGCGTGCGTTCCTCGGCGCTGTTGACTTCGATGTAGCGGCCGTCGCACTCGCGGGTGATGATCAGGCCGATCGGGCTGAAGTCGAACGCTTTCGAAAATCGCTCCTCGCTTTGCTGCAAGGCGTGGTTCGCGGCGGCCTCGGCGCTGACATCGGTGATGCTGGAAAAATGGTGGGCCGCGCCGCGCCAGTCCAGCGTGGCGGTCGACACGATGGATTCGAACAGCACGCCGCTGCTGCGCCGGAAACGCATGCGGCGCCCGGCGATCCGTCCACTGGTCGCGATTTCGGCGAGCAGGGCGTCACGTTCACCGGCACCGCTCCACAGGTCCACCTCGACGGCCCTGCGGCCGACGATGTCGGCGCGGTGGACCCCGAAAGTCGCTTCATAGGCCTGGTTGATTTCGACGATCTCGCCATCGCCGCGGCGAATCACGATCAATGCCGCCGGGCTGTCGCGGAACAGGGCGCCAAACAGCTGTTCGCTGCTGCCCAGGGCCTGCTCGGCGCGCCGTCGTTCCGCCGCTTCGGCGTCGGCGCGCGCAAGCGAGGTGATCACCAGCGAACGGACAAAGCCGATGTTCAGGCCCAACAGGCCAAGCACCACCGCGTGATTGATCCACTGCATGGCGCCGACGGTGAAGTCCGGCGTCGTCCCCAGGAAGCCGCTTCGTTCGGCGACGATCAGGGCACCGAGCGAGATGACACAGGCGATCACGGTCAGCACCAGCGCGCCTCGTCCAAACAGGATGCCGGCCACAAACACCGCCCCGAACAGCGCGTAGATGCCGGTGCCGCGAATCGAACCGAAGGTTGCGGTGGCCACCACCGCATACACGATCAACGCCAGCACCAGGCCGCAAAACGCAGCGCGCACCCGACCGCGCGCCAGCATCAGGTAAAGCAGCGCGATCACGCCGCTCATCGTCCAGGCAGCGACCGCTTCGTGCCGGTATCCCGCGGGCCACAGCAGCAGGGCCAGTAGCGGCATGCCGATCAGAAGCGAGCGCAACAACATGCGCACCACCGGCGCGGCGCGTGCGGTCAGGTCCCTGTCAGACAGTTCGTCAGCGTCAGCGCGCTCGCCGGCGCCGGGATTTTGCATTCGAGTCAAGGTGTCGTGCCACGGGCATTGCGCCAGCCCGGCCAGACGATCCACCATCGGGGCGAGGCCGCAAGTTTACTGGATCAGGTAGTTGCCCGGCGCCGCCACCGCGCCGGGGATCACCGGCAGGCGCGAATGGCACACCATGTCGCGACCGCCGGCCTTGGCCCGATACAGTGCGGCATCGGCGGCAGCCAGCAGCGATTGTGCGGTGGTGCGCGCGGAGGGCACGGTGGCGGCGACACCGAAGCTGGCGGTGGCAACGGCCTCGGGCTCGGCAGTTGCAACCCCGGTAACGCCCACCCCTGTCAATTTCAGTGCCGCGACGGCGGCGCGCATGCGCTCGGCAACCTGCAGGGCACCCGCGCAATCGGTCTCCGGCAGCACCACGCAGAATTCCTCGCCGCCATAGCGCGCCGCCAGGTCGGAGGGTCGCAACATTTCACGTTCAAGCACCCGCGCCACCTGTTTCAGGCATTCGTCGCCGGCCAGATGGCCATGGCTGTCGTTGAAACGCTTGAAATGATCGATATCAATCAGGATCACCGACAACGAAACGTGATTGCGGCCACACCGGCTGATCTCCTCGGACAATTTGCGATCGAGGTGTCGACGGTTGGCGATGCCGGTCAGACCATCCATGTCGACCAAGCGCAGCAGAGCCGCGTTGGCGGCGCGCAATTCATCGCCGCGGGCCACCAGTTGGCGGCGCATCTGCGCGATCCGCGTCATCGAGCGGATTTTCGCTTCAAGCACTTTCGGATCGACCGGTTTGGTCAGGTAGTCGTCACCGCCGGCATCGATGCCGGTCTCGATGTCGCCGCTGTCGGCGCAACCCGACAGGAAAATGATCGGCACCCATTGGTCGCCGCTACCGCGAATCACCCGCGCGGTCTCGAAACCATCGATGCCGGGCATCATCACGTCGAGCAGGATCAGATCCGGATCGCCGCTGTTGAACAAATCGATGCCTTGACGGCCGTCGACGGCCTGCAGCACCTCGTGGCCGAGCCGGGCCAGGTAGGCGCACAGGAAGTAGCGCTGGCTGGAACTGTCATCGATGACCAGAATTTTCATGTTACCTCCGCTGTGGGCCGCGCCAGCCCCTTGCCGCCAGCGGCGCTGGCGGTCGATTCGAACAAGGCCGGTACAAGGGCCAACTCAACCACGGTCACGTCGTCGGCGAACGGCGTGCCGCGGCGGAATTCATGCAGCGCTTCAGGCCCCCGCGCGGGTATCCCGGCGCCAGCGCCGGCAAGCCCGCCCAGCAGAAAATCGCCGATAAACACCTCGGCCGGAACCAGGCGCGAGCGCAATGCCGGCGAGGTGAATGCGCGCCGCGTCACCGCGCGCTCAAATACCTCGCGCGCCAGTTCCTGATCCTCGATCACCCGTGCATAGAGTGCCTGGGTGCGCGCATGCACGCGACGAATCCGCTCCATCGCCGACAGCTTGGCCAGCAGGATCGCCGGGGTCACCGGCATGCCGAGAAAGTCATCGCCACCGGCCTCGATCGCCCGCACCAGGCTGTCCTCGTCGGCGGCGCCGGTGACGAAAATGACCGGCGTGAAGGTGGTGCCCGAGATCCGCTTCAGCCGGCGGGTGGTCTCGATGCCGTCGATCCCCGGCATCAGGAGGTCCATGAACACCACATCGAATGCGCCTGGCTGGAACATCGCCAGGGCGGCTTCGCCGCTGGCGGCGACCTCGACGGCATAGCCGGCGCGCTTGAGCAGGGCGCCCAGGAAGCTGCGGCCGGTGATGTCGTCGTCGACCACCAGCGCGTTGGGCATGCGGGCGTCAGGCATTCGCGCCTTCCGCCACGTCGTGGCCGCTGGTTGCGAGTTCGCCGCAGATGCGCTCGAATTCGGGTTGCATTTCTAGCAGTGCCGGCGCCAGGGCGGCAAGTTCGCCGCGCTTGGTCGCCGCTTCGAGTTCGCGTGCCATCCTTGCCAGCGGCATCGCGCCGAGCATCGCCGCGCTCGATTTGAGCGTGTGCGCGTGCCGCGTCACCACCTTGGGATCGGCAAGCATCGAAGACAGCACGAGGTCGCCGAACATGGCGCGCGTGCTGGCGACGAAATCATCGATCAGTACCGGCAACTCGTCGCCCATGGTCTCGGCCAGTTGCGCGAACAAGGCCGCGTCGATCGCCGGACCGGCGGTTCGCACGGCGCTAGGGCCTGGAACCGCAGGTGCTGACGTCGCGGCGACCTGCGACTCGGGATCGCTGCCGGCTGCCGCAAGCTGCGCCGCGGCGCCGGCGTGCGACTCCGGCATGCTTGCGACCACCAGTGGCCGCGCTTCACCCTGCCCCAGCCAGCGAGCGAGCATGTCAACCAACTGGCCGCGCGCGAACGGCTTGGGCAGGAAGTCGTCCATCCCGGACTCCCGACAGGCATCGACCGCTTCGCGCAACACATTGGCGGTCATCGCGACGATCGGCCGGCGGCCGGCGAGTTCGCCGGCGGCTTCCGCGCCCCGGATCCACCGCGTCGCCGTAAGGCCGTCCATCACCGGCATGTGCATGTCCATCAGGATCAAATCAATTTTCTCGCGCCCCACCAGGTCAAGCGCGAGGCTGCCGTTCTCCGCCTCCAGAACTTCGATGCCGAAGCCCTTCAGGGTGGCGCGTGCGACCTTGCGATTGACCACGTTGTCCTCGACCACCAGTACCCGCCCGATGAAACGGCGTGCTGCGTGGGCATCACTGATCAGCGCGCGGCTGGTGCCGGCGCCGGCACGCTGGCAGCGCACGGTGAAACTGAAGCTGGAGCCTTTCCCGGGCTCGCTTTGCACCGTGATGGCGCCGCCCATCATTTCAACCAGGCGGCGACAGATCGCCAGCCCCAGCCCGGTGCCGCCGAAACGCCGGGTGGTCGAGGCATCGGCCTGGGAAAACGGCAGGAACAGGCGCGCGCGCTGTTCCGCGGTCATGCCGATGCCGGTATCGCTGACGGTGTACCGCAGCAACACGTCGTCGCCATCGACCTCCGCCACGTCCGCGCGAACCTGCACCTGCCCGCTGTCGGTGAACTTGATTGAATTGCCGAGCAGGTTGCCGACCACCTGGCGCAGGCGGCCGGGGTCGCCGATCAAGTCGCGCGGCAGGTCTGGCGCCGCCACCGCATCGAGCAACAGGCCCTTGGCCGCGGCGCGCGGGCCGGACAGGGCCAGCACGTCGTTCATCGTCTGCAGCGGATCGAAGGCGATCGACTCGAGTTCCAGTTTTCCGGCCTCGATTTTCGACAGATCGAGAATGTCATTGAGGATCTCCAGCAGGGCTTGCCCGGATCGCTGGATGGTCTCGACATAGTCGCGCTGGTCGGCCGACAGTTCGGTATCGAGCAGCAGGTCGGCCAGGCCCAGTACGCCGTTCATCGGCGTGCGCACTTCATGGCTCATGGTCGCCAGGAATTCGCTCTTGGCGCGCGCCGCGCTCTCGGCATGTTCGCGCGCGGCGGTCAGGCGGCGCGCCTCCTCGTGACGCGCGGTGACATCGGTATACACCGTGACAAAGCCGCCGCCGGGCACCGGTGCGCCGCGAATTTCAAGCGTGCTGCCGTCGGCGCGCTGGCGTTCGAAGCAGTGCGCTTCAGCGCGCCTGGCCAGGCCCAGGCGGCGTTCGACGTGCTGCTCGATGTCACCGGCGCCATATTCGCCGCGACCGGCATTGAAGCGGTAGTACTTTTCCATCGGATCACCGACCGCGAGCAGGCCCGGTGGCAGGCCGACGATCGCCTCCAGCCGCTCGTTGAAGGCCAGAATGTTGAGTTGCGCATCGACTACCAGAACGCCGACCGGCATGTGCTCGACCGTCTCGCGCAACATCGACACCGTTGCCGCGAGCGTCCGTTCCGCCTTCACACGCTCGGTGATGTCGCGCATGATCGCCGTCAGTTCAACCCCGCCGGCGCCATCGACCCGCGAGATCGAGGCTTCGACCGGAAACTCGCTGCCGTCACGCCGCCGGCCGCAGGCGATATGATCGCCTGCGAGCAGATGTTGCGCGCCCTGTGCCGGAACGGCCGGAAAGGCTTCGCAGGCCGCAAAGCCATTGCGCATCGGGCCCGGCAGCAGCCGTTCAACCGGCTGGCCGCGGATGGCCGCCGCGTCGAAACCGAACATCTTTTCGGCCGCGCGATTGAAGATCAGTACCCGCTGCCGGCCGTCGGTGGTGACCACAGCGTCATGCGCCGATTCAACCATGCGCTCGATCGCCAGACGGGCCTTGGTGGCGGCGCGTTCCGCATCCTTCAGCGCGGTGATGTCGTTGACCAGCACGAATACGCCGATCACCGCGCCTTTTGTGTCGAAGTCCGGAACAAAGCGCCCTTCCAGCACCCGGCGACCACTGGCCGTCACGGCTTCACGCTGATGCACGTCGGCTTCGCCGGCCAGCGCACGCTTGAGGTGCGGCGCCAGCTCTGCATACGGCGCCTCGCCGACGACTTCGGCGAGGGTGCGGCCGATGATTTCCGCCGCCGGCCGGCGGTGCCACAGGGTGTAGGTATGGTTGATGAAGCAGTAGCGCTCCCGCGTATCGAGGTAGCCGATCAGCGCCGGCATGTTGTCGGTGATGGTACGCAAGCGCTGGTCGCTCTCATGCAAGGCACGCGCATTGACGCGCTGCGCGATCAGGAGGGCATTGAACTCGGTGGCAATGTCGCCCATCTCGTCGGCGCGCTCGACCGGCAGCAGGGTGCTTGACGCCGGATCGAGACTGAGGCCGCGAATCGCATCGCGCATCTCGGCCAGCGGCGCCAGCAGATGGCGGGCGCCGAACCATGCCAAGACCGGGATCAGGAGCAGCAGGCCGAAGCCGATCTGCACGGCGTGGGTGCGGCTGACGGCAAGCGCGGCGAACGCCTCGTCGGCAGGCGTCTCGGCCAGCAACACCCAGGGCACCTTGTGCATGCGCTTGAAGGTATAGAGCGCGTTTGCCCGGCCGTTGCTGCCGACGCCTTCGAGCCAGCCTTCCGCGCGGCTCACGGCGGAATCGAAAACCGGTGAAACACCCGCTCCCGGGCCCGCGCTCATGCTCTTGCCGGGTAGCGGGCTGAGCAGGACCTGGCGATCCAGCGCCAGCAGGCTGAAACGCCCGCTGCCGCCGAGCCTTGCCTGCACAAGTTTACCCAGCACATTGGGGCGATCAAGGTAAAGCGCGCCGGACAGGAGAGCTGCCACCTTGCCGTCCTGGTCGCGGATCGGCGCGGTGAAGGTCACCACCGCCCGATTCATCGGTCGCGCGATGAACGGGGCCGAAATCATGCCAACCCCGGTCTTCAGGGTCTGGCTGACATGGGTGCGGTCACCGAAATACACGCCGCGCAGCTCCGGTTTTTGCGGATTGACAATCGCATTGCCGTCGGCGCCGATCACCATCAGGCCGTCGAATACCGTCAGGATGGCAGGGCGCTCCATCAGGTAGCGGGTCAGTGCCTCGGGCTCACGCAGCAGATGCGGCGGCAGCGCCTTGCCCAGCGCGCCGATGGCGGCGTGAATTGCCGCCAGCTTGTCATCGACGTCATCGGCGATCCGGCTGATCAGCGACAGTTGCTGCGAACCGATGGTCTGCTTCAGATCCTGCTGCAGGAAATAGGTCTGCACGGCGGTCAGCAGGGTGACGATCGCAATCGCACCAATGGTGATGGCGAGCGCGGTTTTGGCCTTGATGCCGAAGGGCATGATTCGCATGGGGTCGGGCGGCGCAGGGGTCGGAATACGGGCAGCAACATTGTCCGGTCGCGCCGCCGCCGCCGTTCGCGCGAGAAGGCAGGTGATCCGGCCTCTTTTCCGGCACCGCCGCCGGCCGGCGGCGGCCACAAGGGCGAATCGCTCTGTGCTAGTCTCCATCGGTCACGCACCTGCAAGGAGAACCGGCCATGGCCCTGATGGACTTCATCAAGAAACAATTCATCGACGTCATTCACTGGACCGAGGAGTCCAACGGCATCCTGGCGTGGCGCTATCCGATGCAGGACATGGAAATCCAGAACGGCGCCCAGCTCACCGTGCGCGAGTCGCAGCTGGCGGCGTTCGTCAACGAGGGCATGATGGCCGACGTGTTCCAGCCCGGCCGCCACAAGCTGACCACCCAGACCCTGCCGCTCCTGACCAACCTGATGAACTGGGACAAGCTGTTCGATTCCCCGTTCAAGAGCGATGTGTATTTTTTCGCCACCCGCCTGCAGCTCGATCGCAAATGGGGCACGCCCAACCCGGTGACCATCCGCGACAAGGACTTCGGCATGGTGCGCCTGCGCGCCTTCGGCATCTATTCGTATCGCCTGGCCGACCCCAGGGTGTTTCACCGTGAAGTCAGCGGCACCCGCGAGGTGTATACCGTCGACGACCTCGACGGCCAGTTGCGCAACAGCATGATCGCGGCGATGACCAACGCCTTCGGCGGCTCCGGCGTGCCGTTCCTCGACATGGCCGGCAACCAGACAGCGTTCGCCGCCGCCGTCAGGAAGGAAGCCGAACCGATGTTCGCGCGCCTCGGGCTGGCGCTCGACAGCCTGGTGGTGGAAAACATTTCGCTGCCGGAAGAAATCCAGAAGATGCTCGATACGCGCATCGGCATGAACATGATCGGCGACATGCAGCGCTACACCCAGTTCCAGACCGCCAACGCGATCCCGATCGCGGCCGCCAATGAAGGCGGCGGACTGGCGGCAATCGGCGCCAACCTGGCCGCCGGTGTCGGCATCGGCAACCAGATGGCCGGCGCGATGCTGGGCGCCCTGACTCCGGGCGCTGCGCCGCCCGCAGCCGCGGCAGCGGCGGTACCCCCGGCACCAGGCACCGGTTCGGGCGGCGGCGCGGCCGGCGTCGACGACATCACCGCCACGCTGGAGAAACTGCACGGCCTGGTCGGCAAGGGAATCCTGTCGCAGGCCGAGTTCGACACCAAAAAAGCCGAATTGCTGGCCAAGCTCACTTAGGGGCTACGACCGGTTGGCGGCAACACTGCGCGGCGGTCGAAAGCGCCAGGTTGAACGCTGCGATGCCGGCGCCTGCTTGCCGTGCTTCGGCGCCACCGGCCCGGCAACCCGCTGCGCTATGCGTAGTTCACTATCTGCATGACACCGCCAGCTCGACCGGACGCGACCGTCTATCATTGCGCTTAACCAACCCCGATTGAACCCGCTGCCATGCCCGAACCGCTCCTGATCGCCAAATCCGCCGACCTCGAACTCGCCCTGTTGCCGGCATTGGCCAATCGCCATGGCCTGATTACCGGCGCTACCGGCACCGGCAAGACGGTATCGCTGCAAAAACTGGCGGAAAGTTTTTCGGCCATCGGGGTGCCGGTGTTCATGGCCGATATCAAGGGCGACCTGACCGGCATCGCGATGCCCGGCAAGCCCTCGGCGCGACTCAAGGAGCGCTTCGACTCGCTGAAGCTGGATGAACCGGCATGGGCCGGCTGCCCGGTGACGGTGTGGGACGTGTTCGGCGAAAAGGGTCATCCGGTGCGCGCCACCATTTCGGACATGGGCCCGTTGATGATCGGCCGCATGCTCAACCTGAACGACACCCAGGAGGGCGTGCTGCAACTGGTGTTCAGGATCGCCGACGACAACGGCCTGTTGCTGCTCAACCTGAAAGACCTGCGTGCGATGCTGCAGTATGTCGGCGAGAACGCCGGCCAGTTCACCACCGAATACGGCAATGTGTCGGCAGCCTCGGTCGGCGCGATCCAGCGCGGCCTGCTGGCGATCGAGAGCCAGGGCGGCGAGTGCTTTTTCGGCGAACCGATGTTGAACATCGACGACCTGATGCAGACCGACAGCGCCGGCCGTGGCGTTGTCAATGTATTGGCGGCCGACAAGCTGATGGCCGCGCCGCGCATGTATTCGACCTTCCTCCTGTGGATGCTGGCCGAACTGTTCGAGCATCTGCCCGAGGTCGGCGATGTCGAGAAGCCAAAGCTGGTGTTTTTTTTCGACGAGGCGCACCTGCTGTTCAATGAAGCGCCCAAGGCCTTGCTGGAAAAGATCGAGCAGGTGGTGCGTCTGATCCGCTCCAAGGGCGTCGGCGTGTATTTCGTGACGCAGAACCCGCTCGACGTGCCCGACACCGTGCTGGCGCAGCTTGGCAACCGCGTCCAGCACGCGCTGCGCGCCTTCACCCCGCGTGACCAGAAGGCGGTCAAGGCGGCGGCCGAGACCATGCGCGCCAATCCGAAGTTCGACGTCACCACCGCGATCACCGAACTGGCCGTGGGCGAGGCACTGGTGTCATTTCTCGACGACAAGGGCCGCCCGGGCATGGTCGAGCGTGCCCTGATCGTGCCGCCGGCCTCGCAACTGGGACCGATTTCCGATGCCGAACGGCGCGCCCTGATCGACGGCTCGATCGTCGCCGGTGTCTATGAGAAGACCGTCGACCGTGAATCGGCCTATGAAATCCTCAAGGGCCGTGCCGCCCAGGCGGCCAATGGCGCCACTGCCGCCCCTGGCGTGCCGCAAGGCGGCGCCGTTGCGCCGGGCGGCGCTGCCGCACCCGGCGCCATCAGCCCCGGCAGCGCTGCCCCGGTGGCGGCGGGTGAACCGGGCATTTTCGACAAGATCGGTGGCATGTTCGGCGGTGCCGCGGCCTCGCCACGCGGCAGCCTGCGCCGCGAATCGGTGGTCGAGGCGATGGCCAAGAGCGCCGCGCGGGCGGTCGGCTCGCAGGTCGGACGCGAGATCATCCGCGGTGTGCTCGGATCGATCTTCGGTGGCGGCGGCCGGCGCCGTTGAGCGCCCTGCCGCAAGCCGTTGACACCGGTGTGAGCGCGACCGGCGACGCGGCGTTCGCGGCCGCGTTCGCCGATGCCGACGCCGGGCGTCTGGCCGAAGCGCTCGACGGTCTTGCCGCCGGGCTGGCGATCGCGCCCGGCAACCTCGCGGCACGTACCCGTCTGGGCCTGATCCAGCGCAGCCTGGGCGACCTTGATGCCGCGCTGCTCAGTTTCGAGCAGGTGCATGCGGCCGCCCCGACGGCCGACAGCGCCCGCCTCAACCTGGCGCTGGCGCTCGACGAAGCCGGCCTGCAGGCGCGCGCGCTGGCCCTGCTTGAAGATGCGCACCAATTGCTGGCCGCCTCGCCGCAGGCACGCGCGATGGCGGCGCCGGTCCTGCTGCGCGCCGGCGACTACCGCCGCGGTTTCAATTTTTACGAGGCGCGCTGGGACATCGCCGACCCGCGCCAGCAGATGCGCAGCTATCCGCAGCCGCTGTGGCACGGCGAACCAGGCGATGGTCGGAAGCTGTTGCTGTGGCACGAGCAGGGCCTGGGCGACACCCTGATGGCGATCCGGCTGGCAGCCGCCGCCAGTGGCCGCGGCTTCGCCGTCCTGGCCGATGTGCAGCCGGCGTTGCGCCGGCTGCTCGGCACCGTACCCGGCGTCGGCGCCGTCTGTCGCGGTGATGCCGGCGAAGAGCAGTTCGACCTTCATGCGCCACTGCTGTCATTGCCGCACTTGCTGGGAATCGAGATGGCGGCTGCGGGACACGGCGTGCCCTACCTCAGCGCGCCGGACGCGCTCCTGCAGAAGTGGCGCCGGCTGCTGCCGCCGAGCGCCAATTTCCGCATCGGTCTGGCCTGGCGTTCCACGGTCTACCGCGACGACCTGCTGGTGACCAGGTCGAAAATGGAAAAGAGCATGCCGCTGGCCGCGTTGCGGCCGTTCGGCGCGCTGAGCGGGGTTGAACTGGTGTCGCTGCAGGTTGCCGACGGCGCTGACGAAACCGGCAGCGTGGGCGGCATGCGCCTGACCGATCACACCGCGCAGATCGAAGACATGGCCGATACCGCGGCCCTGATCGCGCAACTCGACCTGGTGGTCTCGATCGATACCTCGGTGGCGCACCTGGCCGGCGGCATGGGCAAGCCCCTGCTGGTATTGCTCAAGAGCGATACCGACTGGCGCTGGATCGCCGGCGCGCTCAATAGCCCCTGGTATCGGCACGCGTTGACCTTTTGCCAGGGCGCGCGCGGCGACTGGCGGGCGCCGGTGGCCGCCGCCTGCGCGGCCGCCCGCCAATTGGCGGCTGCACGCCAACCGGCTCCCTGGTGGCGGCGCTGGGCCGGCAGCGCGACGTGAGCGCTCGGGCCAGCGCGGCGCCTGCCTCAAACCATGCGGTCACCACCGGCGGTGCGCTGCTGGCCGCCGGCGGCGCGGTGCTGTTTTCCTCGAAATCGATCTTCATCAAGCTGGCCTACGCGCTGCCCGGACTGGACGGCGCCGCCCCGATCGACGCGATTACGCTATTGACCCTGCGGATGCTGTTCTCGATGCCGTTTTTCGTGCTGATCGGACTGTGGGCCGGGCGCCGGGCCGGCATCCGGCCGCTGGCGCGGCGCGACCATGTGGCGCTGATCGGGCTCGGGCTGCTGGGGTACTACTTTTCCAGCTATCTCGATTTCATCGGCCTGCAATACATCAGCGCCGCCCTCGAGCGCCTGATCCTGTACCTGTTTCCCACCTTCACCATCCTGCTCTCGGCCTGGATCTACAAGCGCAAGATCACCCCGCGCATCGTGCTGGCGCTGGCGGTGTGCTACTGCGGCGTCGGCCTGGTATTCGGCCATGACTTGATCGCCAGCGACGCGTCGCGCGCGATCTGGATCGGCGGCGGCTTTGTCGCCCTCTCCGCGCTTACCTACGCCTTGTATCTGGTACTCGGCACCGAGGTGATCGCGCGCGTCGGTTCGACCCGCTTTACCGCTTATGCGATGACGGTGTCGTCGGTCGCGGTGATCGCGCAGTTCCTGCTGGTTCACCCGCTCGAACGCCTGCGCCTGCCGCCGGAGGTGTATGGCTACGGCATCCTGCTGGGCCTGCTGTCGACCGTGCTGCCGACCTTCATCATGGCCGCCGCATTGAAGCGCATCGGCGCCAACCATGTCGCCCTGATCGGCGCGGTCGGACCGATTTCCACCATCGCGCTGGGCGCGCTGATTCTGGGCGAACACATCAACGCCTGGCAACTGGCCGGCGCCGCGTTGGTGATCGCCGGCGTGCTGATGATTACAATCAGGCCCGGTCAGACCTGACGATCTGCAAAAATGCAGCAACCGGCAACCCGCCGACTCAACCAGGGAGAAGCAAGATGGACATGGGAATTCGCGGCAAGACCGCATTGGTATGCGCAGCCAGCAAGGGCCTCGGGCGCGCCTGCGCGCTGGCGCTGGCGCAGGAAGGGGTCAACGTGGTGATCACTGCGCGCGGCAAGGAGGCCCTGGAAGCCACGGCGGCGGAGATTCGCAGCGCCACCGGCGTGACCGTGACCACGGTGGCCGGCGACATCACCACGCCCGACGGCCGCAAGGCGGCGCTGGCGGCCGCACCGCAGTTCGACATTCTGATCAACAACGCCGGCGGCCCGGCGCCGGGCGACTTCCGCGACTGGGACCGCGATATCTGGATCAAGGCGCTCGACGCCAACATGCTGACTCCGATCGAGTTGATCAAGGCGACGGTGGACGGCATGATCGCGCGCAAGTTCGGACGCATTGTGAACATCACCTCGGGCGCGGTGAAGGCGCCGATCGACATCCTGGGCTTGTCCAATGGCGCGCGTTCAGGCCTGACCGGCTTCGTCGCCGGCCTGTCGAGGAAGACCGTGGCGCACAACGTGACCATCAACGGGCTTCTGCCGGGCCCGTTCGAAACCGACCGCCTGAAGTCGACGCTCGGCACCTGGGCCAAGCGCGACGGCATCACCATCGAGGAAGCAGGGGAGCGGCGCAAGAAGGAAAACCCCGCCGGCCGCTTCGGCACGCCGGAGGAATTCGGCGCCGCCTGCGCGTTCCTGTGCAGCGTGCATGCCGGCTACATGACCGGGCAGAACATCCTGCTCGATGGCGGGCATTACCCCGGAACTTTCTGATCGACAAAAGTAAAACCCTACTTTTGTCGAGATGATGTTTGTATGAAATCGTCGGCGGAGCCGGCGATTTCACTTTGCAACTGCCACGAAAAAACGTCACGGGTGGTTTGATGAAACCTGCTGAAACTGCTGCCCGACGGGTTGGGTTCG
>JANPGJ010000219.1:0-20982 GCA_031423955.1 Burkholderiales bacterium
TTATGCTGAAATTTGAAATATAGTAGGCCTAGAAAGCAGTTTCGAAACTCGGAAAAAATTAGCTTTGAATTATTTGCCGTTTGCTTTTAATCATTAAACTGAATGCTGCGTCATTTCCGGTTTCCGACGGTTGTGTTCAAAGATGCCTTTTACCGAAGAGGACAAGATTTCAATCAAATTTTTATGGTTTTCGGGCTGTCGAAGGTTTCCTCGACCAGGCCGTGAATGTCGGTGTCGAAGCCGGGAAACCTCTCGTTGAAGCTGCGCGCGAACTTCAGGTACTCGACGATGGTGCGGTTGAAGCGCTCGCCGGGGATCAGGAGCGGGATGCCGGGTGGGTAGGGGGTCAGCAGCACGCTGGTGGCACGCCCTTCGAGGTCGTCGATGGCAACGCGGTCGATTTCGCGGTGCGCCATCATGGCGAACGCTTCCGACGGTTTCATCGCCGGCAGCATGTCCGACGAATACATCTCGGTGGTCAGGCGCGCCACGTCGCCGGCCTTGTACATTTCGTGGATCTGCTGGCACAGGTCCTTCAAGCCGGTGCGCTCGTATTTCGGATGGGCCTGGCAAAACTCCGGCAGGATGCGCCAGAGGGGCGCGTTCTTGTCGTAGTCGTCCTTGAACTGCTGCAGCGCGGTGACCAGCGTGTTCCAGCGGCCCTTGGTGATGCCGATGGTGAACATGATGAAAAACGAATAAAGACCGGCCTTTTCCACGATCACGCCGTGCTCGGCCAGGAACTTGGTCACGATCGAGGCCGGAATGCCGGTCTTGGCGAATTTGCCGGTGACATCAAGCCCCGGGGTGACGATGGTCGCCTTGATCGGGTCGAGCATGTTGAAGCCGGCCGCCAGGTCGCCGAAGCCGTGCCACTTGTCGTTGGTCTTGAGCATCCAGTCTTCCTGGCGCCCGATGCCTTCGGCCTGCAGGACGTTCGGCCCCCACACCTTGAACCACCAGTCCTTGCCCCATTCATCGTCGACCTTGCGCATGGCGCGCCGGAAATCGAGCGCCTCGCTGATCGATTCCTCGACCAGGGCGGTACCGCCCGGCGGTTCCATCATCGCCGCGGCGACATCGCATGAGGCGATGATCGCGTACTGCGGCGAGGTCGAGGTATGCATCAGGTAGGCCTCGTTGAACACATGGCGGTCGAGCTTGCGGGTTTCCGACTCCTGCACCAGGATTTGCGAGGCCTGCGAGATGCCGGCCAAGAGCTTGTGGGTCGAGTGGGTGGCAAAGATCAGCGAATCCTTGCTGCGCGGCCGGTCGCGGCCGATGGCGTGCATGTTCCTGTAGAAATCGTGGAAGGTCGCGTGCGGCAGCCAGGCCTCGTCGAAATGCAGGGTGTCGATGTAGGAGCCGAGCACCTGCTTGAGCATTTCAACGTTGTAGATGATGCCGTCGTAGGTTGACTGGGTGATGGTCAGGATGCGCGGCTTGCGCTGCGGGTTTTTCGCCTGCGCGGCGCGCGCGAAGGGGTTGGCCTCGATCTTCTTCTGGATGTTTTCCGGCTTGAATTCTTCCAGCGGAATCGGGCCGATGATGCCCAGGTGATTGCGCTTGGGGGTGAGAAACACCGGGATCGCACCGGTCATGATGATCGAATGCAGGATCGACTTGTGGCAGTTGCGGTCGACCACCACGATGTCGTCCGGGCCGACCGTCGAATGCCACACCATCTTGTTCGAGGTCGAGGTGCCGTTGGTGACGAAAAAGCAGTGGTCGGCGTTGAAGATGCGTGCCGCGTTGCGCTCGGACGCCGCCACCGGGCCGGTGTGGTCGAGCAACTGGCCGAGTTCCTCGACCGCGTTGCAGACGTCGGCGCGCAGCATGTTCTCGCCGAAAAACTGGTGGAACATCTGGCCGATCGGCGATTTCAGGAACGCGACGCCGCCGGAATGGCCCGGGCAATGCCAGGAGTAGGAGCCGTCCTGCGCGTAGTGCACAAGGGCGCGGAAGAACGGCGGCGGCAGCGAGTCGAGGTAGCTTTTCGCTTCGCGGATGATGTGGCGCGCGACGAATTCCGGCGTGTCCTCGAACATGTGGATGAAGCCGTGCAGTTCGCGCAGGATGTTGTTCGGAATATGGCTCGAGGTCTTGGTCTCGCCGTACAGGTAGATCGGGATCTCGGCGTTCTTGAAGCGGATTTCCTCGATGAACTTGCGCAGGTTGAGCACCGCCGGATCAAGCTCGGGGCCGGGCGTGAACTCTTCATCATCGATCGACAGGATGAACGCGGAGGCACGCGATTGCTGCTGGGCGAACTGCGACAGGTCGCCATAGCTGGTGGCGCCGAGGATCTCCATGCCTTCCTTCTCGATGGCGTCGGCGAGCGCGCGAATGCCCAGCCCCGAGGTGTTTTCGGAACGGAAGTCCTCGTCGATGATGACGATCGGGAAACGGAATTTCATGGCGCGCGACTCCTGCGGAAGAAAAAAGCGCGGCCGGGATGATCCGGCCGCGCTCGCGAGTGTAAGACCAATCGATTGCGGATTCGATGAAAAGCTGCGTCAGGCGGGCCGGCGCGGCCGCGAGCGTGTCACAGATGCAACACCGCCATGGTCGCCAGCACCGCGCTGGCCGCGGCGGCGACAAACACGCCGGTCTGCATCCACTTCTTCTTGGTGATCAGGGTGATCGCGGCCAGCGCGATGGCCACCTGGATCACCGTCATCGCCTGCGCCCAGCGGTGATGCAGATGAATCTGCTTTTCCGACTCGTCATCCCATTTTTTCGACTCGGCTTCGAGCTTCTCGGCATCCTTCTTGATGTCTTCCTTCTCGCCCTTGTAGCGCGCCACTTCCTTTTTGTACTTGTCGATATCGACGCCGGGCAGGGCCATCGCCAGCTCGGCCAGGTTCTGCTTGTTGCTCTTGGCCTGGTAGTAGTTCCACTGGTTGGAGGCCTCGGTCTTCTTGATCGCGGCATTGTTCTTGAAGATCATCGCGTTGTTCTGCGTGGCTCCGCCCTGATAGGAAAACAGCGCGCCGACGGTGGCCAGCACCGCGGTGATCACCGCCAGGCGGCTGCCGAAGCCGTCGTCCTCGCCATGCGCATCATGCCCTGCATGCTCGACCGCATGGTCGTGTGGTCCGTGAACGTGAAAGCCGCCTGCACTCATGTTGTGATCCTCCGGTGGTATTCGACAAAATCGAAATCGACTTGCGGGGTGCCGCTGGCCGCCTGCGCGGCACGTGAATGTTCGACCCAGATAGCGGGGTCGATCGCTGGAAAAAAAGCATCGCCGGAAAAATCCCGGTGGATCTCGGTCACCAGCAAGCGCTGCGCCGCAGGCAGCATCGCACGGTAGATTTCGCCGCCGCCGATCACGAACGCCACAGTGGCGCCGGTGGATTGTGCCAGTTCGACCGCGCGCATGGGCGAATCGGCCAACAGCAGCTTGCCCGGGTCGCCGCTGCCTGCCGGTGGCCGGTAGTTCAGATCGCGTGAAACGATCACGCTTGCGCGTCCGGGCAACGGTTTTCCCAGGCTTGCGACAATCGACTCGTGGGTCTTGCGCCCCATGATCACCGGGCTGCCCATGGTGCTGCGCTTGAAATGGGCGAGGTCGGCCGGCAGGTGCCAGGGCATGCGATTGTCGCGCCCGATGCAGCGGTTGGCCGCCATCGCCACAATGATCGAAAGCTGCATCGGAGGCTGAGAGGTCTAAACGGCGACCGGCGCCTTGATGTGCGGGTGCGACTGGTAATCGAGGATCTCGATGTCCTCGAAGCGGTAGTCGAACAGGCTTTCCGGCCGGCGCGCGAAGGCCAGGCGCGGCAGCGGGTAGAAGGGGCGGGCCAGTTGCAGGCGCACCTGGTCCAGGTGGTTCAGGTACAGGTGGCAATCGCCGCCGGTCCAGATGAAATCGCCGGGCGCAAGCCCGACCTGTTGCGCCACCATGTGGGTCAACAGCGCGTAGGAGGCGATGTTGAACGGCACGCCCAGGAAGATGTCGGCGCTGCGCTGGTACAACTGGCAGGAGAGCTTACCGTCGGCCACATAGAACTGGAAAAACGCATGGCATGGCGGCAGCTTCATGCGCGGAATGTCACCCACGTTCCATGCCGAGACGATGATGCGGCGCGAATCGGGGGTTTCGCGCAATGCCTTCAACACCTGGGCGATCTGGTCGATGTGGCTGCCGTCAGGGGCCGGCCATGAACGCCACTGATAGCCGTAGATCGGCCCGAGTTCGCCGTTTTCGTCGGCCCAGTCGTCCCAGATCGAGACACCGTTTTCCTTCAGGTACCTGATGTTGGTGGCGCCATCGAGAAACCAGAGCAACTCGTGGATGATCGAGCGCAGGTGCAGCTTTTTTGTGGTGACCAGCGGGAACCCCTGGGCCAGGTCGAAGCGCATCTGGTGGCCGAACACCGACAGCGTGCCGGTGCCGGTGCGGTCGGTCTTGCGGGTGCCATGGTCCTGCACCAGGCGCATCAGGTCGTGGTATTGGCGCATCAGCGGATTCTACTTGTGATCGGGACGCGGGTTGGAAGGTTTCCTGGGAAACACTGAATGAGTCCGCAGGTTGAGGACGCTGCTTCTACGAACAGTTGAATTGAAACGGGCTTCCGTTCGATAGTTCCCATTCCACGGACTTATTCAGTGTTTTGCTAGAACGCGATCTTGGCGAACAATTCGCGCGCCGACTGGAATCGCTCGTCCGGATTCTTCGCCAGCAAGCGATCGATCACTGACTGAAACGGCTGCAGCCCGGGCGGCAGGCGCGGCACTTCCGCATGCACGTGCTTGAAAGCGATGGCGGCGATGTTGTCGGCATCGAACAATCGCTCGCCGGTCAGCATCTCGTAGAGAATCACGCCCAGGCTGTAGAGATCGCTGCGCGCGTCCTGGCTGCGCCCGACACACTGTTCCGGACTCATGTAGAGCGGCGTGGCGCCGATGCCGGCGGCGGCGGTGATCGACTTTTCGCCGTCCTGCTTGGCCAGCCCGAAATCAACCAGCGCGAGACGGCCGGAATCGCGAAACATGATGTTGTGCGGCTTCAAGTCGCGATGCACGACGCCGGCGGAATGAATCGCATCGAGCGCGCGCGCGATCTGCGCTGCCAGGCGGATCGCCTGGATGGTGGTCAGTCGTGTCGCGCCCTGCTGGTCCATGCGGCTGCGCAGGTCGCCGCGCGGGAAATACTCCATCGCGATGTAGAGGTGGTCATCGGTGACCCCCTGGTCATAGATGCGCGCCACATGTTCGTTCTGCACTGTGGAAATGATGCGGTACTCGCGGATGAAGCGCTCGATGAAGGCCGGGTCGCGGATGCCGCGTGCGTCAACCACCTTGAGCACCACATGGGCGGGATCGGGCGCGGGCAGGCCGAGGCGCGGCAGGCGTTCGGCCAGATAGACTCTTGAGGTACCGCCTTCGCCGATCTGTCGCAGCAGGCGGTAGCCATTGATCGCCGGTGCGTCGGCGACCGCGCTGCCGAGGGTCTGCACATCCGGAATCACGGTATTGGCGCCGCCGTAGCGGCGCGCCAGTCGGGCGCGCGCGAATTCGCGATCGCGCGCCCGCGCGCGGCCGAGAATGGCATCGTTGATCGATCCGACCAGGCGGTGCGCGGTGAGCCGTTCGACCGCCAGATGGTCAGCGGCGCCGCCGCGGATGGCGGCCACGCCGGGGTCACCGCTGCCGTTGCCGGCATCGCGGGTTGCGAGCATGATGGCCGGCGGCAATTCGTCAAGACGTGCAGCGTTGTGCGCCAGCCAGGCCATGCCGTCATGCGCCGGCGGCGTATCGGCCACCAGAATCGAGTCGTACAGCAACCAGTCGGTCGGGCCCGGTTCGCCGCGCGCGTCCGCTCCTTCCACCCGTGCGCCCGGCCAGTGGCTGGCGATGTGGGACGTGCATTGGCGCGCGATGTCGGGCGACGCGCCGATCATCAGGATTCGCATGCGGTTGTCGAAGCGTGGCCGGGCATTGATTGGATTTGTGGCGCTGATATCCGTGCAGCCAAATTTTAAACCGATCTGTCCTGCCGAAACGATTTGCAAGGCCGTTTTCTGGTCGCACCGGATTCCATTTAGAATGTTGAAAACGCAAGGGAAATGGCAAAGTTCAATGGCGTCGTCGGGCAATACGGTACATAAACTGCTGAAAAGCCTGCGACTGCCACGTCTGGGCGCCGAGAACGACCATCCACTCGAGAATCTGCGCGAGGCCAACGGCATTTTCGCCGAACTGCGCGGCGCCGAGCCGGTCAAGGCGCTCGACGAGATCTCCGACTGGTTCCAGTCGGTTGCCGCAGCCGACACCTTCAAACCGGAGCGTCGCTACGAGGTGATTCGCCAACTCGACGAGAGCGCGCAACCGCACCGTATCAAACTGGCGCGCGGCAACAGCGCCGGGGCACCGCAGGTGCGCCATGCCGAGGCCAGGCTATGGGTGGTCAACCACGACCTCTGGCAGCATGTGGCGGCGGCCTATGGCGACCTGATCGGCCGCATCGAGCAGAAGGAAAAAGGCAGCGAAGCCTTGCGCAAGGAGGTCGGTTTGATTGCCGTGCGCGCCCTGCGCGCCGGCTGCCTGCGCCTGAAATGGTTGTATTCCCGCTATGGGCCGGTGCCGACCGAGATCTGGGGCGGCATGGCGCGCGCCTATCGCTTCGCGGAACTGCGCGGCGTGCAGCACGCCCGCCTGACGGTGTACCCGGGAATCCCGGGAGAAGCCTCGCCGGAAGAAGAATTTCTGCGCGCCTTGCTGCTGGCGGCGTCGGCCCCCGATGCCCTGACACCGTCGCAACTGGAAATCGCCGAACGGCTGATCGCCGGGATGGCATCGAAGTTCCGGCTGACCGCGCAGGCCGGGGCGGACTCGACCTACTGGATCGACCTCGATCAAGCGCGCCAGCCGTTGCGGCTGGCCGCGCCGCCGGCGCAGATGACGGCGGGCTTGCGTTTTTTCGCCACTGCGGCGGCGCATGCCGACGTTCAGAACCTTCTGGTGAAACTCGAGAAAAGCGATGAATTGCCGCGTGGTGTCGACTTCGGCGCCAACCCGGATTTGCCGGTGGTGGCCGAGGTTTTGCGCCATCTGCTGATCAACTGGGCACCGCGGCCGCCGGTGCGCAAGAGCGAGCGGCGCCGGCTTGCCGGGCGCATCTCGGTCATCCACGGGTTGGAAGGAATCGTCGGTTTGCTCAGACCCAGCGAAGTCGATCTCGATTTCGGAGCGCCGGGCGAGCCGGAGGCGTGGACGGTCGATAACCTGAGCGGCGGCGGTTTCGGCGCCACCGTGCCGCAAGTCAGCGGTGACTGGCTGCGCATCGGGGCGCTGCTGGCGGTGCAACCCGACGGCGGTGGCGGCAAATGGGACATCGCGGTAGTGCGCCGCTTTTCGCGCGGCGATGCGATGCCGCGCGGCCAGGCCAGCGTTGGTATCCAGGTGTTGTCACGGCAACCGCTGCATGGCGTGTTCACCACCAATATCGGGCGCTGGGCCAGCGGCGTGGCGACGGTCGACGGGGTGGTGATTCCCGAGGCCGGCGAGGCCGGTGCGGTGCTGGTGGCGCTGCCGCTCGGACTGTACCTGCCGGGCGAACAACTGCTGTCGATGATTGCCGGACGCCGTCACCTGATGTTTCCGGTCGCCCTGGTCGAGCGAGGTCAGGATTTCGACCTGATCAAGTTTCGTGCAATGGTGCAGGAAGGCTAAGACCGCTCTGCGGGGTGCTGCGGCCGCCGGTTCAGGTGCGCGACGGTGTCAGGGAATGCTTGCGAAACAGGCCGGCCATGAAGCGCCACAGTCTTGCGATCAGCCAGGCTGAAAGCGCCAGCACCAGCAGCAGCAGCGGCAAGAACACGAGCGGATGCGTAAACGCCAGCCAGAGGCCGGTGGCAACCGTGACTTCCTCGCCGAATGACGCGGTCCAGTTCGAAAACGGCTCGGGCGAGGTATTGATCAGGGCGCGGGCGCCGGCCTTGGCGAAATGTGCAGTGCCGGCCAGGGTACCACCGGCCAGGCCGGCAGCGAAGATCAGGGCCGGGTCGGCGGCCACGCCCAGGCTGGCGGCGGCAAGCAAGGCGCCGGCGGGGACTCGAATGAAGGTGTGCACGGCATCCCAGACCGAATCGAGGCCGGGAATCTTGTCGGCGAAGAACTCGACGAAAAACAGCAGGCCACCGACACCGATGACCAGCGGATGGGTCAGCACGTCGAGATGCCCGGGCAGTGAAACCACCCCGAGGCGTGCCAGGAGACCGGCGAAAAACACCACGCCGTACAGGCGCAAGCCGCTGCCCCAGGCGAGCCCGGAGCCGATCGCAATGGTTTGCAGGGTGTCCATGTGCGACTGATTATATGCCCGGTGCAATGGAATGCAATTGGCTTTCAACGGGTTGCCGCGGGTTTCGGTTGACCGCCGGATAATCGCCAACTTCAGATGCACCCAGACAGCGCCAGGGTTTGCGGTTGCCCTTGAGGCCCATGGGATAATGTGGCGATGCGGACCTTCCTGCTTTCCCTGCGCATGCTGGTGCGCGACGCGCGCGCCGGCGAGTTGCGCCTGCTGCTGACGGCGCTGGTGATCGCGGTGGCCAGCGTGACCTCGGTCGGCTTCTTCGTCGATCGCATTGGTCGCGCCCTGAGCCTGGAGTCGCATCAATTGATCGGTGCCGATTTCGTGCTCAGCGGTGATCGACCGTTGCCGGCCGAGTTCGCTGTCGAGGCCACGCAGCGCGGACTTGCCACCGCGCAGGCGATCAATTTTCCCAGCATGTCGAGTCTGGGCGAGAAAGTGCACCTCGGCGGTTTCAAGGCAGTCAGCGAGGGCTATCCATTGCGCGGCAGCCTGCGGGTCGCGCCGGACCGCAATATGGCCGACGCAAAGACCCGCGAAATTCCGGCGCGCGGCACGGTCTGGCTCGATGAGCAACTCACCTCCGCGCTCGGCGCACGACCCGGCGATGCGATCGGGGTCGGCGACCTGAAACTGCGTTTCACCCGGGTGGTGACCATGGAACCGGACCGTGGCGCCAGTTTTTTCGCGATCGCGCCGCGCCTTCTGTTCAATCAAGCCGATCTCGACGCCACCGGTTTGGTGCAACCCGGCTCGCGGGTCACCTATCGCTTGCTGGTGGCAGGCCAGGAAAAGGCGGTAGCCAGCTATGCCGCCTGGGCCCGTGGCCGGGTCGGGCGCGGCCAGTGGATCGAGGAGATCAGCAATGCCCGGCCGGAACTGCGCTCGACGGTCGAGCGCGCGCAGCAATTCCTCGGCCTGACCGCATTGCTGGCGGTGATCCTGGCGGCGATCTCGATCGCGCTGGCAGCGCGCCGTTTCATGCAGCGCCATCTGGATGGCTGCGCGGTGTTGCGCTCGATGGGAGCTTCGCAGCGAACCCTGTTCGGCCTGTATTTCGGCGAGTTCGCCCTGATGGGGATGATGGGTTCCGCGCTGGGGACCGTGCTCGGCTACGCCGTCCATGCGCTGCTGGTGCAAATGCTTGGCTACCTGGTGGCAACCCAGTTGCCGGCCGCGACCGCGCTGCCGGCACTGCAGGGATTTGCGACCGGCACGCTGCTGCTGCTCGGATTCGCACTGCCGCCCTTGATCCAGTTGGCCGGCGTGCCGCCGATTCGCGTGATTCGCCGCGAAGTTGGCGACCCGAAGCCTGCCACCATGCTCGCCTACGGGTTGGGCGGCGCGGTACTGGTGTTGATGGTGCTGTGGCAGGCCCGCGACCTGAGACTGGGTGCGGTCGCCGCCGGCGGTTTCGGCCTGGCCCTGGCGCTGAGTGCGGCGCTGACCTATGGGGCATTGCGTCTGCTGGCGCGCCTGCGCGGCGAAGGCGGCTTTTCCTGGCGCTACGGCGTCGCGGCGATGCGCCGCCGCAGCCTCGCCACCGTGACCCAGGTGGTGGCGCTCAGCCTTGGTCTGGCCGCGCTTCTGATGCTGACGGTGACACGCGGCGATCTGGTTGACCAGTGGCAGGGGCGCATGCCGCCTGATGCGCCGAACCGTTTCGTCATCAACCTGCAGCCGGAACAGCGTGCGTCGTTTGATGCCTTCTTCGGTGCCGCCGGCATCGCCGTACCGGCAGCCTATCCGATGATTCGCGGCCGCCTGCTTGCGGTCAACGGCGCGGCGATCGGTCCGCAATCATTCAACGACGACCGCGCCCGGCGCCTGGTCGACCGTGAATTCAACCTGTCATACATGACCGAACTGCCAGGTCACAACAAGGTCAGTGCCGGAAACTGGTTCAGTGCCGCCGACCTGGCCGCGGGTGCATTGTCGGTCGAGGAGGGGATCATGAAGACCCTGTCCCTGAAAATGGGTGACCGCCTGACCTATGAAGTCGGCGGACGGCAGTTCGTGGCGCCGATCACCAATGTGCGCAGGCTGGACTGGGACTCGATGCGCGCGAATTTTTTCGTGATCGCCACGCCGGGCTTGCTGGAGGCGTTTCCGCAAACCTATCTGAGCGCGTTTCGCCTGCCGGCCACGCAGCCGGAATTCATCGACCGCCTGGTGACCCGCATGCCGAATCTCACGATCGTCGACATCGATGCCTTGATCCGGCAGATCAGGAGCGTGATCGACCAGGTGGTGGCAGCGGTGCAGTTCGTGTTCCTGTTCACCCTCGCCGCCGGCCTGACGGTGTTGTACGCCGCCCTGACCGCCAGCCAGGATGAGCGGGTGCGCGAGACCGGCATCATGCGCGCGCTCGGCGCTTCATCGGGACAACTGCGGCGCGCGCAATGGGCCGAGTTCCTGCTGACCGGCGGCCTGGCCGGGCTGTTCGCCGCATCAATCGCGTTCGGCGTCGGTGCCGCGGTGAGTGAATTCGTGTTGCGTCTGCCGGTGGTGTTCAATCCCTGGCTGTGGGTCGCGGGGATCGCCAGTGGCGCGCTATGCGCGGTGGCCGGCGGCACGCTGGCGCTGTCCGGTGCGTTGCGGCGGCCGCCGGTGGCGACCTTGCGGGAATTCGCCTGAGATGAGTGCGAACGCCGAACAGCCGGCCGCGGCGACAGCGTATGAATTGATCGGTGGCGAGACAAAGGTGTTTGCCCTGGTTGACCGCTTTTATGACCTGATGGATGAGTCGCCCGAGTATTTCGGCATTCGCAAGCTGCACCCGGCCACACTCGACGGTTCGCGCGACAAGCTGAAATGGTTTCTCTCGGGCTGGTTGGGCGGACCGCAGCTGTACCTTGAGCGGGTCGGCCAGCCGATGCTGCGCGCGCGCCATTTGCCGTATCCGATTGCCGCAAGCGAGCGCGACCAGTGGCTTGACTGCATGTATGCGGCGCTGCAGGATGTCGGCGTGCCGGAGCCCCTGCAGGCCGCCTTGCGCGAATCGTTCCAGGGCACTGCGGACTGGATGCGCAACCGGGAAGGCTGATGGAATTCCTGTTCATCGTGCTGGCGACAGTGGCCGCCCTGGTTGCCGCCTTGTTCGCCATGCTTGCCTGGTGGCGCGCCGGCACACGGTCGGCCGACAACAGTGGCGAGCGCTTCAACCGGATCGACCTCGCCAACGAGCGCCTGGAGCGGGAATTGCGCGCCGAGATCAAGGATGGCGGCCAATCAAGCCGGCAGGAACTTGCCTTGAGCGTGGCCCAGTTCCAGCAGGCACTGGGCCAGCAGATGTCGAGTATCGCGATGGTGCAAAACAACCAGATCGACGGCTTCGCGCAAACCCTGGTCAAACTTACCGATGCCAACGAGGCGCGCCTGGGGGTCCTGCAAAAAGGTCTGGACGACCGCCTGCAGGGTTTCGCACAGGACGCGCGTGCCGGCCGCGAGGAAAGCGCCAATACGCTCAAGCGATTCGGCGACGGTCTCAACCTGCAATTGGCCGACGTCAGGGCGACCCTTGAAGCGCGCCTGAAAGATATCGAAACGCAGAACGGCGTCAAGCTCGAGGAAATGCGCAAGACGGTCGATGAAAAGCTGCATGCGACCCTGGAGCAACGGCTGGGTGAATCGTTCAAGCTGGTGTCGGACCGGCTCGAGCAGGTGCACAAGGGCTTGGGCGAGATGCAGACCCTCGCAATGGGGGTCGGCGATCTGAAGCGGGTGTTGACCAACGTGAAGACGCGCGGCACCTGGGGCGAGGTGCAACTGGCCGGCCTGCTCGAACAGGTGCTGACCGTCGAGCAGTACGCGACCAACGTGGCGACCGTGCCGGGCAGCGGCGAGCGGATCGAATTCGCGATCCGCCTGCCGGGGCGCGAAGGACAGGGCCAGGTCTGGCTGCCGATCGATTCCAAGTTCCCGGTCGAGGACTATGAACGCATCCTGGCGGCCCAGGACCTGGCCGATGTGGCCGGCATGGAGGAGGCCTCGAAGGCACTCGAGTCACGCATCAAGCTGGAAGCGCGGACCATTCGCGACAAGTACATCGAGCCGCCGCATACCACCGATTTCGCGATCCTGTTCCTGCCTACCGAAGGACTGTACGCCGAAGTGCTGCGCCGCCCCGGCCTGACCGACTGGTTGCAGCGCGAATGCCGCGTCACCATCGCCGGGCCGACCACCCTGACGGCGCTGCTCAACAGCCTGCAGATGGGCTTTCGTACCCTCGCCATCGAGAAACGCGCCAGCGATGTGTGGCTGGTGCTCGGTGCGGTCAAGACCGAGTTCGGCAAGTTCGGCGAAGTGCTGGCGAAAGCCAAGCAGCAACTGCAGACGGTGGCCAATTCAATCGATTCGGCCGAGACGCGCACCCGCCAGATGGAGCGCAAGCTGAAGGGGGTCGAAGCGCTGCCCGAGCCGGATGCCGTGCAGTTGCTGGGCGCCGCCGACCTGCCGGAGGACCGTTGAGCGTAGCATCGCCGGCGCCGTGCGCGTTGCCGACCAGGCCGCGCAGGCATTGAACGCGCGGTGTCACTCGCACGCTTTGCTGATGACAAGGCAGCGGGCTTGCGGCACACTGCAGGCTCCGGTCAAACGAGTGGTTCCTGCGACAACATGCGATGGTCCGAGTTCATCCGCCTGGGAGACCAGGTCAGGTTCCTGCAGGTCGCACTGCTCTGTTGCCTTGCACCCGGCATGGTGGTGGCGCTGTGGGCCTGGGCCAACGGCCGACCGCTCTGGTGGGCGGTGCCGATCGGCATCGCGTCCGGCCTGTTCGGCGGGTGGGCGAGCTGGTCTTTTTTCGGTATCGCCAGTCTTGAACGAATCGCCGCCCACCGCGTGCATGGCGGCCGCCATCATTATTTCGAACACCAGGAAGTGCGGGTCCTGTTCGACGAAGCTGACGACCTTTGGGTTTGTCTGGATGACCTGCGCAAGTGCATCGGCGGCGACGCCACCGCGATCCGGCACTACGCGCCGCATGAGGCGACCACCTTCGAAGCGCGCGGGCGCGCGATCTATCTTTCGGTCGCCGGCACGCGACGCTATCTGAGGCTGGCGCGCCATCCGGACCTGTTGAAGTTCATCAAGTGGTTCGAAACCGACCTGCTGGCGCCGATCGAGCGGCGGCGCGAGCGCGGGCTGCCGCTTTACGACAGCGGCGAAGGCAAGGTCTGAACCGGCGCCGGGCCGTTTGCCGCGCAAGCGGCGAAACAGCGACAATGCGGGTCGCGACGACGCCCCGTCGCCGCCCCCACGCCACCCAGGCGCCAACATCCAGGTGCAAACATCATGGCAGCCCAGCCCGACATCAACAACATGGCCCTGTTTTGCGATTTCGAGAACGTCGCACTGGGCGTGCGTGACGCCAAGTACGCCAAGTTCGACATCGCGCGGGTGCTCGAACGCCTGTTGCTCAAGGGCAGCATCGTGGTCAAGAAGGCGTACTGCGACTGGGAGCGCTACAAGGAATTCAAGGCCTCGATGCACGAAGCGGCGTTCGAACTGATTGAAATTCCGCATGTCCGGCAATCGGGCAAGAATTCCGCCGATATCCGCATGGTGGTCGATGCCCTTGACCTGTGCTACACCAAGGCGCACGTCGACACTTTCGTGATCCTTTCCGGCGATTCGGATTTTTCGCCACTGGTGTCGAAGCTGCGCGAGAACAACAAGATCGTGATCGGCGTCGGGGTCAAGAACTCCACTTCCGACCTGCTGATCGCCAATTGCGACGAATTCATCTATTACGACGACCTGGTGCGCGAGGATGAGGCCAAGCGCACCCGGGCGGCACGCAAGGCGCCCGCCAAGGCGGTGGCCGGAGCGGCGCGCAAGGCGGTCAAGGCGGCCGAACCGGCAGTTGACGACAAGCGCCAGGAGGCGCTCGACCTTGTGGTCGAAACGGTCGAGGCCCTGATTGCCGAGCGCGGCGCCGACGACAAGATCTGGGGCTCGATGGTCAAGCAGACGCTCAAGCGCCGACGCCCGGGGTTCAACGAGAGCTACTACGGCTTTCGTGCCTTCGGCGATTTGCTCGAAGCGGCCCAGGCGCATCAACTGATCATCCTGTCGCTCGACGAGAAATCGGGCGGCTACACCGTTCGACTGGCGCCAGGTCAGTAGGCAAGCGGGCGCGCCGACCGCGGCCCGGCACGCGCGCAGAGCCTGGGCCGCACACTGGTCAGCGCAGGGCGCGGCCGGCCGCGCCGCGCCGCAGGTGCGCCGCTGCGAAGATCGCACTGAGCAGCAGCACACTGGCAGCACCAATCACCAGCCCGTGGCCGGCAACCCATGAGTCAAGGCCGCTGTGGCCAAGGCGCAAAATGCCGGTGGCCGCCAGTCCCAGACTCAGGAAGGCGATGGCGAGCGTCAGGTAGCGCCCCCGGACCCGGACGCGACCGTCGAGGGCCCCGATCATGCGCTGTACCCACAGGCCGTTCGCGGTGTCGACCGCCAGCATGCCGAGCGTGAACACGGCGCCCAGAAGCAACGCGACGGTCCAGGCGAAGCGGCCGGACGCGGCGAGCGAAAACACCGCGGCCTGGCTCAGGGTATCCATCGAAATGGCGAACGCCGCGCCGATCAGGGACACCGCCAGCGGGTGCGAGACCCGGGTGAAACGACCAAAGAGGGCCGACTTCAGGCCGCGCGGCGCGGCCACGCCGGCGCCGTCGGCGCGCAGCAGTGCATGCAGGTTGAGCCCCCCGACTGCAATCAGGAACCCGATTGATATCGACTGTCCGACGATTTCAACCCAGCCAGGAATCATCCTTGCTCCGGAAGCGACGGCCAGCAGGGCCGCGACCAGGGTGACCATTGCGCCGTGGCCAAGCGAGAAAAACAGGCCGCACCAGCGCGCCCGCTGCGGAAAATTGCTGGCGTTGAAGCGGGTGATGTTGTCGACCACCGCCAGATGGTCGGGGTCCATGCCGTGGCGCAGGCCGAGCATGAACGTAAGCCCGACCAGCGACAGCAAATGACCGGTGTCGATCATGGCGGGTGTGTTGGCCTTAGCGACGCGCGGCGCGCGCTTCGTCGAGCAGGCCCTGGCGGCGGATGAATTCGATCACCTCGGCGACGCCGGTGCCGACACGCAGGTTGGTGAAGATGAAGGGACGTTCGCCGCGCTGTTTTTTGGCGTCACGCGCCATCACCGCCAGGTCGGCGCCGACATGCGGCGCGAGATCGGTCTTGTTGATGATCAGGAGATCGGAGCGGGTGATGCCGGGGCCGCCCTTGCGCGGGATTTTCTCGCCGCCGGCGACGTCGATCACATACAGCGTCAGGTCCGACAGTTCCGGGCTGAAAGTGGCGGCCAGGTTGTCGCCGCCGGACTCCAGAAGGATCAGGTCGAGATCGGGAAAGTCAGCCTGCATACGGGCGATCGCTTCCAGGTTGATCGACGCGTCCTCGCGAATCGCGGTATGCGGGCAACCCCCGGTCTCCACTCCCATGATGCGCTCGGGCGGCAGGGCGCCGGCGCGCAGCAGGATCTCCATGTCCTCCTTGGTATAGATGTCGTTGGTGATCACACCCATGTCATAGCGTTCGCGCATGCCCTTGCACAGCATTTCACATAATGCGGTCTTGCCGGACCCGACCGGCCCGCCGATGCCCACTCTCAATGCCTGGCTGCTCATGTGTTGCTCCTAGGACCGGAAAATCCGGCTGTGTTGGGTCTCGTGGCGCATGCACAGGAACGAAAGTCCCGGTGCCCAGTTCGAAATCTCGTCATCATCCAGCGCAAGAGCGCTGTCTGCCGCAGCCAGCAGATGCGGCTCCAGTGCGAACAACATGCGCTGGCCGGCAAGTTGGCCCAGTGGCACCGCCTTCACGGCCGCCAGCACCTGATTCTCGGCCCAGGAAAACAGGCTGGCATGGAGTGCTGGCTGCAGTGGAATGCCGAGCACCACGCAGGCGGCGGCGAGCGCTTGCGGATACGGAATCGCGGCCGCAGTGAGGTCGGCCGGCAGGCTTCTGATGCGGGCATCATCGGGAAACAGGTCGCGCAGCAAGCGGGCCAGCGAATAGCCCATCTGCAGAGTCTCGGCGCGCACCTCGGCGTTGTCGCGCGAGGCCATGAAGAAGTCCGACCAGTGCTTCAGGGCGCGCGCGTCGCCGCTATTCCAGGCCCGATACAGGCGGCACCAGACCGGCGCCTCCAGGCGTGCCACCGACAGCGCCAGTACATCGGTGATCCAGGTGCCGGCGGTGGCCTCGTCGATCACATGGCCGGCATCGATCGCAGCCTCCAGTCCCTGCGAATAGCTGTAGGCGCCGACCGGCAGGCCCGGGCTCGCGAGATGCAGCAGGCGCAGCAGTCGTTGCGGTGTCAGGTCCGATGAACTCACTTGTCCTGCGACCCCGTCCAGGTACCGGGGTCGGGGCGATGGATTTTCGGCTGGTGTACTGGCATGCGGTTGCCGGGATGCGGCCCCGCTGCGGTGCCATGGGCGTGGTCGTGGCCGTCACCATGCGCGTGCTGCCCGTGTTCAGCGCCGTGGCCGCCGTAGGCGCCGGCTTCGGGTTCGAAAGGCGCCAGGCTGGCGGCCGAGTGCGCGCCCAGGCCGGCGAGCATCTCGGCCAATACATGGTCGGTGCGGATCATCAATGCGAAGTGTCCATCGGCGGTGCGGCCGACGATCTGTACCGGGGTATGCCGATTGCCCAGATGATAGGCGCACAGGGCGAACTCGATGGCATCGTGACACTCGACCATCAGCACCGCTTCGGGCGCGGCTACGATGCGCACGGTATGCGCCCTGCCGGTGTCGTCAGTGCCGCGCAGGCAGTCGCCGCCACGCAACACCGTGCCGCGCGGCAGGAACAGCGCCGCCTCTTCGCCGTTCGACAGCGTGGCGCGCAGGCGGCTTTTTTCCCGCAGTTCGTATGGCAGGGCCAGTTCGGCATCGACCGCCGACGGCGCGTCGATGCGGTCCTTGAGCGTGAGCATGGTCAGAACAGGAAGTAGCGCTGGGCCATCGGCAGCACTGTGGCGGGTTCACACACCAGCAATTCGCCATCAGCGCGCACCGCATAGGTTTCGGAATCGACCTCCATTTTCGGGCAGGCGCCGTTGTGCACCATGTCCTTTTTCCGTACGTGACGCGTATGGCGCACCGGCACCAGGGTCTTGATCAGGCCGAGCGATTCGCCGATGCCGGCGTCGAATGCGGCCTGCGAGACGAAAGTGACCGAGGTCTTCAGGGCGCGGCCAAAGGCGCCGAACATCGGCCGCGAATAGACCGGTTGCGGCGTCGGGATCGAGGCGTTGGCGTCGCCCATCTGCGCGGCGGCGATCATGCCGCCTTTCAGGATCATGCTCGGCTTGACCCCGAAAAACGCCGGTTTCCAGAGCACCAGGTCGGCGAACTTGCCGGGTTCGACCGAGCCGACCACATGGCTGATGCCGTGCGTGATCGCCGGATTGATTGTGTATTTGGCGATGTAACGTCTGGCGCGCATGTTGTCGGCACGACCGTCGCCCGGCAGCGCGCCGCGCTGCACTTTCATCTTGTGCGCGGTTTGCCAGGTGCGGGTGATGACCTCGCCGACGCGGCCCATGGCCTGGCTGTCGGAACTCATCATCGAGATCACGCCCATGTCATGCAGGATGTCCTCGGCGGCGATCGTTTCGCGCCGGATCCGGCTTTCGGCGAAGGCGATGTCCTCGGCGATCGCCGGGTCCAGGTGGTGGCACACCATCAGCATGTCGAGGTGCTCGTCAGCAGTATTGACCGTGTACGGCATGGTCGGGTTGGTGGAGGAGGGCAGCACATTGGCGTGCTCGCAGATCCTGATGATGTCGGGCGCATGGCCGCCGCCTGCGCCTTCGGTGTGAAAGGTCGCGATGGTGCGGTCCTTGAAGGCGGCCACGGTATTTTCCAGAAAGCCGCCCTCGTTCAGGGTGTCGGTATGGATCGCCACCTGAATATCCATCTCGTCGGCGACATTCAGGCAATTGTCGATTGCCGCTGCCGTGGTGCCCCAGTCTTCATGCAGCTTCAGGCCGATGGCGCCGGCCTGCACCTGTTCGCGCAGGGGCTCCGGCAGGCTGACATTGCCCTTGCCAAGGAATCCCAGGTTCATCGGGAACGCTTCGGCAGCCGACAGCATCGAATGGATGTGCCAGGGGCCAGGCGAGCAGGTGGTTGCCGAGGTGCCGGCGGCCGGACCGGTGCCGCCGCCCAGCATGGTGGTGACGCCCGACATCAGGGCTTCCTCGATCTGCTGCGGGCAGATGAAATGAATATGGCTGTCGATCCCGCCGCCAGTCACTATCATGCCTTCGCCGGCGTTGATCTCGGTGGCGCCACCGATGGCCATGGTGACGCCAGGCTGGATATCGGGATTGCCGGCCTTGCCGATGGCGGCGATGCGCCCGCTCTTGAGGCCGATGTCGGCCTTGACGATTCCCCAGTGGTCAATGATGAGCGCATTGGTGATCACGGTGTCCATCACGTCGCGGTGCACGCGCTGGCTCTGGCCCATGCCGTCGCGAATCACCTTGCCGCCGCCGAACTTCACCTCCTCGCCGTACACCGTGTAGTCGCGCTCGACTTCGATCCACAGTTCGGTATCGGCCAGGCGCACGCGGTCACCGATGGTGGGGCCGAACATTTCGGCATAGGCTTGACGCGAGATTTTCATTTTTTTAAACGTCCCATGACTTTGCCGTTGAAACCGTAAACAATGCGCTCGCCGGCCAGGGCAACCAGTTCGACGGTGCGCTCCTGACCCGGCTCGAAGCGCACCGCGGTACCGGCGGCGATGTTCAGGCGCATCCCGTAAGCCGCCTGGCGGTCGAAGCGCAATGCGGCGTTGGTCTCGAAGAAGTGGAAGTGCGAGCCCACCTGAATCGGCCGGTCGCCGCTGTTGGCGACCTTGACTGTGGCGGTGCTGCGTCCGACATTGAGCTCAATATCGCCGGCCTGGATCTCGTATTGGCCTGGGATCATGCGTTGTTCCTGGTGGTGGATTGGGGCGCAGCGGGGGAGGCTGGAGCTGGCGGTCGCGAGGAAGTCAGCTCGCTCCCGGGGCGGCCGGTCAGGGAATCGGCTGATGGACGGTGATAAGCTTGGTGCCGTCCGGAAAGGTCGCTTCGACCTGGATTTCCGGAATCATTTCCGGCACCCCTTCCATCACGTCGCTGCGCGCCAGGATACGGGTGCCGGCACTCATCATTTCAGCCACGGTGCGACCGTCGCGCGCGCCTTCCATGATGGCGGCGCTGATCAGTGCGACCGACTCGGGATAGTTGAGTTTGAGGCCGCGTGCCCGGCGCCGTTCGGCAACCAGGGCGGCGGTGAATATCAACAGCTTGTCGCGTTCGCGCGGGGTCAGTTCCATTGTGGGCTTCGGTAGCGGGATGCCGTGAGGTTAACCGATGGCTGGTCGGCGTGTAAACCACCGGCACTGCCGGGCGCAATCCGGGCGCCCCGGTGCCGCGGGCTGGTACAAGCCGCATTCAGGTGCATCGGCACCTTGTCGGTGCGTTTGATGCCGCAACAGGCCCGCATTTAGTGCGTCGCGATGCCGACCACTAATCGCAGCTTGCATGCCAGCGAGGATCATGCGGCGTGCGCGTGACAAACCGGAAACTGGCACGGCGCATGCTCATGCTCAGTAGGTTTTGTCAGGCGCAGGCAGCTTTCTGCACGCACGCAAAACACTCTTTTGAACTCTTGGGGGAAATACATGCAACGCAGAATGTTTCTGAAGAAGCTGACGGTCAGTGTTTCGCTGGCACTTGCCGGTGTCGCACCGGCGATCGCGCAAACCGGCGACACCATCAAGGTCGGCGTTCTTCACTCGCTGTCCGGCACGATGGCCATCTCGGAAACGGTGCTCAAGGATGTCGCATTGATGGCGATCGACGAGATCAACGCCAAAGGCGGCGTGCTGGGCAAGAAGCTTGAACCGGTGGTGGTTGATCCCGCATCGAACTGGCCCCTGTTCGCGGAAAAGGCGCGCCAACTGATCTCCAAGGACAAGGTGGCGGTGACCTTCGGCTGCTGGACCTCGGTGTCGCGCAAATCGGTGTTGCCGGTGTTCGAGGAATTGAACGGCCTTCTGTTCTACCCGGTTCAATATGAAGGCGAAGAGCTGTCGAAGAACGTGTATTACACAGGGGCAGCCCCGAACCAGCAGGCGATTCCCGCGGTCGAGTACCTGATGAGCAAGGCCGGCGGCGGCGCCAAGCGCTTTGTGCTGCTCGGTACCGACTATGTCTATCCGCGCACCACCAACAAGATCCTGCGCGCCTTCCTCAAGTCCAAGGGCGTCGCCGACAAGGACATCGACGAGAAATACACGCCGTTCGGCCACAGCGACTATCAAACCATCGTCGCCGACGTCAAGAAGTTCGCGCAGGGCGGCAAGACAGCGGTGATCTCGACCATCAACGGCGATTCAAACGTGCCGTTCTACAAGGAACTCGGCAACGCCGGCCTCAAGGCCAAGGATGTGCCGGTGGTGGCCTTCTCGGTCGGCGAAGAAGAATTGCGCGGTGTCGATACCAAACCGCTGGTCGGTCATCTCGCGGCATGGAACTATTTCATGTCGCTCAAGAATCCGGCCAATGACGACTTCAAGAAGAAGTGGGCCGCATATGCCAAGGCCAAGAAATTGCCGGGCGCCGACAAGCCGCTGAC
>JANPGJ010000220.1:0-5531 GCA_031423955.1 Burkholderiales bacterium
GCTGCGCGAGATGGCGCAGGCAGTCGTCGAATAAGAATCGGATGTGAGCTATTCGAGCTTGATGCCTGCCCCCGCGATGATCCGCCGCCAGCGCGCGATATCAGCCAGATACAACTCGGAAAAGCGGCCGCGTGCCAAGGGTGCGACTTGTGCGCCGGCCTTCGTCAGGCGCTCACGCATCGCCGAGTCATCCAGCAACTTGAGCACCGCGCTGCCTACGCTATCAGCGATCTCCGGTGGCGTTGCCGCCGGCAGGAACACGCCCTGCCAAAGTGTCATTTCATATTCCTTCAACGCGGCTTCCTGCATGGTCGGCAGCTCCGGCGCCCCCGCATAGCGCGCGGCACTGGTGACCGCCAACGCGCGCAGGCGGCCGCCCTTGTAGAGCGGCAGGCCGACCGGCATGCCGGCGAAATAGAAATCAAGTTGGCCGCCCACCAGGTCGGTGGCGGCGAGCGAGCCGCTCTTGTACGGCACATGCACCGCGGAAATGCCGGCCAGGGCCTTGAACAACTCGCCGGCCATGTGATCGGAATTGCCGATGCCGGAGGAGCCGAAATTGAGTTTGTTCGGGCGCTCGCGGGCCAGCGCAATCAATTCGCTGACTGACTTCGCAGGCGAGGCTGGCGCCACCACCAGGATATGCGGGGTAGCGGTGGCGCCGGCTACCGGCAACAGGTCTTTCTGGCCGTTGAACGGCAGGTTGCTGTTGGAGGCGACGCTGATCGCCAGGCCGTTTTGCGCGAACAGCAGGGTGTAGCCGTCGGCCGCGCTTTTCGCCACCGTGTCGGCGGCGATGTTGCCGGCGGCACCGGCGCGGGTTTCGACCACCACCGGTTGCTTCCATGCCTCGGACAGGCCCTGCGCGATGATGCGCCCGACGATGTCGGTCGAGCTGCCGGCGCCGTAGCCGATCACCACCTTGACCGGTTTCTCTGGGTAGGCGGCGAGGCTGTTGCCGACACTCGCGGCCGCCAACAGCAAGGTGGAGAGCAGCAGTGCGGTCGCAGTGCGTGGGTTCATATGGATTCTCAGGTGATGAACGAACGCGAGACGCCGCGCAGTTCCATGTTGAAGGTGAAGCGGTCTTGCGGATGGCGGGTGACGGTGACCTCGAAGGGTTCGCCGCTGGTGTCGAAGTAGCGCCGCAGGATCACCAGGCATGGTGATCCTGGCGCAGCGTCGAGCAGCTTCGCATGCTCGCGCGAAAGTGAGGAGGCGGTGATCCCGATCTCGGCACGATCGATGCTCACGCCGAACTGGCGCTCGATCTGCTCGAACACCATTTCGTTGGCATGGCCCGGCAATTTGGCGACCCGTGCGAAGCGCTGCTGGATGTAGATGTCGGTCCAGGCCAGCGCCAGCTTCGACTGCTCTTCGCGACGCACCGCGCCGATGTGAAACCACGACGAGCCGATCGGCGCCTTCAGCGTTCCCTGCAGGGCGCGATCGCATTCGATGGTGCGCTCGATCCGGTTTTCGCGAAAGGTATTGCGCGAATAGCGCAGCACGTCCTGCAGGGTGTTGAAGTCCTGGCTGTAGATCCGCGGCTGGGTGCTGGAAATCACCTTCGAGGCCGCACCCTGGCGGCGCTCGATGAAACCGCGCTCCTGCAGGGTCTTGAGAGTGTGGCGCAGGGTGTGGCGGCTGACGCCTGCCTGTACGCACAGTTCCTTCTCCGACGGCAAAGTGGAGCCGACCGGCCATTCGCCGGCGCGAATCCGGCGCAGCAAGTCTTCGGCCAGGCGCCCATGCAGCGTTCTTGGCTGCGCCGGCGCCGGGCTGGCTTCAGGAGAGGCCATACATCTTCTTGCCGGCCACCGGCACGCGCGCGGTCAGGATGTCGCCCGACATCGATTCGGTGATGTAGATGGACTTGTTGTCGGGGCCGCCGAAGCACAGGTTGGCCAGATGGTGGTGGTGCTTGTCTTCCGAGTACACCAGGTGGGTCGGCAGCATGTTGTTGTCGAAGCGCCAGATGCCGACGCCCAGGTGGCATACCAGGAGGCCGTTTTCGGAATCCATCTCGATGCCGTCGGGGCCGGCGGCGCCGCCCGACAATTGCACGGCGACGCCGGCTTTCGACACCGAGCCATCGGCCATCAGCGGCAGGCGCCAGATCTGCTGCGAGCGGGTGGCCGCCACGAAGCAGTGCTTTTCCTGGGTGTTGAGGGTGATGCCGTTCGGGCTGGGAACGTTGAGCGCCAGACGGTCAAGCTGGCCGTTGGCGCGCAGGCGGAACACGCGGCCGGTGGGGTCGGCGATGCCGGTCTGGCCCTGATCGGTGAAATACAGGTCGCCGTTGGAGGCGAAGTGCAGGTCGTTCAAGCCCTTGAAGCCTTCGCTGTACATGCTGCCGAGCAGGGTTTCGATCTTGCCGGTTTTCGGATCCATCACCAACAGGCCCTGCTTGTAGCAGGTGATGAAGGCGCGACCGTCCTGGTGGAACTTCAGGCCGTTGGGCCAGCCGTCGTATTGGGTGACCAGTTCCCAATCGCCTTTCGGGGTGATGCGGAAAATGCGGCCGAACGGGATGTCGACAAACCAAAGGTTGCCTTCACGATCGAACGACGGGCCTTCAAGAAAGCACTCGACCTCCGCGCCTTGGCGATTCGGATCGGACCAGCCGCTGCGTGCCTTCTTGCGAAATTTGGCCGGCATCGACATGAACACTTCGGCCTTGATCAATTCTAGTTGCTGAAAGGGGTTGAACATGAAAGGCTAACTCCTGGTGGGGTGGATTGAAATAGACTGATCGCAACTTGTCCGTATAAGTTAATCAAAGTCGGAAAAATTAGCGACTCGTTTGCTCTTTTCTGTAACCCAAGATTAAGGTAATATTGCGGGAAAAGCAAGGTTGCGCATACGCAGGCAACTTATACGGATAAGTTAAGTCAATCGAGGAGAAACGCATCGTGGAAAAAATTGTCGTGATCGGTACCGGCACGATGGCGGTGGGGATTGGCGCCGGCTTCATTGATGCGGGCATGCAGGTGGTGTTCCTCGGCCGCGATATCGGTCGTGCCGAAGCGACGCTGGCCGCGGCCAGAAAGACCGCGCTGGCCCTGGCCGCTGGCGCCGCGCGCGAACCGGTAGCCGCCACCATTGGCCTGATCGACAGCTGGAATGATTGGGCAGGCGTCACCTGGGTGATCGAGACGGTGGCCGAGGATTTCGAACTCAAGCGGCGTTTATTCGCAGCGCTCGATGCGCGGGTGCCGGCGTCGGTGCCGATCGGCAGCAACAGTTCAGGTTTTCCGATCACCCGCATCGCCGCCGGCCTGGCGACGCGGCGCCGCATGTTCAATGCGCATTACTTCATGCCGGCGCACCTGGTGCCCTTGGTCGAGGTGGCGCTCGGTGAAGATTCCGATCCGGTGCTGGGCGAGGCGGTGTGTGACCTGTATCGCCGAGCCGGCAAGAAGCCGGTGCTGGTACGGCGCGATATCCCGGGATTTCTTGCCAACCGCATCCAGCATGCGCTGATGCGCGAGGCCATGTCCCTGATCGACAGCGGCATCGCGACGCCGGCAGATGTCGACACCGCGGTGCGCTACAGCTTCGGTTTTCGCTATGCCGCCTGCGGCCCGGTGATGCAAAAGGAAATTTCCGGCTGGGACAGCATGGCGCGCGCGGCGGCGGAAATCTATCCGTCGCTGTCGAATACCCATGTGCTGGCCGACTGCGTGGCCGGCATCATCGCGGCGGGCAAGACCGGCATGAAGGCGGGCGCCGGATTCATGGAATGGCCGACCGCGCTAGCGGCCAGCGAGCGGGCCGCCTACGAGGTGCGCCTGAAGGCGGCCTTCGACGTGTTGAGCCTCGACAGCAAGGCCTGAGCACAGGCGCGGCGTTCGAGTCGCAACTCAAACGCGACACCAAGCCGCAACCCCGGCGCAACCCCAAGCCGCAATCCCCAGGTCACAACTGCAAAGCGCGATGTCAGGCCCGAAACTCCCGCACCGGCAAGGTCGCGCTGGCGAACTCGCGCAGGCGGTCGGCGTCGGGTGCGAAGCCGAGACCGGGGCGATCAAGCTGGGTGCTGGTCACCGCGCCGGCCTGCGGCGCCAGGGGCTCTGCGCAGACATCCGCCACAAGATAGCGGTTGGTCATGCTGAAGCCCCAGGCGACATCGCCGAGCGCCATGCCGGCATGCGCAGTGGCGGCGGCCGAGATCGTGGTTTCCGCCATCTTGCAGGCGAGGTTGACGCTGAGGCCGCGTGCCAGGCACAGGCGACCGGCCGCCAACAATGCCTGGGTGCCACCGAGCTTGATCAGCTTCAGGCTGATGCCTTGTGCAGCGCCGGCGGCGGCATGCGTTTCGATGTCGGCCATGCCCTGGATCGATTCGTCGGCGCACAGCGCCAGGCCGCTCACGCGATGCAGTTGCGCCATGGCTTCGAGCATGTCGGTGCGGTAGGGCTGCTCGAGAAAGCGCATGCCGGCGGCGACACCGGCGGCGGCGATCGCCTCGGCCGCATCGACCGCCAGCGCAGTATTGGCGTCCGCCGAGACCACGTCGCCCTTGAGCGCGGCGCACAGGGCATGGATGCGCTTGACGTCTTGCGCGGTATTGCCGCTGCCGACCTTGATCTTCCATTGCCGATAGCCCTGGCCGCGCATGCGCTGCGCCTCTTCAAGCTCGTCGTCGAGGTTGCCGGAGGCCAGCATGTGCAGCATTTCCAGGCGCACCGGTGCCGCCGGCGCTGCGTTGCCTGCCAGCAGGCGGTGCAAGGGTACGCCGGCGGCTTGCGCGAACAGGTCCATCAGCGCGGTTTCGTGGCACGACTTGGCCGAGGCGTTGCCGTACAGCACGCGCTCCTGCAATGGCACAATCGCAAGTGGATCCGCGATGGACGCCCCCATCAGTTTCGCCACCAGGTATTCAGCATTGGCGGTGATGCTGCCCAGGGTTTCGCCGGTCATCAGCGGCGCCGAACTGGACTCGCCCCAGCCTTCGCGCCCAGTGTCGTCGATCAGCCGCAGCAACAGGGTTTGCGCATGGGTCACTGTTTCGCCCGCCATCTTGATCGGCTTGGTCATCGGCACTTCAAGCGGGTAGAGTTGGGCGCAGGTGATTTGCATTGCGGTGGGCCATTCAAAGAACATCCAAGGAGGCAGCGATGATATCGCGCAAGAACCCGGGGTCAAAAGAAATTTCGGGTTTTGTTGCTGCTTGTGCCGTTGCGCTGCTGCTTGCGCCCCTGCGCCGCTGCTGGCCGGCGGTGCGCCGGAGCTGGCGACCATCGCCGAATCGCTGCCGGGCCATGGAGTCGAACTGGAGTATGCGGTGATGTCGCCGGCCGGCATACCGCGCGCTATCATCAACCTCGTCGTTCCCGAGAAGTCGGGAACCCAGGGTTTTTGTGTAGCAATCGCTTGGCCCCCGCATGCGCGAGGGTGACAAACGCTAAAGTAGGCGCCATTCCCTCGATATTCAACTTTTCCAGTGAGCCCAAGATGATCGAAATTTCCGAAAAGCGCATGATCGGCCCGGTGATTCGCCTGCACCCGAACGACAACGTGGTGGT
>JANPGJ010000221.1:0-7284 GCA_031423955.1 Burkholderiales bacterium
AAGGCAATCCCGGCGCTGGCCGATCTGGCCGGCGGCATCGGCGACCAGATGGTGCGCAACCAGGGCACGCTTGGCGGATCGATCGCCAACGCCGATCCGGCGGCTTGCTACCCGGCAGCGCTGCTGGCCCTGGGCGCCACCATCCGCACGCCGCAACGCACGCTTGCCGCCGACAAGTTCTTTACCGGCTTGTTCGAAACCGCGCTGGCGCCGGGCGAACTGGTGACCTCGGTCGAGTTCCCAGTGCCCGACAAGGCCGCCTATGTGAAGTTCAAGCAACCGGCTTCGCGCTTCGCCTTGATCGGCGTGTTCGTTGCCCGCTTTGGCAGCACCGTGCGGGTCGCGGTCACCGGCGCCAAATCAAGTGTGTTCCGTGCGACGGCGATCGAGGCCGCGTTGACCCAAAGCTTCACCGCCGCGGCCGCCGCCGCTGTCAAACTCTCGCCGGAAGGCATGAACGGCGACATGCATGGTTCGGCCGAATACCGCGCCGCGATGGTGTCGGTGATGGCCGGCCGCGCAGTAGCCAAGGCACTCGGCTAACATTCGGTATTCCCGCATCAGGCGGGAATCCAGCGTCGCAGCCTGACGCCGGATTCCCGCCGTTTTTTTTGGGCCAATTCCGGAGCAATCATCATCGACGCGATCAAACAATTGCAGGCGAAGCTCGCAGAACACGACTACGTGTGCGGCGACCGCCTGGCCACCGTGCTGTACCTGGCGCAAAAGATGCAGCGCCCGCTTTTTCTCGAAGGCGAGGCCGGCGTAGGCAAGACCGAACTGGCCAAGGTGCTGGCCGCGGTCGAGGATACCCACCTGATCCGCCTGCAGTGCTACGAGGGCCTGGGCATCGCCGAAGCGGCCTACGAATGGAACGCCGCCCGCCAGCTGATGGAAATCCGCATGGCCGAAGCGATGCATGCGACCGACCGCGAAGCCTTGTCGCGCGACCTCTACCGGCGCGAAATGCTGATCGAGCGTCCCTTGTTGCAGGCCTTGACGCAGCCGAAATCGCCGGTGCTCCTGATCGACGAAATCGACCGCGCCGACGAGCCCTTCGAAGCCTTCCTGCTCGAAATCCTGTCCGAGTACCAGATCACGATTCCCGAACTGGGCAGCATCAAGGCGATGTACCCGCCGCTGGTGGTGATCACCTCGAACCGCACGCGCGAGATCCGCGACGCCTTGAAGCGGCGCTGCCTGTACCACTGGGTCGAGTTTCCGGACGCCCGGCGCGAGCTGGAAATCGTGCGCCGCAAGGCGCCGCAGGCCTCGGAGAACCTGTCGCGCCAGGCGGTCGAATACGTGCAACGCCTGCGCACGGTGGAACTGTTCAAGCTGCCCGGCGTGGCCGAGACCATCGACTGGGTCAACGCGCTCACCGCGCTCAATGTGCTGTCGCTGGAGCCGGACGCGGTGCGCGATACCCTGGGTGTCCTGCTCAAGTACCAGGAAGATGTCGAGCGGGTGATGGAAGGCGAAGGCAAGCGCATCATCGACGAGTTGAAGGCGGCGGCGATCATTCGGTGAGCTCACGAGCGGAATTGACATTGACTGCACAACATATGTCGACCAATCGCGGGATGGCACTTGTCCCGCTAGGGGCCGTCGGACGCCATACGCACTTGATGCACGGCTTGGCTATGCCGAGCCTGCAATCTTGAGATCACAATCTGTGATCTCAAGATTCAGTCACCGTGGACACCGCAGGGCGCCCCGCACCGGCGTTCAAACAACGTTACGCCAGTCGCGCGTCGTCGCTCGAGTCTGAATCGCAATGACACAAGGCCGGTTCGCCGAAAACGTCGTTCACTTCACGCGCGTGCTGCGCGCTGCCGGCTTGCCTGTCGGGCCGGACCGGGTGGTGGTGGCCCTGAAGGCGCTCGAGATTTCCGGCGTCGAGGAGCGCCTGCGGGTTCACGCCGCGCTGTCGGCAGTGCTGATCGACCGCCACGAACATCAGCCGGTGTTCGACGCCGCCTTCGCCGCCTTCTGGCGCGATCCCAAGCTGTTCGAGCGCCTGATGTACCTGACCTTGCCGAAGATCGAAGGGCGCGGCTCGAAGGAGCGCGAAAAGCGTCAGCAACGGGTGCAGGATGCGCTGGCAGGAACGCCCGCCGCACCGCCGCCGAAGCCCGATCAGCCGCCGGAAGATGACGAGATCGAACTCGACACCAGCCTGACCTTTTCGGAAGCCGAGCGCCTGCAAGCCGCCGACTTCGAATCGATGAGCGCGGAGGAATTCGCACTCGCCCGAAAGCTCGCGGAAAAGCTGCCGCTGCCGATCCCGCCGCTGGTCACCAGGCGCTTCGAGCCTGCCCCGCGCGGCGCGCTTGATTTGCGCAGCATCGCGCGCCACGGCGCCCGTGACCCGCTGGGCGCCACCCTGGCCTTCCGGCGCCGCACCCGGCGCGACGCGCCATTGGTGGTGCTGATCGACATCTCCGGCTCGATGCAGCGCTATTCGCGCTTGTTCCTGCACTGGGTGCACGCATTGATGCGGGTCCGCGGCGCAGTCAGCGTGTTCACCCTGGGCACGCGGCTGACGCCGATCACCAGGAGCCTCAGGCAGCGCGACGCCGACGAAGCCCTGGCCGCTGCCAGCGCGACGGTGGCCGACTGGAACGGCGGCACCCGGCTGGCCACCTGCCTGGCCGAATTCAATCGCACCTACGCCCGCCGCGTGTTGACCGGCAATGCCGCGGTGCTGCTCCTGACCGACGGCCTCGAGCGTGACGAAGGCGGCGGCCTGTCGGCGCAGGCGGCGCTATTGAAGCGCATGGCAAGGCGCATCGTCTGGCTCAATCCCCTGCTGCGCTTCGACGGCTTTGAGCCACGCGCCGCCGGCATTCGTGCGATCCTGCCGCATGTGGATGCGTTCCTGCCGGTGCACAACCTCAATTCATTGCGTGACCTGGGGAAGGCGCTGGCCTCGCCTGCGCAAGCCGGCCCGCCATCGACCATGCACCTGCGGCGTGCCGCTGTCCCTCGATAGCGGGCCTGCGACGCAAGGCGCCGGCGACAAACAGCCGGCAGCAACGAACCCGACTCACCGGAGATTTCAAATGACCGCCAACGCAAAAACCCTGAAACGACTCGCGCAAGCGCCTGCTATCAAGGCTGCCCGCGACAAACTGGCCCTGGTGAGCCCGAACGAACGCCGGGCGGCGCTGCGCCAGTCCGCAGCAAAATTCAAAAAGATGAAACAAAACCAGTAGCGGTCGCTGCCCAAACGGCTGCGTGGCGCGCTCATGCGTGATTGCCATCCTGCTCGCTATGCAGGTCAAAGCCCGGTCGGTTTTGCGATCACTCAGATCAACGCCTCCAACCCCTTGCGGTCCAGAAGGTCCAGCAGTTTTGCCGATGGCCCGCTCGGCCGCTTGTCGCCGATTTCCCATTGCCGCACGGTAGACAGGCTGGTGTTGAGCATTGTCGCCAGCACCGCCTGGCTCAACTTGTAGCGGCTGCGCAGCGCGCGAATCCGGCTGCTCGAATACGCCGGAATCGGTGCCAGACACAAAGCGTCGTACTCACGCATGCGGCGCAGGTCGATGAAGCCGGCGCTATTTAAATCGCGTGCGGTTTCATGCACCGCATCGAGGATCGGATTTGCGGCTTTACTGCGAACTGTCATGGCAAATCTCCGTCAAGGCTTCATTCGCAACTTGCGCCGCAAGCTGATCGGACACGAGCGTCAGCAAGTCAGCGGCGATGAATTGCAGCGCTCGCAATTCCCTGGGCCCCACGTTATCCCTTTCATTCTTCTCGAACCCAAAAACAAAAAACCATCGGTCGTTCTTGTTGGTGGCGACCAGCGTACGAGCACTCCCGCTCTTGCCTCGCCCTGGCATAGCTACTCGCTTCTTCAACACGCCGCCACCCAGATCCGCGTCGACCAAGCCGCGCGCCATTTCAGCCACAGCGCCGCAGAGAACAAGATCCGTCAATTCGGTCTTGCGCATCCACCGACCAAAACTACGGGTCTTGAAGACTCTTCGCATGAGAATACTATATCACTTAGTGCACCTGTTTGTGACTGGCAGAATCGCGCGCCAGAAACCGTCGTGGGCGACAGACGCCTCTTCTTCCAGCGCCGGCCCCAGCACCTCCACCTTGCGCTGCCCGCGCGCGAACACCTGGCGGCAAGGCAATGAGAAAGTCGGGTTCTCGGGATGGTCGCCGGTCAAGCGCAGCAGGCTTTCCTCGGACAAGGCGTAGACCACGCGGCCGATGCCGCACCAGTAGATGGCGCCGGCACACATCGCACAGGGCTCGGCGCTGGTATAGAGCGTGGCACCCGCGAGTTGCACAGCTGAACCGGATCGATAGGCCATCTGCGCTGCGCGCAATTCAGCATGCTGGGTCGGATCACCCGCTGGCGGCAGGCTGTTGTTGCCAGCCTCGGACAGCACGCTGCCGTCGGCTGCCACCACGATCGCTGCGAACGGGTGCTTGCCGTTGCTGCGCGCCTGAACTGACAACTTGATTGCGCGCTTGAGGTATTGCAGATCAAAGGGAGTCATGGCGAACCTGGATGGGAAACTCGTGCAGTTTCGATGTATTCTCACTCGATTATCGAAACGTTCCATTCTGCGCGCAAGGCGAATTGCGGCTGGCGCCATGATGGGAGCTTCTGGAATCGGATGGTTCGCCGTATGGCCAGAGACCCGTCGAGACATGCATGCCCATCTCGCTAGTGAAATTTCCTTTTCGTTTCCAGCTCATCGCCCTGATGCTGGCGACACTGGCCATCATCTGGGGCACTGCGGCGTGGGTGGTCGATCGCGATCGCGTACAAACGATCGAAGTCGCGCAAACACGACTAGTCAGCTTGGCGCGTGCATTTGGCGAGCATGCCTTGTCGACAATTCAACGCGTCGATTCGCTACTGCTGACACTGCGCCAGCGCTGGACCGAAGACCCGCGCGGTTTTAGTGCAGAAGTTGAGCGCCAGCAGAGTGGTCTGGCCGATTTTGCGACCTTAGTCGGCATCATCGACGCGAACGGGATGGTCGTTTTCAACAGCCAGTCACCTGACGCCAAGCCGATATTCTCCGGCGACCGGGACTATTACCGCGCCCTGCGGGAGTCCAGTGATGACAGCATGGTAATCGGCACCCCGATACTGGGCAGGATCAGCAAGAAATGGTCCTTTCCCCTCAGCCGCAAGATCGATCCGACGGGCCCCTTCGCCGGAGTGGTGTTCATTTCGATCGATCCGGCTTATTACTCGCGCTTCTACGATTCGCTGGAACTGAAAAACGAAGGGGTTGTGGCGATGGTCTCCAAGCAAGGAGATGTGCTTGCACGCCACCCCTTGGGTGATACCTTCCAGGGAACCAGAATCACCGGCACGCCATATCTCGATCCGAATCCATCGCTCCGGGGCAGTTATCGCAGGGTCGCGCAAACGGATGGCGTGGAGAGGTTGTTCGGCTATTATCGCCTGCCCTTGTACGGCACTACGCTCATCGTCGGTGAACCGATGGCCTCCGTCATGGCTCAATTTCGCCAGCGCACCAAAGTCACCTGGACCGGCGCGGCGGTTCTGAGCATCCTGCTGGCACTGTTGTTCCTGAACTTGTACAGGAGTGCAGCGGCGCGCGAAGCGAATGAACGCGCTACCCAGGTGCTCAACCAGGAACTGGAGCAGCGCGTCCAGGAACGAACCGCGCAGTTGTCTGCCGCCAACAAGCAGCTTGAGGCGTTCGGCTATTCGGTAGCCCACGATCTGAGGGCACCGTTGCGCGGCATTGACGGCTACAGCAGTCTGCTGCTTGAAGATTTCGGCGAAAAGCTTGGCGACACGGGCCGCCAATACATCGAAAACGTGCGCAAGGGCACGGCGCAGATGAACGAATTGATTTCCGATCTGCTCGCCTATTCCCACCTGGAGCAGCAGACGCTCGAGAAACGGGATATCCAATTGCAAGGCGCAGTCGCCGCATTGGTGGCCGAATTCCACCCGGGATTGACCGCGGCAAGTATTGCATGCACGAATCAGGTCCCTGACTTGATCGTATCGGCAGACCCGGTTGCGCTGAAGGTGGCGCTGCGCAATCTGCTGGACAACGCGATAAAGTTTACGCGCAATGCGGCAAACCCCTCGATCGGGATCGCGGCCCGCGACAATGGCACATTCATTCAAATCTGGGTAAAGGATAACGGACCCGGGTTCGACATGATTTATCACGACCAGATATTCGAAATATTCAAACGCTTGAATCGGGCTGAAGACTACCCAGGCACCGGTATCGGTCTGGCGATCGTGCGCAAGGCCATGGAAAGGATGGGCGGACGCGCGTGGGCCGAAAGCGAACCCGGCAAGGGCGCATGCTTTTGGCTTGAATTTCCAAAATGACGCTGGCAGGACAACGTAAGTGCGGGAGTTGCGGCGAAATGTTTGACCCCGACCATCGTAATCGCGGGCGGCAACGGTATTGTCCTGCCGAAGCATGCCGTCGAGTCTGCAAAGCCGCCAGGCAGGCAGCCTGCATCTGGCGCAGTTTTTCACGATCGAGCCTGAACTCAAGCTGCTTGCCGTGGTGGCACGCTTATACGTGCGCCATGGAAATCCGCATTAGGCTGTGAACGATCCCGCATCCAGGGAGCGGATCGGCTAACCGAAGCGAAAACCGTTCTCACGCCGGCACTGACCCTACGCCACCATGGCAACAATGACATTGACTTCCAGGGTGTCGGCTGGCAAGTCATCGCGCAAGACCATGTTGCACGCGACCCGTGCGTCGCAATGAAGTGCGGGCGATAGGGTCGCCATCACCACCTTGTATTCGCGCATCTTCAGCGACTGACGCTCGCCCTCGATCAACACTACGAGGCCCGTCACTGCCTTGGTGCTGAATGATGCGTCCAGCTGGAGTTCGGCGAGCGCAGATGTGGTCGCCATGCTGCCCTTTTGTTCACCGATGTGTCGCCCCCAAGCGAATCGACACACGCGAGCATCCATCAGTGCGGACTTCAGATCCTCGAAATCGATACCGATCATGTAGCTGTCCAGAAGATCGGTAAGTGTGCGTATGCAGCGAATCACCAATCCTTTCGATTCGGCCATGCTGTGCGTGGCTGGATATTCCCGGGTTGACGTAGGTAAAGTGATCTTGCAGTGCTGCGCAGGCGCGCGCGCAGGTTGGGCGGCGGCGTCTTCGTTGGCGGCGAGGACTGTGGGCAGCACATCGCGTTGTCCCGGCATAAGTATCTCGATCACCAGGCGTTCCGGGCCCAGAAGGGGATCCGAGAGGACGGGGCGGGCTGCTGTGCCTGAAG
>JANPGJ010000222.1:0-1596 GCA_031423955.1 Burkholderiales bacterium
CGGCTCGCGGCCTGCGGCGCCAACAGGCCGGCACGCACGCGGTCGCCGAACAACATCAGCGCTTGCGCGCGATCGTCCTGACGCGACATCCACACCATCCCTTGCAGGCGTGGATATCGCCGGTGGATCGCTGTGGCCCACTTGCGGGTTGTCGGATAACTGTCCTTGTCGGTATCGATCAAACGCGCGCGCGGCACGCGCGGTTTGCGCAGCGCCACATTGCTCAGGTCAGCCAGCGTCAGCGCCGCACCCGGCACCAGTACCGAATGGGTTTGCCCGATCAGCTTGCGTTTGTCGTAGTTCTTGAACCCCGGAGCGAACGGAACAGCGTGGAACACCGTTTCCATCGCCGCACAGTCAAAGTCACTGCCGCCATATAGCGTGGGGATCGGGCGACCTTGCGGGTTGCTGATTGGACTGAATCGGGCGTTGCCCTTGCTGCCCGGATTGAAGGTGCCGGCGGCGAAGCGTGAAAGATGGATCCGGTGAATCGGCCGCCCAGCCTGCCAGACAAACGGCGTGACATGCAGTGTCGCCGGCGGATCCGCCAAATCAAGTCCGGTTGGCAGCGAAGCGGCGGCCCTGGGCCGCCGCTTCGCATCAGGCATGGGCGACTTCCGCCATTTCGTCTTGCGCTGCGGCCAGCACACGCTCGGGCGCGACGCCAAGTACATCCTGCGGCCGCTTGCCGCCGAGCATGCTGTTGACCGCGGCGAACCAGTAGGCCAGGCCCCAACCATCCTTGTTGTTGCCAAAAGCCTTCAACACGGCAGCCAAGCCTGGGCGCGGCCGATAGTTTGCACCGGCATCCAAGGCCCAGGCCGGGAAATAGTCGCTGCCTTGATGGCGAATCGCGAAAATCTGGCCGTCCTTCTTCCAGCGATTCGGCTGGGCGCTCGGGTTGGTGGCGGAAAAGCCGGCCAGCTGCGCGACCTGAGCGGCAGTCAGCCACTCGCCGCTGGCCAGCACCGCGGTTCGCGCCTGCGCCACCATCCGTGCCTCGATCAACATTTGGCGTGGCGGCGCCATCGCGGGCACCAGGGCATCGACAAGCCGCGCGAATCCCTCCTTCTGACGCCGCCGCACCGCATCCGCAACCAGCGGCGCCAGACTGCCCAGCGCGTCTGCGACGGCCTGCGCCACACTCGCATCATTGTGCGCAAAGGTCAGCACGATCGCTTCCTGTGCATTGGAGCGCGTCAATTGCCTGCCGATTTCGCCGGGCGTCCCGGTGAGCGTGTACACCGCGCCGCTTTCGGCAACCCGATGTTTGCTGGTCGCCATCTGTGCTTTTCACTCACTGTCGAATTGATGATTAATATTATCATCAATTATCCATATCTGAAATCATTCCGCCAGATCTCGAATCTGCCGCGCTTGCTTGCGATCGGGCGACTTGCCTTGGCGCGAACCGACGCCGTATTTCTAAACCGCCGCCAATCTCGGGCCGCCACTCACCGGCGCCAGCGCCCCCGAACGCGCCACCCATTGGCGCATCAGGCGCGCGAACTCGTCGGCGGGCAGCGCCTTGCTCCACAAATAGCCCTGCCCGAGTTGGCAACCTTCGGCGGCCAGGAAGGCCTGCTGGGCGGCGTT
>JANPGJ010000223.1:0-10470 GCA_031423955.1 Burkholderiales bacterium
TGGTGGGCACGATCGACGATGCGATCGAGAAGGCGAAGACAGTGAATTAAGCGAAAAAATGTACACACCTACTTTTTTCCGGACTTTCATGCACGCAATCGCCGGCGGAGCGGGACAATTGCGTGACTGAAAGGCTACGAAGAAGCAACCCGCAGGCGAGGTAATCCAGTGTCCACTATCCATGTTGATGTCGTCAGTGCCGAAGAGTCGATCTTCTCGGGCGAGGCGACCTTCGTCGCGTTGCCGGGTGAGGCGGGCGAGCTCGGGATCTATCCCAAGCACACCCCGCTGATCACCCGCATCAAGCCGGGCGCGGTGCGCATCATGCGTGCCGACAATGGCGAGGAAGAGTTCGTGTTTGTCGCCGGCGGCATTCTCGAGATCCAGCCCGATGTGGTGACCGTGCTGGCCGATACCGCGATTCGCGGCCACGATCTCGACGAAGCCAAGGCCGGTGAGGCGTTGAAGGCGGCTGAAGAGGCGCGCGCCAACGCGAAATCCGACATCGACTTCGCCAAGGCGACCTCCGAGTTCGCCATCATGGCGGCGCAGATCGCCGCGATTCGCAAGTTGCGCGGCAAATAAGGCGTACGCCACAGGAAGAAAACGGCCGCGAGGCCGTTTTTTTTCGCCAACGCTTTGCGCCCGACGTTTCATTTGTCTTGCACTGTTACAGCTGTTAGAGTCGCGCGGCAAGCGGGCGGCAGCAACACAACAAGAGCGAGCAGCAGCATGGAGGAGAAGCGTGAAACAAAGCGTCGACAGGATCCTGACCACCCATACCGGCAGCCTGCCGCGCCCGGCGGAGCTGGTGCAGATGTATGCGCGCCGCGCCAACGGCGAAGCGGTCGACGAAGCAGTGCTTGACGCGGCCGGCCGCGCCGCGATGAACCGCTCGGTGGAACAGCAGATCGCAAGCGGCATCGATGTCGGCAACAACGGCGAACAGCAGCGCGAAGGATTCTTCCTGTACGTGCAACGGCGCATGAGCGGCTTCGGCGGCAGCTGGAAACGCTTTTCACGCGGCGATGTGGAACGCTATCCGGAATTCAAGCGGGCGATGGAGGTGCAGGCGGGCGGCAAGGTTGCGGTGAGCAACTTCGCCCCACCGCGCGTCACCGGCGCGATCCGCTACATCGACCCCGCCCTGGCCGCGTCCGAAGCGCGTGATTTCAAGGCTGCACTGGCTGATCGCGGCAACGGCTTCATCGAAGCCTTTCTCACCGCGCCATCGCCCGGCATCATTGCTGCGGCCTGCAGGAACGAACACTACGATACCGAGGAAGCCTATCTCGCGGCGCTCGCCGAGGCGCTGCGTCTGGAGTATGAAGCGATCGTCGCCAACGGTTTCGTGCTGCAGCTCGATTGCCCCGATCTCGCGCTGGAGCGTCATGTCTCGTACAACGATGAATCCGATGCCAGTTTTACGGGCTTTGTCGAACGCGTCGTCACCGCGCTCAACCATGCGCTGCGCAACATCCCGCGTGATCGCGTGCGCATGCACGTGTGCTGGGGCAACTACGAAGGCCCGCACGACTGCGATGTGCCGCTCACCAAAATCTGGCCGGTGATTCGTGAGGCCAAGGTCGGCGGCTTCGTCCTGCCGTTCGCCAACGCGCGCCACGCGCACGAGATGAAGGTGCTGCGCGACATGCCGCTTGCCGATGACCAGATCATCGTCGCCGGTGTGATCGACGTGCTGACCAATTTCATCGAGCATCCCGAAGTGGTTGCCGATCGTCTCGAACAGATGGCGCAATTCGTCGGCGACCCGCATCGCGTGCTGGGCGGCACCGATTGCGGCTTCGATACCTCCGCCGGCATGGGGCGCGTCGCTTCCGACGTGGTGTGGGCCAAACTGCGCGCCCTGGCGGACGGTGCCCGCATCGCCAGCGAGCGCTTGATCAAGTAACGGCGGCTTCAGCGCGCGCTTCCGGGAGTTCCTGCATGTTGTTCACCCCCTTTCAACTGGGCCGCAAACGGCTCAAGAACCGCATTGTCTTTCCGGCCGTGGTGTCGATGTACGGGCAGCAACATCGCGTCACCTCGCGGATGATCGACTTTTACGCCGCGCGTGCCGAAGGCGGCGCCGCGATGCTCGTCACCGAGGGGCTGTCGGTGCATTCCTCAAGCGTGCCCGCGCCCGGCATCGTGACGATCTTCGATCCGGCCAATTTCGATGGCCTGCAGCAACTGGCGCAGGCGGTGGAACGCCACGACTGCCGCCTGCTCGGCCAGTTGTGGCATGTCGGGCGTCAGGCGTTGTGGAATCCGGTGGAGGCGCCGGTTGGTGTGTCCTCGCTGCCGGATGCCTATAGCTGGTCGGTGCCGCATGTGATGAGCGGCGACGAAGTGCGCGGCATCGTTACCGCCTTCGTGCAATCGGCAGAGACCCTCAAGCGCGCCGGCTTCTCGGGCGTCGAACTGCATGGCGGCCACGGTTACCTGATCACCCAATTCCTGTCGCCATGGTCCAATCAGCGCGACGACGACTACGGCGGCGACCTTGAACGGCGCACCCGCTTTGTGCGCGAGATCGTCGCCGGCATCCGCACCACTTGCGGCGACGACTTCATCATCGGCCTGAAGATGTCGGGCGACGAAGGCGTAAAAGGTGCGATCGACGGTGACGAGGCGAGTCGCATCGCCGCGCGTCTGGCCAGCGCCGGTGGTCTCGACTACATAGGCTTTGCGCAGGGCAATTTCAGCATCAGCCTGGAAGACCATACGCCTGACATGAACTATCCGGCGGGACCGTTCATGGCCCTGCAGAAGCGCCTGCGCGAACACGCGCGGCCGCTGGCCGTGCTGGCCTTCGGCCGGGTGCTCGATGCCGCCCACGCCGAGAGCATCCTTGCTGATGGCGTGGGTGACATGGTGGCCATGGGCCGCGCGCTGATCGCCGATGCGGCCTTGCCCAACAAGGCGCGCGCCGGCAACAGCGCGGAAACGCGGCCCTGCATTTTTTGCAACGTCTGCTGGGGCGAGATCCACGCCGGCAAGCCGATCGCCTGTCTTCACAATCCGCAACTGGGTACGCCGAACGAAGCGACCTGGCGGCCGGCACCGGCGTTGAAACGGCGCAAGGTCGTGGTGGTCGGCAGCGGCGTCGCCGGGCTGGAAGCGGCCTGGGTTGCCGCGCAGCGCGGCCATGACGTGACCCTGCTCGGCTCGCATCATCCTGGCGGCAAGACGCGCCTGGAATCCCTGCTGCCGGGACGCGCGGAAGTCGCCAAGGTGTTCGAACATCAGCTTGCCCGCGCGCGCGCAGCCGGGGTGCGCATCGAAGCCGGCGCCCCCGCCACTGCTGAAGCAATCGCCGCGTTGCAGCCGGAGGTCGCTGTGCTGGCGACTGGCTCGACCATGCGGCTGCCGACACTGTCGGCCGGCGGCACGGAAGCTGTCGATGCGCGCGCGCTCGTCGCCACGCTCGCCGCAAACAAGGCCAAGCGCGCCGGCACCGCCGTGCTGTTCGACCAGGACCATGGGGCCGGCGTCTACGCGCTGGCCGACTGGCTGGCCGCGACTTACGAGCGGCTGGTGCTGATCACCCCGCGCACCCAACTCGGCCGCGCGGTGGCCTACGTCAACCTGATCGGCGTGTACCGCCGGCTCTACAAGGCGCACGCGCAGATCATCGCGGCGTCGCTGCCGACGCGCTATGAAGGCGGCACCCTGACTTACGCCAACGCCTTCAACGGCGAGGAGACCAGCGTCACCGGCGTGACCCTGTTCACCTATGCCACGCCGCGCATCGCCAACGACAGCCTGGCCGTACCGCTGCGCGCGCGTGGCATCGACGTGCGCCTGATCGGTGACGCCTTCGCACCTCGTGCCATCCTGGCAGCGGTGCATGAAGGCAACCAGGTCGGCTGTGACCTCTAGCCTGTCACGAAGCTGATGGTCGAGCGCAGCCTCAACGTGTTCTGGATCGTGCTCGGTGGCGCGATCGTGGCGCAGTCGTGGCGGATCGGCATCAGTGGTCCGTCGGGTCCGGAGAGCGGCCTGTTTCCACTGATCGCCGGCCTCATCATGGCCGTCACCGGCCTGCTGCTGCTGCTCAAGACCTCCACCGCCGCACAGGCGGTGCAGTGGCCGCGCGGCGCCGGCATGCTGCGGGTCGCCGGCGTGGTTGTCGGCATTGGAGTGATGGCCATCGGGGTCGATTATCTGGGCTTTGTCATCGCCAGCAGCGTCACCATGATGGTGCTGTTGCGCACCATCGAGCGCGCCAACTGGCTTGGCAGCGTGGTCCTCACCGCCGGCTCGGTGGCGGCGGTGGTGGGCATCTTCGGCCACCTGCTCGGCATGCCGCTGCCGCGCGGTCCCTGGGGCTGGTAAGGGATGGACGCGCTCGCCGGTTTGCAGGTCGGTTTTGGCGTCATCCTGACACCCGGCAACCTCTACTACTGTCTGCTCGGCAGCCTGATCGGCACCCTGGTCGGCGTGCTGCCGGGGCTCGGGCCACTCGGTGCACTGGCCTTGCTGCTGCCGGTCACCTTCGCCATGCCGGCCGTGGCCGGCATGGCGATGCTGGCCTCGATCTTCTACGGCGCCATGTATGGTGGATCGACCACTTCGGTGCTGGTCAATATTCCAGGCGAGGCGGCCTCGGTGGTCACCTGCCTGGATGGCCACCAGATGGCGCGCCAGGGGCGCGCCGGGGCGGCGCTGGGCATCGCCGCGATCGGATCGTTCATCGCCGGCACCCTGAGCCTGGTGGTGCTGACCTTCTTCGCCCCGGTGCTGGCAGCGGTCGCCATCAAGTTCGGGCCGCCGGAGAATTTCGGATTGATGGTGCTCGGGCTGGTGTGCACCCTCTTCATGATCATGGGTTCGACCGTCAAGGGTGTGCAGATGATCGCGCTGGGGTTTTTCATGGCCGCCATCGGCATCGACGTGGTCAACGGCCGCGAGCGCTTCACCAATGGCTCGGTCAACCTGTCGGCCGGGATTGAATTGCTGGCGGTAGTCATCGGCTTGTTCGGGGTGGCGGAAATCCTGCAGAACGTCGAGACCATGGTGCGCAGTTCGGTGATCGCCGGGAAGGTGCGCGGGCTGTGGCCGACCATGGCCGACTGGCGCGCTTCGTGGAAGCCGATTTTGCGCGGCAGCGGGCTCGGCTTCCTGCTCGGCATCGTGCCCGGCGGCGGTCCGGTCACCGCCTCCTTCATGTCGTACGCCATGGAGCGCCGCATCGCGCGCGACCCGTCGCGTTTCGGTCGGGGCGCGATCGAAGGCGTGGCGGGGCCGGAATCGGCCAACAATTCGGCGGTGGCCGGCAGCATGATCCCGCTGCTCTCGCTGGGCATCCCGTCCAACCCGGTCACAGCCTTGCTGTTGGGGGCGCTGGTGATCCAGGGCATTCAGCCGGGGCCGCTGTTCATCACCCAGCGGCCTGATCTGTTCTGGGGCGTGGTCGCCGCCATGTACATCGGCAACGTGTTCCTGTTGTTGCTCAACCTGCCGCTGATCGGCTTGTGGGTGCAGTTGCTGCGCATCCCGTATCGCGTGCTGTTTCCGGTGGTGGTGCTGCTGTCGGTGGTCGGCACCTACTCGGCCAACAAGAACGTGTTCGACCTGTGGGTGATGCTCGGCTTCGGTGTCGCCGGTTACCTGCTGCGCAAGCTGGAGTACGATCTGGCGCCGTTCGTGCTGTCCTTCGTGCTGGCACCCTTGCTCGAACAGTCGTTGCGCCAATCGCTGGCGATGTCGCCGAATGGCGCGGCGATATTCGTGCAGCGCCCGGTCACCCTGTTTTTGCTCGTCGCCAGCCTGGTGCTGGTCGGGCTCATGTTTCGCCGCAAGACCCAACCCAAAGGAGGAGACCTATGAAACGCACCGCGTTCGCCCTGCTACTGACTGCAATGCTCACCGCCGCCTTCGCTACGCCCGTGGCCGCCCAGGCCGATCCAAAGGCGCAACTGGCCAAGCTGAAGCCCAAGGATTTTCCGAGCCAGCCGGTGGAATACACCGTGGTGTACCCGGCCGTTGGCGGCATGGACGTCACCGCGCGCCTGCTTGCCAAGGCGGTCGAAAAAGCCACCGGCGACAAGATCCTGGTCAACAACCGCACCGGCGGCGCCGGCATGGTCGGCCACAGCTACCTGGCCACCCAGGCCAAGCCGGACGGCTACACCGTCGGCGTGCTGGCCAACCTGGTGTGGGGTGACGCCATGCTGCGCGCCCAGGGCAAGTGGCAGGTCTCGGACCTGGAGCCGATCGGCTACTTGAACAGTGATGCGCTGATCTGGATCACCCAGACCGACGGTGTGCTCAAGGGCAAGTCACTGAAGGATATCGTGCAGATCGCCAAGGACAAACCCGGCACCCTGCGGGTGGCGGTGGTTCCCGGCAGCATGTGGGAATACCTGGTCGAGCAGATCGAGGCGGCTTCCGGCGCCAAGTTCCTGCGCGTGCCTTTCCAGGGCGGCGGCGCCGGCATCACCGCGCTGATCGGCGGCAACGTCGATATCGCGCAGGGCTTCTTTTCCGAGTTCCGCGGCCACCTCGATGCCGGCAAGGTCGCGCAGGTAGCGGTGGCCGCCGGCGAACGCCTGCCGTCGTCGAAGGAAGTGCCGACCTTCAACGAGGTGCTCGGCGGCAACGACTATGTGTGGAACGTGATCCGCTTCGTGGTCGCGCCCAAGGCCACGCCGGCCGATCGCAAGGCCTATCTCGCCGCCGGCGTGCAGGCGGCGATGAAGGATCCGGAGTTGATCGCCGAATACCGCAAGGCCGGCGTCTATTTCGATACCAAACTGGCCAACTCCACCAACATCGCCAGCGATCTCAATGCCTACGCCGAGCGCGAACGAGCCTTCTACCTGAAGACCGGTCGCCTGAAATAAGGGCAAGTAGCGACGCAGCAATCAAGGCGGCCTTGTGGCCGCCTTTTTTGTCTGTGCTCCAATGAGGGACTCCTACTTCCTGAATGCATTCGTGTCCGCCGAGATTACCGCCGCAACTCAGCCGTCGGATCGTGCCCAAGCGGCAGTGCGCCTTGTCGGTGTCACTCGATCCTATGGCACGGACCGCCCGATTCTGAAGGCCCTTGACCTGGTGCTGATGCGCGGTGAGCGGGTGGCCCTGCAGGGCGAATCCGGGGTCGGCAAGTCGACGTTGCTGAACCTGATCGCCGGTCTCGATGTGCCCGACGCCGGCAGCATTGAGGTGGCGGGCACGCGCATCGACCAACTTTCGGCCGCCGGGCGGGTGCGCTTTCGCCGCGAAGCGTTGGGCTTCGTGTTCCAGGCATTTCACCTGTTGCCGCACCTGGATGCGCTGCAGAACACCATGATTCCGCTGATGCTGGCCGGGACAGGCGAATCCATTTCACGTAAGCGAGCACTCACAATACTGGAGGAGTTGGGAATCGCGGGTCGCGCCGGCGCGCGCCTTGGCGAGCTCTCCGGCGGCGAACAACAGCGGGTCGCGCTGGCGCGCGCACTGGTGCATCGGCCGGCGCTGGTGCTCGCCGATGAGCCCACCGGCAACCTCGATCCTGCCACCGCACGACTGGCGCTCGATCTTCTGCTGAGCCAGTGCGCGCGTTACGGCACCACCTTGCTGATGGTGACGCACTCGCCCGAAACCGCGGCGCTGGCGGACCGTCGCCTGCTGCTGACGCAGGACGGATTGAGCGCGGCAGCATGAGCAACTGTGGCGTCGGCCTTGAACCTGGGTTTGCGGTGAGTCACGCGTGACCTCCAGCCTGACCCTATTGCGCTGGTTTGTAGCCGCTGCGTGGCAAGCACAGCGCGGGCGCTGGCTGGCCGCCGCCGCGGCGGTGGCTGTCGGCATTGCGCTGGCCACTGCGATCTTCACGGTCAACCGTTCGGCCCTGTCCGAATTCCAGCAGGCCATCGATACGGTCAATGGCGAAGCCTCGCTGCAAATCGTCGGCCGCGCGGGCATGTTTGACGAGCAGGTATTCGATGCCCTGCTTGCGGTTGCGGGCACGGTTGGCATTGATGCCGCGAGCCCGGTGGTGGCCATCGACGTCACGCTGCCGGGCAAACCGGCGCAATCCGACAGCCGCCCGCGCGAGCGGCTGACCGTGCTCGGGCTTGACGTATTTCGCGCCGGTGCTGCAACCCCGGCGTTGATCCCGCAGGTGGACGCGGCTGCCGGCGAGGCGGGCGGCGCCGGCTCGAGCCTGTTCGCCGACGACGCGATCTTCCTCTCTGCCGCCGCGCAAACCGTCTACGGCGTGCGCGCCGGCGATACCCTCACTGTCGCCAGCGGTCTCACCACTGTGACCTTGCGCGTGGCCGGCAGTGTGGCAGCCGCGCCAGGCCAGCGCCTCGCCGTCATGGATATCGGCGCCGCGCAATGGCGCCTCGGTGCGCTGGGCAAGCTCTCGCGCATCGACCTGAAGCTGGCCGAAGGCGTGGCGCCGGCCGGCGTTGCCGCGGCTCTTGGAGCAATCCTGCCGCCGCAAGCCGAAGTCGCGGCGCCGGACAAGCGCACCCAGCGCATGAGCAACCTGTCGCGCGCGTATCGGGTCAATCTCAACGTGCTGGCGCTGGTGGCCCTGTTCACCGGCGCCTTCCTGGTGTTCTCCGCGGTCGGCCTCTCGGCGGTGCGCCAGCGCCCGCAGCTTGCCTTGATGTCCGTGCTCGGTGCGGACGACGCCTGGGTGCGCCGCGTCGTGCTCATGCAGGGTGTCGCGGTGTCGGCGGTGGGCAGCGTGGCGGGGGTGGCGGCCGGCCTGGTGCTGGCCAACCTGTTGCTTGCTGCGTTTGGCGGCGATCTGGGTGGCGGCTATTTTTCCGGCGTGCGCCCGCAACTGGTGATCGATGTTCCGGCGCTGCTGGGCTTTGCCGCACTTGGCATCGCGGTCGGGTTTGTTGCCAGCTGGATCCCTGCGCGCGAGGCGGTCTCCGCTCGGCCGGTGGAGGCGCTGCGCGGCGGTTCCTCCGAAGCCGCGCTGGCGCGTCTGGCGCGACCCGGCCCGGCCTTGGGGCTGCTGGCCGCCGCCGCGGTTCTGCTGATGCTGCCGCCGGTGGGTGAGCTGCCGGTGCCGGCCTATGTCGCGATCGCCTGCGTACTGCTGTCGGCGATCGCGGCCGTGCCCTGGCTGGTCGCACGCCTGTTCCCGCTGCTGCAGCGGGGCCTGAGCCGGCGCGGCATGCGGCAGCCGGTGTTCTGGCTGGCCTTGCTGCGCCTGGCGCAGGCGCCGGGGCAGGCCGCCGGTGTGATCGCCGGCGTGGTGGCCAGCTTCGCGCTCACGGTAGCCATGGTGATCATGGTGGCAAGCTTTCGGGTCGCGGTTGGCGACTGGCTTGAATCGGTGCTGCCGGCCGACCTGTATGGTCGCGTCCCGGCCGGTGCCGGCCTGGGCGCGATCACGCCCGAACTGCAGGAGCGTGTCGGCAAACAACCTGGTGTGGCGCGGGCGGAATTCTCGCGCGCACTCGAACTCTCGCTCGACCCGGCGCGGCCCACCGTGGCGTTGTTCGCGCGCAATGTCGACCCGGCCGCGCCGCAACTGCGCCTGCCCCTCACCGGACCGGCGCTACCCGCACCGGCGGGCGCGGTGCCGATCTATGTGTCCGAAGGCATGGTCGACCTGTACGGTTTCGCGCCGGGCAAGAGCGTGCGCCTGCCGATCGCGTCGCAGTCCTTCTACGTGGCGGGGGTGTATCGCGACTACTCGCGCCAGCACGGTTCCATCACCTTGCCGCGCGCGGACTACCGGCGCCTCACCGGCGACGCCACCGTCAACGACATGGCGCTGTGGCTTGAGCCCGGCACTACGACCGAAGCCGCCATCGCGACCCTTACCCATGCCGCGCCATCGCTGGCTGCTGCCGAATTTCGCAGCGCGCGCGAACTGCGCGCGCTGTCGCTGCGCATTTTCGATCGCAGCTTCGCCATGACCTACCTGCTCGAAGCCGCGGCGCTGTTGGTCGCCTTGTTCGGCATCGCCAGCAGTTACTCCGCCCAGGCGATGGCGCGCGCGCGCGAATTCGGCGTGCTGCGCCACCTGGGTGTTTCAACGCGCGAGATCGTGCTGCAGGTGGCGATCGAAGGCGGCATGCTCTCGGCATTCGGTGCGCTGTGGGGCGCGGCCGCCGGCGGGGTGATCGGCGTCATCCTCATCCATTGGGTCAATCCGCAATCCTTCCACTGGACCATGGATGCGCGCGCACCGCTCGGCCTGATCGCCGCCAGCGCCGCCGCCCTCGCCCTGTGCGGCGCCATCGCCGCCGCGCTGGCGGTGCGCTCCGCCACTGGCGAGGGGCCGCTGCGTTCCCTGAAGGAAGACTGGTGAAGCGCCGCAGCCTTTTCGCCAGTCTGCCCATGCTGGCCCTGCCGCGCGCCTTCGCCCGGGACCTGCCGGTGGTGTACGACGAGGTACTGAAAAGCCGCCCCGTCACCTTTCCCCGCGACTACGGCGCCCACCCCGGCTTTCGCACCGAGTGGTGGTATGTCACCGGTTGGCTGGAACGAGCGGGCGCCGAC
>JANPGJ010000224.1:0-1711 GCA_031423955.1 Burkholderiales bacterium
CTCGAGCTGCAGGTCGGTGTTGCCGCTGCCGGCGGCGGAGATGATCGCCTCGAGTTCGGCCTAGGATATGGCGGCCCTTCATGAAGCCGATACTGACCCGCTCGCAGCCGAAGGTGGTGGCCAGTTCGGTCACCACCGCGGTCGCGGCAGCCTGGAACCGCTCGTGCTCCAATGCGGTGGCGATCAGCTCCAGCACGGTGACCAGGCGCGCCTTGCTGGTGAAGGTCTTGCGACGCGCCAGCGCCTCGAGCCAGCCCATGCCCCAGCCCAGGCGTTGCACCAGGTCCTGCAGCGCGCTCTCCGGCCGGCCCTCGAGTTCAAGCGCGACCGCGCCGTGCAATTCATCGTCGACCAGCAGCGGATGCGCCACAAACACCAGGTCCTGGCGGCGCGCTGCGCGGGTGGCGCCGTCGACCACCACCCGGCGTTCCTTCATCGCCAGTTCCAGCGCAGCGGCAAGCCGGGCATTGCCCTCGATGCCTTCGGGCCAGATCGCGGCCGGCGCGAAAGCCGCCGCTTCCGATGCGCGCAGCACCACCACGCCGCGAACCACGCTCTCGAACGTGCGGCACTGGATCTCGAGCCAATTGGCGGCAAAGTTGCGGGTGTCGGTGGCATGCGTGAGTCGCGCCCAGAACGCCGACTCGTATCCGCCCTCGCTGCCGCTGGCCGATGCCCGACGGGCGTCGGAAATCAGGGAAATGCCGTCGTCCTTTGCCACTCGAAGGTCCTGGTAGATTTCAACAATGCCAACGTCGCGGGCCGCACTTGCGAGCGGTCCCCGGATGCGCGGCAAAAGCCGCGCGTTGCAGTCGTCCGCAGGGAAACGGTTTGCGCACCTGCACGGGCGCCGGAGACCGCCAAATTACTTCAGCGCCGACCCGACGCCAACCAGGTCGGCTTCGGACAATGTGCCCGCGGCCTGCTTGAGCCGCAAGCGATACAGCAGATAGTCATAGCGCGATTGCGCATAGTCGCGGCGGGCGAGATACAGGTCGCGCTGCGCATCGAGCACCGGCAACAGCGGGAACAGGCCGGCCTTCAAGCCCTCCTCCTTGCCCGCCAGCGCGCGCTCCTGCGCGAACACCGACTGCTGCAGGGCCTGGATCAGGCCCACCGCCCCGAAGGTGCCGTCGTAGGCGGCACGCGTCAGGCGTTCAACCGACCGCCGGTCCAGTTCCAGGTCTTCCTGCGACTTCTGATAACGGTAGGACGCCTCGCGCGTCACCGCGCTGGTCAGGCCGCCCTCGAAAATCGGCACCGACAGGCGCAGGGTGACGTCGGTGGTTTCGACCAGGGTGCCGGGGCCGAACGAGCCGTTGACCAGCGAACTGCCGGCGTCCCTGCGGTTGTGGTTGACCAGCAGATTGACGCTCGGCATGTGGCCGGCGCGCTGGCGCTCGACTTCACGGCGCGCGACTTCCACCGCTTCACGCCTGGCACGCAGGATCAGGTTCTGGTCGAGCGCCGACTCGACCCAGCGATCGACCATCGGCGGCTCCGGCGTTTCCAGCGCGAACTGCTCGCGCAGGGTCTGCACCTCGTCGATCATTTTTCCGGTGATCTCGCGCAGGGCCTGGCGCGCGTCGCGCAGCTTGTTGTGCGCTTCGACCTGGCGCGCCTCGGTGACCGCATAACGCGCCGCCGCGTCGTACTGGTTGGTGATAGTGCCCAGACCCATCTTGAGCCGTTCGCGCGCTTGGTCAAGTAC
>JANPGJ010000225.1:0-1910 GCA_031423955.1 Burkholderiales bacterium
AACGCCGGGTCGTGCAACAGATCGGTGTAATTGCGAAAGCCCGGCGGGCGCTTGATGCGACGGTTGCCGCCCGGGCGGTCGAGATTGCCGGTGATCGCCAGCAGGCAATGAAATGCGCGAAAGGTCTGCACCCCGCCGACCACCGCGTCGATGCCGTGGCCGCTGACGAAGGTCGCCGGGCCGTCGGCATAGATGCGCGCGGCCTGGATGATCGACTCCGGCGCCACCCCGGTGACCGCCGCCGCACGCGCGACCGGCCACTCGGCGGCGCGCGCGGCGAGGGCGTCGAAGCCGATGCACCAGCGTTCGATGAACGCGAGATCGTGAAGGTTCTCGTTGATCACCACGTCGATCATCGCCAGCGCGAGCGCGGCATCGGTGCCGACCTGCGGTTGCAGCCAGAGGTCGGCCAGCTCGGTGGTGGCGGTGCTCATCGGGTCGATCACGACAATTCGCGCACCGCGCTTTTTCGCATTCTTCAGGCGCTGCCATTGCACCGGGTTGGCCATCTGCGGGTTGGCGCCGACCACCAGCACGCTGCGAGCGTTGTCCACATCCTCGCCATTGGCGATGGAAAGGCCGGTGACCATGTCGGAGACGCCGCGGCAACCGCCGCACAGGTCCTGGTTGATCATCCAGTTGGGCGAGCCCAGCGAACGCAACAGCAGGGCATGAATCACGCTGCGTGAAAAATAGCCGCCGCTGGTGGCGCCGGCGATCGCCAGCGGCCCGTGCGTTGCGCGCACCGTCGCCAGGCGATCGGCCATTTCATCGAGCGCCACATCCCAGCGGATCTGCTCCCACTGCCCGCCGCCGCGCGGTCCGACACGCCGCATGGGATGCAACAAGCGCCCGGGCGCCTCGGTGATGCCGGTCATGCCGCGAAAGCCCTTGACGCAGAACATGCCGGCCGAACCGGGGTGTGCGGTGTTGGGTGCGATTTCGGTGACGCGGCCGTCGTCGAGCGTGGCCAGAGCGCCGCAGCAGGTGCTGCATTCCCAGCAAGTGGTAGCGATGGTGTTGCCGGGCTTCCCGCTCATGTCTGCGCCTCTCACGGCAAATGCGGCAGGGACCGCGCAGCCTGGATGTGAAGGTGAATCTTCATTGTCGGGTGTGGTCGATCACGGGGGCGACCACGCAAACTCAATCGAACTTGAGATTCGCGCCCTTGATCACCCTGGCCCATTTGTCGATTTCTGCCGGGATGCGCTTCTCGACCGCCTCCACCGACCCGCCCGCAACTACTATGCCCAGCGACAGCAGCTTTTCACGCACCTCGGCCATTTGCAGCACGGCATTGGATTCGCGATTGAGCCTATCGACAATGTCGCGCGCCAGACCGGCAGGTGCAAACAGCGTGTAGTTGGTGGCCGATTCGTAGCCGGTAATCCCGGCCTCGGACATGGTCGGCACCTCCGGCAAGGTCGGCGCACGCGCGCGGCTGGCCACCGCCAGCGCACGAGTCTTGCCCGACTTGATGTGCGGCAGGTGCGCCGGCAGGCTGTCGATCGACATCGGCACCCGCCCGGACAACAGGTCCGGCAGGAATTGCGCGGTGCCCTTGTACGGCACATGCACCAGGTCGATGCCGGCCATCTGCTTGAACATCTCGCCATTCAAATGCTGCAGGCCGCCGATGCCGGAGGAGGCGTAACTGAATTCACCGGGTTTGGATTTGGCCAGCGCGACCAGTTCGCGCACGGTCTTCGCCGGCAGGTCGGCATTGACCACCAGCACCACCGTGCCGTAGGCCATTTCGACAATCGGCACAAAGTCGCGCCGCATGTCGACCGGCAGGTTCTTGTGAATGTGCGGCGCGATCGCATAGTCGGTGATGCTGCCGACCATCAGCGTATAACCGTCGGGCGGGCTCTTGGCCAGTGCATCGGCACCGATGGTGGCACCGGCGC
>JANPGJ010000226.1:0-17392 GCA_031423955.1 Burkholderiales bacterium
TTTCTGGCCGATCAGACGTGCCAGCAGGTCGACCGGGCCGCCGGGCGGGAACGGTGCGACAAACTTGACCGGCCTGGATGGCCAAGTCTGGGCGATGCTTGCCGGCGGCGCCAAGGCCAGCAACAGCAGCAGGCAACACGGTACGATGCGCGGGGTTCTCATGGATGACTCGAAGTCGGCGTGGAGGGGTTGCGCTCGCGCAGCGCCTCCCGCCCGAGCGCCGATGCGAAGCGGGCAGGGCCCGCGCCGCTTGCGGTAAAACCTTCAGTGCAGGTGCCGCTTGCCGCCGCCGTGCGCACCGCCGCCGCCGGACGGCAATTCGAAACGGGTCAGCTTCTGGCCCTGGGCGATCGACAGCAGCCGCTTGGCGAACAGGCGATTGACGGCGTCGATCACGTCGACCATCTCGCCCTTGTCGAAATGCCGCTCCATCAGGCGCGTCATGTCTTCGAGCATGTACTGGCGCTGGGTTTCGTGGATCGCCTCGGGGGTCGGGCCGACGAAGATCAGGCCGAATTCGTCGCGCCCTTCCTCGTCGTCGTTGTCGTAATAGCTGACTTCGATACCGGCGCCTTCCGACGAAACCTCGCAAATGCCGGCGCAGGCTTCATCGAGCGCGTTCTGGAAATCGGCATTGCCTTCGACCGTCCAGCAGATCGCCAGCACATGCTTGGCGGCGTCATAGGCGATGCCCGGCTCCTCCTCGAAGATGCTCGGCGCGTCCGCCAGCGAACGTGCACCGGCGTAGCGCCACAGCGGTTTCAAGGCATCCTCGATCTGCTTGATGGTGATCTCGGACTTGACCGGGATGTCGCCGTGGACATGAATTTCATACTGTGCGTAGTCGCGGCTCATGGGGTGCCTCTAGAGAATGTGCGCCGAGCGCAGTTGCGCGATCTCGGCATCACTGTAGTGTAGCGAACGCAGCACTTGTTCGGTGTGCTGGCCCAGCATCGGTGGTGGCGCCGCATATTCAAGCGGCGTGCCGGAATAGACGATCGGGTTGCGCACCATCGGAATAGTACCCGCAGCCGGGTGCGGCAGGTCGATGCGCATGCCGCGCGCCACCACTTGCGGGTTGGCGAAGGCCTCGGCGACGGAATTGATCGGCCCGCAGGGCACGCCGCGCGCCTCCAGTTCGCTGATCCAGGTTTCCCTGGTTTTTTGTTTGACCATCGCCGCCAGCAGCGGGATCAACTGTTCCCGGTTGCGCACCCGCTGCGGGTTGCTGGAAAAGCGCGGGTCGGTGGCCAGTTCCGGGCGGCCGCCGGCTTCGCAAAAGCGGGTGTACTGGCTGTCGTTGCCGGTACCGATGATCACATGGCCGTCGGCGCATTCGAACACCTGATAAGGCACCAGGTTCTGGTGTGCATTGCCGGCCCGCCGCGGGCTGTCGCCCGAGGTCAGGTAATTCATGTTCATGTTGGCCAGCATCGCCACCTGTACATCGAGCAGCGCCATGTCGATGTATTGCCCCAGCCCGGTCTGGTTGCGGCCGGCCAGTGCCGCCAGCACTGCAACCCCCGCATACATGCCGGTCATCAGGTCGGCCACTGCGACCCCGACCTTTTGCGGCCCGCCACCGGGCAGGTCGTCGCGCTCGCCGGTGATGCTCATCAGCCCGCCCATGCCCTGGATGATGTAGTCGTAGCCGGCGCGCTGCGCATAGGGTCCGGTCTGCCCGAATCCGGTGACCGAGCAGTAAATCAGGCCCGGGTTATTGGCGGACAGGCTGGCATAGTCGAGGCCGTATTTCTTCAGTTGCCCGGTCTTGTAGTTCTCCAGCACCACATCGGACCGCTGCGCCAGCCGGCGAATCACCTCCTGGCCTTCGGGCTTGCTGATGTCGACCGTCACCGAACGCTTGCCGCGATTGGCCGACAGAAAGTAGGCCGCTTCACTGGTGTCACGCCCGCCGGCATCCTTGAGATACGGCGGGCCCCAGGTGCGAGTGTCGTCACCGCCGCCGGAACCGTCGGCGCCCGCCGGCCGTTCTATCTTGGTCACTTCGGCGCCGAGGTCGGCCAATAGCTGGCCACACCACGGGCCGGCGAGCACGCGCGACAGGTCAAGGACTTTGATATGGGTAAGGGGGCCGGCCATTGAAGAACACTGGATACCGCGTTGCAGCGAGGTGCTAATGATAGCGTGGCTATAATCGTAAGGCTTAACAACCCGGGAGACGGTCGCATGAAAACATTACTCAGGCTTGGCGCGGCGGCAATGGCGCTGGCGTTCGCGGCGATCTCGCCGGCCGCCGTCGCCCAGGTCGAGATTCAATGGTGGCATGCGATGTCCGGGGCGTTGGGCGACCGTGTCAATGACCTGGCGAAGCGTTTCAACGCCGAACAGAAACAGTACAAGGTGGTGCCGGTGTTCAAGGGGTCCTACGACGAGACCCTGGCCGCCGGCATCGCCGCCTTCCGCGCCAAGAACCCGCCGCACATCCTGCAGGTCTACGAGGTCGGCACCGCCACCATGATGGCCTCGAAAGGCGCGATCAAGCCGGTTTATGAAGTGATGGCGCAAAGCGATACCAAGTGGGACCCGCAGCAATACATCCCGGCGGTGACGAGCTACTACACCGATACCCACGGCAAGATGCTGTCGTTGCCGTTCAACAGTTCCACCCCGGTATTCTTCTACAACAAGGATGTGTTCAAGAAAGCCGGCATCGCGGCGCCGCCGAAGACCTGGCCTGAAGTGCAGGAGGCAGCGCAAAAAGCCAAGGCGGCCGGCTCGGTTTGCGGCTTCACCACCGGCTGGCAGTCGTGGGTGATGTTGGAGACCATGAGCGCCTGGCACAACCAGGAATTCGCCACCCGCGCCAACGGCTTCGAGGGCTTCGACGCCAAGCTGAACTTCAACACCCTGATGCTGGTGCGCCATATTTCGCGGCTGTCATCCTGGGTCAAGGGCGAACTGTTCACCTATGCAGGGCGACGCAACGAGCCAGAGGCCAAGTTTTTCAATGGCGAATGTGCGATGCTGACGTCCTCATCCGCGGCTTACGCGAACATCAAGAAGAACGCCAAATTCGAGTTCGGCGTGGCCAAAATGCCGTACTACGAGGAAGAAACCGGTGCGCCCTACAACACCATCATCGGCGGCGCCTCGCTGTGGGCGATGGCGGGCAAGAAGCCGGCCGAATACAAGGGCGTGGCGAAGTTTTTCGAATTCCTGTCTTCTCCGGTGATCGCCGCCGAATGGCACCAGGAAACCGGCTACCTGCCGATCACCAATGCGGCATACCTTGCGACCCAGAAAGCCGGGTTCTACGACCGCAATCCGGGCACCGACATCTCGGTGCAGCAGATGACCGGGAAAAAGCCGACCAAGCTGTCCAAGGGCGTGCGGCTGGGCAACTTCGTGCAGATCCGCGGCATCATCGATGAAGAGCTTGAAGCGGTCTGGGCTGGCAAGAAGGCGCCCAAGGAAGCGCTGGATGAGGCGGTCAAGCGCGGCAACGAGCAGTTGCGGCGCTTTGAGCAGGCCAACAAGGGGGCCAAATAGGGGTTTCACGGCACGCGGGTCGCGTGCCGTGCGAACTCTCCGCGTTGAACCGGACGCTGCCTTGCAGCGCCGGTTAACTTGGAGGCTGGACCGGCGGCTCGGCTGCGCCTTTGCCTTGGTGTGCGGTTTGGTTGCTTGGTGTGCGCTGGCTGGCGCACATACCGTTGCCGTCGATGTCGGGCACAGTATTGCCACCCAGGGCGCCATTTCGTCGCGCGGCGTTGCCGAGTTCGAGTTCAACCGGGCGCTGGCATTGGTGATCGACGACGAGTTGCGCCGGCGCGGGCTGGCCACCGTGCTGATTGCCGCCGAGGGCAAGACCCTGGACCTGGCGTCGCGACCGCGCCAGGCAGCGCAGGCGCGCGCCGACCTGTTCATCGCGGTTCACCATGATTCGGCGAAGGCGCGCTTCCAGCGCGACTGGGAGTTCGAGGGCCGCCCGCGCAAGTATCTGGATGACCGCTTCCGCGGCTTCTCGTTGTTCGTTTCGCGCAGCAATCCGCAATGGCCGCAGGCGTTGAAGTGCGCCGGGGCGATCGGTGGGCGCCTGATCGGCGCCGGCTTCAAGCCTTCGCGCTACCACGCCGACCCGATTCTCGGCAGCGGCCGCGAGTTTGCGGATGAGGCCCATGGCGTGCATTTCTTCGACAACCTGGCGGTGTTGCGCCTGGCCAGCATGCCGGCACTGCTGTTCGAGGCCGGCGTGATCGTCAATCGTGACGAAGAGTCGATGCTTAAGCGTGATGACACGCGGCGCGCGATCGCCGCCGCGCTGGCGGCGGGGGTGGGCGATTGTGGATTCGTGCCGTGACGTTGTCGGTCGGCTTCCGCTTGGCGCCATGACGCCGACGCAGCGCACTTGCTGGGCGCCATGACGTCGATCACGCGCCTTCGCTTGGCACACAGTGCGGATTGGCGCGGCGCGCGGCCCGGCACCTTGCCACCGGCGCCGGCAGCGCGATGCTCCGCGCTGGTCGCGGGCACTGCGGCAAGCCCCGAAGGCAACCCCTGGCAACCGCGCGACCGCCGGCTTCCACCGTCCGCAGCGGCATGATGGTAGGGTAGCGGGGTGGAAAAGCGCACTGTCTTCCGGTCGTCCTGGCTACCGTATGTGTTGGTGGCGCCACAGCTGGCGGTCACGCTGCTGTTCTTCATCTGGCCAGCGGCGCAAGCCTTGTACCAGTCGGTGTTTGTCGAGGATGCGTTCGGCACCAATGTCGAATTCGTCGGCCTTGCAAATTTCCGCGCGCTGTTTGCCGACCCGCACTACGCGCAGTCGTTCCTCACCACCGCGCTGTTCGCCGTCAGCGTGGCTGCGCTGTCGCTTGGTTCGGCGCTGCTGCTGGCGGTGCTGGCCAACCGCGTGGTGCGCGGTGCGGCGACCTACAAGACCCTGATCATCTGGCCCTACGCGGTGGCGCCGGTGGTGGCCGGCGTGCTGTGGCTGTTCCTGTTCGACCCGTCGGTGGGCACGCTCGGATACCTGCTCAAGAAGCTCGGCCTGGACTGGAATCCGCTGCTCAACGGCGCGCAGGCGATGGCGATGGTGGTGCTGGCCGCCGCCTGGAAGCAGGTCAGCTACAACTTTGTTTTCTTCCTGGCAGGCCTGCAGGCGATTCCGAAGTCCTTGCTCGAAGCCGCCGCCATCGACGGCGCCGGACCGGCCACCCGGTTCTGGCGGATCGTCTTTCCGCTGCTCTCGCCAACCGCGTTCTTCCTCCTGGTGGTGAACGTGATTTATGCCTTTTTCGATACCTTCGGGGTGATCGATGCAGCCACCCAGGGCGGGCCGGCCAAGGCCACCGAGGTGCTGGTGTTCAAGGTATTTCACGACGGCTTCAAGGGCCAGGATTTCGGCGGCGCGGCGGCGCAATCAGTGATCCTGATGGCGATCGTGATCGCGCTCACGGTCGCGCAGTTTCGCTATATCGAAAAGCGGGTGAGTTACTGATGGTCGAACGACGCCCAATCGCCGACTTGCTGACCCACTGCGTGCTGGTGGCCGGAACCGCGATCCTGGTGCTGCCGGTGTGGCTGGCCTTTGTTGCCTCGTCCCTGACGCCCGAACAGGTGCTCGATGCGCCGATGAGCCTGATTCCCGGCGACCAATTGGGTCTCAACTACCTCCATGTGCTGACCCAGGGCTCGACACCGCTCAAGACCCTGCTGTTCAACAGCGCGGTATCGGCGCTGGTGATCGCCTGCGGCAAGATCGTGATCTCGGTGCTGTCCGCGTTCGCGGTGGTGTACTTCCGTTTTCCGGGCCGCGGACTGTGTTTCTGGTTGATTTTCCTGACCCTGATGCTACCGGTGGAGGTGCGAATCCTGCCCACCTTCCAGGTGGTGGCCCGCCTCGGCATGCTCGACAGTTACGCCGGCCTCACCATTCCATTGATGGCTTCGGCGACCGCGACATTCCTGTTTCGCCAGTTCTTTCTTTCGATCCCGGAAGAACTGGCCGAGGCCGCCCGCATCGATGGCGCCGGGCCGATGCGCTTTTTCTGGAGCATCCTGCTGCCGCTGGCGCGCACCCAGATCGCGGCCTTGTTCGTGATCCTGTTCATCTACGGCTGGAACCAGTACCTGTGGCCGCTGATGGTGACCACCCGCGAGGACTATTACACGGCGGTGATCGGCATCAAGCGCCTGATGTCCGGCGGCGATGCGGCCACCGAATGGAATCTGGTGATGACCACCGCGATCCTCGCCATGCTGCCACCGGCGCTGGTGGTGCTGGTGATGCAGAAGTGGTTCGTCAAGGGCCTGGTCGAAACCGAAAAGTGAGTTGCCAATGACTTCACTACTCTACCCGCGCCGCATCATCGCCCACCGCGGCGGCGGCACCCTGGCGCCGGAGAACACGCTGGCCGGCCTGCGCGAAGCGCATCGCCGCGGGTTTGGCGCGGTCGAATTCGATGTGATGCTGGCGGCGCACGAAGCGCCGGTGCTGATGCATGACGACACCCTGGAGCGCACCACCAATGGCCGCGGTGCGGTGCCGGATTCCACGGTCGCCCAGTTGGCCAGGCTGGATGCCGGCGCCTGGCGCGACCAGGCCTTTGCCGGTGAACCGGTACCGGAATTCGATGCGGCGGCGGCTCTTTGCCGTAAGCTTGGCCTGTTTTGCAATGTCGAGATCAAGCCCTGGGCGCCCGGCGGCGAGACCGTGGCCGCGCGCACCGGGGAACTGGTAGCGGCCGCCTGCGCACTGCATTGGCGACAGTTGCCGGGCATGGTATTGCTGTCCTCTTTCTCCGCCGCCGCACTGCGGGCGGCGCGTGCGAGCGCGCCGCAGGTACCACGCGCCTACCTGTTTGACGATGTGCCGCCGAATTGGCGCGATGAACTAGGCAGCCTTGAATGCGTGGCCCTGCATTGCAACGCAAGGAAGCTCACGGTCGAAACCACGCGAGCAATCAAGGCCGGCGGCTTCGGCCTGATGTGCTGGACCGTCAACGATACGGCGCTGGCCGATACGCTTTTCGGCTGGGGAGTCGACGCCATCTGCACCGATCGTCTCGACTTGTTCGCAGGCAAGGGCTGACGCGGCGCGCTTGACCACCCTGTCCATGCGCCGGCCAATCGGGCGCAACATATTTGTTGCACCGTTGTTGCACCGCTTACACAGGTTTACATTGTTGCTGTCGGCGCAGGTGGCCGCTGGCGGGTTATAGCCTGCATGGGCGCACAGCCCATCAACTTTCCTCACCGACACCGGAGCCGCCAACATGAACCTCAAACCCCTTGCTGCCGCCTTGCTGCTCGCAGCCGCCATTCCCGCCCTTGCCCAGACCGCCGCGCCGACCGCGCCGTTGACACGGATCGAACAGCGCGAGGCCAATCAGCAAAAACGTATCGAGCAAGGCGAAAAATCCGGCGCCCTGACGCCGCGCGAAGCGGCCCGACTCGAGCGTGGCCAGGCGCGGGTGGAAAAAATGGAACAGAAGGCGGGCGCCGACGGCAAGATCAGCGGCCGTGAAGCGCGCCGCATCGAACACGCGCAGGACGTGCAGTCGCGCAAGATCTATCGCGAAAAGCATGATCGCCAGCACGACTTCAATCATGACGGCAAGAAGGATCTGCCGAACCGCAAATCGTGAACAATTGTTGCGGTCGCTTGAAGAGGCGGCCAAAAGGACTACTATTCAGTCATCCATGCGTCATGCCCGTCGTTCATACTGCGTTTGTTGAACGTTCGCGGGGATGCCCGCAGGTTTGATTGCAAGCCGGCAAGCCACCGTCCCCTGATAGGACGGGGTACGCCGCAAAACGACGGCCGCGAGAATCGCGGCCGTTTTTTTTGGTCAGCCCGGGATGGCGCACTTGGAAAGACCCAGCGCCGCCCGGTCATGCCTGTGCGATGGCGAGCACTGTGCCTGACGCGAATACAATTCGCATCTTTGATGACGATCGGCGGATTTCATGCGCCTCGATGACGGCAGGGAAAGCAGCAACGTCGAGGACCGGCGTGATTCGACCGGTGGGGGCGGCGGCCGTGGCGGCATGCCCTTGCTTGGCGGCAAACTCGGCATCGGCAGCATCGCAATCGCCCTGGTGGCGTCGTATTTTCTCGGCATCAACCCGATGACCGTGTTGTCGATGTTGTCAGGCGGCGACATCGGCGGCGGCGCACCGATGGTGCAGCAGGGCCCGGCCAAGGCGCCACCGAAAGACGATGCCGGCGCGCGCTTCGTATCCATCGTGCTGGCCGATACCGAAGACGTCTGGAAAGCACTGTTCGCCAAAAGCGGGCGTCAGTATGTAGATCCCAAGCTGGTGCTTTTCCGCGGCTCGACCCCGACCGCCTGCGGCACCGGGCAATCGGCGATGGGGCCGTTTTACTGTCCCGGCGACCAGAAGGTCTATATCGACCTGGCGTTCTACGAGGAAATGAAGTCGCGTTTCAATGCGCCCGGCGATTTCGCCCAGGCCTATGTGATCGCCCATGAGGTCGGGCATCATGTGCAAAATCTGCTCGGGGTGTCGGACAAGGTTGATCAGGCACGGCGCCGGGTCTCCGAGCGCGAGGCCAATGCGCTGTCGGTCAGGCTTGAGTTGCAGGCCGATTGTTTCGCCGGTGTGTGGGGCTTTCACGCCAATCGCGCACGCCGTGTGCTTGAAAGCGGTGACCTCGAAGAGGCGCTCAACGCCGCCACCGCGATCGGCGACGACACCCTGCAGCGCAATGCCGGCCGTGGGGTCAGCCCGGATTCATTCACCCACGGTTCGTCGCAACAGCGGGTTCGCTGGTTCCGCAAAGGCATGGAAAGCGGCGACCTGAAGCAGTGCGATACGTTCGCCGCCCGGCAGTTATAGGCGCATTGCCGCACCGGCGCGCTGACCCGTATTGCCTCGGCCCGAGGGTCGGTTGTCCTGAGTCTGTTCGCACTGGACGCGACGCTGCGTTTTGTGTGAACAGACCCTGATCGCTAAGTCGGACGGGCGAACGCCCAGCGGTGCACCAGCAACAGCGCGAACGACCAGAACACGACCACGGTGCCGAGCGCCAGAAAAGCCGGTTCGATGCCATGGCGGTCGCGCAGCACGCCCATCAGGAGCGGTGTGGTGAAGTGCGACAGGCCCCAGCCGAGGCCGCCGAGCGCATTCGCCGAGCCGCGATCCTCCGGCGAACTGATGTCGCCGATCAGCATTTGAAAGTTCAGGGACATCAGGCCCGACCCGAGGCCGACGGCGAACAGCAGCGCGCCGCCGGCGAACAGGTTGGCGGTCGCACCGGCACCCGCGATTCCGATCGCCACCACCAAGGCGGACCCGAAGGCGACCATTCCCTTCATCGAAAAGTCCAGCAGTCGCGCTGCGACCAGGCCGGCGATCGCCGCACCGGCACCGCGCAATGCCAGAATGCTGCCGTTGAGTTCGTGGCTGTAGCCATAGGCATCGAACAGCAATGGGTAGAACGACACGCTCAACGAAAACGGCAGGGCCGACACGTAGGCGCACATGATGGCGAACCACATCGCGCGCAGACGTATCAGGCGGGCGTAGCGCGCCAGGGGTGCGAACCGGCCGCTCGGCGCCGCATGCGCAACGCCCTGGTTGTGCAGCATCGCCGCCAGCGCTGTCGCCGCGACGGCGGCCAGGGCCATGAACGACCAGGAAAAGCCGGCCCAGGTAATCATGAATCCGGCCACAAACGTGCCGGCGATCTGGCCGGTATTGGTCATCAGGTTGAGGCGGCTCATCTGGATGCTGCGTTCGCCCGCCAGGGCACCGGCGATGGTCCACGACGCCGGCCAGAAAATGGCGCGCGACATCACCATCATGATCTGCGCCACCATCAAGGCGGCGAAGCTGCCCGCCAGCGAGTAGGCAGTGGCGCCAGCGGCCATCAGCAGGCACGAGATGCGCACCATGGTGCGACCGCCGATACGGTCGGTGAATGCGCCGCCGACCAGATTGAAGGTGATTTGCAACACCACCGGCAGGGCGATCAGCGCGCCGATCGTCACCCCCGACATGCCGAGCGAATCCGCGTACAGCGGGATCAGCGGATAGGTCATGCCCAGCCCGAGGTTCCAGATGAACGCGCAGATGAACAGTTGGCGCGCGGCCGATGTGGCCGCAAGCGTGCTCATGAATTCCCGCGGTTGATCGTCACCAGCAACGTGACAGCCTCACCGCAGACATGCTTTTGTCATGTGCCATGGACGCTGCAAATCCCGATATTCCCGCGTTGCAGGTCGGCGCCAGGCGCCGCCTCGGGACGTCGTGCCGGATCAGGCGGATGCGTCAGGGCCAATCGGAAACCCGGCGCCGTGACCGCGAAACCGGTCGCGGCAGGACGCGCGCCTGATCGCTGGTCCCGGCACGTCGTCGCGCAATGTCTCGTCCGCCACCGCGATGAACCCGACGGTGTCGACTGCGCCAACGAGCCTGCCGGCGCGCGCGGGCATCGCCTCTATTTTCCTTGCTTGAGAACGTCGTTGACAAGCGCGGCGATCAGCTTGAAATCGTTGCGCCCCTTGTACTTGACCTTGATGTGGCGCATGGTCGGGCCGTCGCCCTGGATCGCCGGATACTTTTCGCACCATGCGACGCCGTCCCAGATCTGCAGGTCGACATGCTTTTCCTGCGGCACGATGGAAAGCAGATTGCGGCCGCGCGAATACACCGGGCTGCCCCATTTGACCGTCTCGACAATCGTCGGCTCGGTGTTGATGATCAGTTCGCGCAGTTTGTGCATGGTGGCTTGCTGCTCGTACGGCAGAGCCTGAATCAGTTTTACAGCAGTCAGCATTGTTTCTCCTTGCGCCCGGCGATTGAGCCGATGTCGCCATTCCTCTGCTGCTCATCCTACCCGCTTCGCAGGTCCGGTTCAATCGCAAACCCCGCTTCGGCGATAATGCGGATGTAAATTCATGCGAAATCTTTCCCGCGGCGAACCTTCGCCGGTGTCCAAGCCGCAGTTTGGCGGCTGGTCCACCATCCGCACCCTGCTGCCTTATTTGCTCCAGTACAAGGGCAGGGTGGCGCTCGCACTGACTTTCCTGCTGGCGGCCAAACTGGCCAACGTTGGCGTGCCGCTGATCATGAAGGAAATCGTCGACGGCCTCGGCGTGGTGGTCGGCGGGTCCGGCGAAAAGCTCGCCTTCGGCGTGATCGCCGGACTGTTGATCGCCTATGGCGCGGCGCGCCTGTCGACCACCATGTTCACCGAACTGCGCGAGTTCGTGTTTGCCCGCGTCACCCAATCGGCGGTGCGGCGCATTTCGCTCGAGGTGTTCCGCCATCTGCACTCGCTGTCGCTGCGCTTTCACCTGAACCGCCAGACCGGCGGCATGACGCGCGACATCGAACGCGGTTCGCGCGGCGTCTCCTCGCTGGTGTCGTACACGCTCTACAGCATCCTGCCGACGATTGTCGAGATCACCCTGGTGCTGTCGATTCTCGCCTGGAAGTACGACATCTGGTTTGTCATCATCACCCTGGTCGCCCTTACCGCCTACATCGTCTGGTCGGTCGGCATCACCGAGTGGCGCACCAATTTCAGGCGCGCGATGAACGACCTTGATTCCAAGGCCAACGTGCGGGCCATCGATTCGCTGCTCAACTACGAAACCGTCAAGTACTTCGGCAACGAGGAGTACGAGGCCAGGCGTTATGACCAGAGCATGGCGCGCTGGGAAGAGGCGGCGGTCAAGAGCCAGACCTCGCTGTCGCTGCTCAACACCGGGCAAAGCGCGATCATCGCCGTCGCGGTCACCGCCATCATGTGGCGCGCCACCGTCGGCGTTGCCAACGGCAGCATGACCCTGGGCGACCTGGTGCTGGTCAACGCCTTCATGATCCAGCTCTACATCCCGCTCAAATTCCTCGGCGTGCTGTACCGCGAGATCAAGCAGTCGATGGCCGACATGGAACGCATGTTCACCCTGTTGGACGAGAACCGCGAGGTCGCCGACATGCCTGCGGCGCCGGCACTGGTCCTGACCGGCGCGGCGGTGCGTTTCGAACACGTGGATTTCGCCTACGAGCCGAACCGGCAGATTCTGTTCGATGTCGATTTCGAAATTCCTGCCGGCCGCACCATCGCGGTGGTCGGTCACAGCGGCTCCGGCAAATCGACCCTGGCGCGGCTTCTGTATCGTTTCTACGATGTCGGCGCCGCCGGCTTGGCCGGCGGGCGGATCGCGATCGACGGCCAGGACATCCGCGCCATCACCCAGGCCTCGCTCAGACGCGCGATCGGCATCGTGCCGCAGGACACGGTGCTGTTCAACGACACGATTTTCTACAACATCGCCTACGGCAACACCGACGCGACGCGCGAAGAGGTATACGCCGCCGCACGGATGGCGGCGATCCATGATTTCGTCGAAACCCTGCCGGCCAAGTATGAAACCATGGTCGGTGAGCGCGGCCTGAAGTTGTCAGGCGGGGAAAAGCAGCGGGTGGCGATCGCCCGCGCGCTGCTCAAGAATCCGGCGATCATGATTTTCGACGAGGCCACTTCGGCCCTCGATTCGCAGACGGAAAAAGCGATCCAGGCCGAGCTGAAGAAGATCGCCGAGAACCGCACCACCCTTACCATTGCGCATCGCCTGTCGACGATCGCCGATGCGCACCAGATCATCGTGATGGACAGCGGCCGCATCGTCGAGCGCGGCGCGCATCACGAATTGCTGGCCGCCGCTGGGCTCTACGCGCAAATGTGGGCGCTGCAACAGGAGGCCGATGACGACGGTCAAGCGGGCGAGTCAGCGGCGACCAGCCTGCGTGCGGCCGCCTGATCGGGCCGCCCGGGAGCCAGTCGCCCGCGCGCGAGTCAACCCGGTGCGAAACCGCAGATCAGTGCCCGGATTGCGCCACAATCGATACGCGAACGGCATTGGATATTGGCATTGTTGCGGGTTATCCTGAGCACCATGCTTGTGGCGGCACCTGGCCAGCCCGGGCAAGGTTATGCCGGGGAAGCATAAGGCGATGAAAACATAGCATTGGCCTTCGCCGCCGGCGACGCCTAGAGTTGCGCCATATCCAACCGCGGAGTGCAGCATGACGGCAACCACACGCACCGAACACGACCTGCTGGGCGAGCGCGAAGTCCCGCGCGACGCGTACTGGGGCATTCACACCCTGCGGGCGCTGGAGAACTTCCCGATTTCCGGCGTGCCGATCGGCGCCAGTGAAGACTTGCTGCGCGCGCTGGCGCTGGTCAAGCATGCGGCAACGCAGGCCAACAGCGATCTCGGCCTGCTGCCTGCATCTAAAGCGGCAGCGATCATCGCCGCCTGCATCGAGGTGGCGGCTGGCGGCCTTCGCGGCGAGTTCGTGGTCGACATGATCCAGGGCGGCGCCGGCACCTCGACCAACATGAATGCCAACGAGGTCATCGCCAATCGGGCGCTTGAACTGCTGGGCCGCGCGCGCGGCGACTATGCGGCGCTGCATCCGATCGAGGACGTCAACCGCTCGCAATCGACCAATGATGTCTATCCCACTGCCTTGCGCCTGATGTCGGTGTTCGCGATAAAAAAGCTGATCGCGGCGATGGCGCACCTGCGTGCGGCGTTTGAAGGCAAGGCCTTCGAGTTTCGCGATGTGCTCAAGATCGGTCGCACGCAATTGCAGGATGCGGTGCCGATGACGCTCGGGCAGGAATTCTCGACCTATGCGGTGATGCTCGGCGAAGACGAAGCACGGCTTGCCGAGGCCTTGTCGCTGCTGCGCGAGATCAGCCTCGGTGCGACCGCGATCGGCACCGGCATCAACACCGATCCGGCCTACGCCGCCACCGCCTGCCGCCACCTGGCCCGGCTCAGCGGCGAGGCGCTGGTGATGGCGCCGAATTTCATTGAAGCGACCCAGGACACCGGCGCCTTCGTACAGCTCTCCGGGGTACTCAAGCGGGTCGCTGTCAAGCTCTCCAAGACCTGCAACGACCTGCGCCTGTTGTCCAGCGGCCCGCAGGCGGGACTCAATGAAATCCGCCTGCCGGCGCGCGCTGCCGGTTCGTCGATCATGCCCGGCAAGGTCAACCCGATCATCCCGGAGGTGATGAACCAGATCGCTTTCGAGGTGATCGGCAACGACATGACCATCACCATGGCGGCCGAAGGCGGGCAACTGCAGCTCAACGCGTTCGAACCGATCATCGCCTTCAGCCTGTTCAAGAGCATCGGCCACCTCACCGCCGGCTGCCGCACCCTGGCCGATCACTGCGTTGCCGGGATTGAAGCCAATCACGAAGTGCTTGCAGAGCGGGTGCGCAATTCGGTGGGCCTGGCGACCGCGCTCAACCCATACATCGGCTACGAGAACACCACCCTGATCGCGCAACTGGCGCTGGCCAGCGGTCGGCGGGTCGAGGATCTGGTGCTGGAGCGCGGTCTGCTCGATGCAACGCAATTGCGCGCCATCCTGCGCCCAGAAGTGTTGACCCGGCCGCATGCGCGGATCGTCGTCGCCGAAAAAGCCGACCCCGACAGGACGCAATAGGCCGGGGCAGCGGCGCCCCGGGGGCAGACCGGGACCGGAATTCTCGCCAAGGGTTTTCCCGAGGCATGTGCCGGGAAGGCTCTGTTAAACTTTTGGGTCGCCATTCGCAAAAGCGCAGTGTCCGACCCGAACGATTTGTTCTGTCATCACGCGGCGCCACGGTAAACGCGTCGTGTCACACCGGCGTTAAACAAGCTGCCTGACCATCCCTATTCCAACCGGAGGTATCAAATGAACAGAATTCTTCCATTGCTGCTGGCCGCCGCCTGCGGCTTCGCGGCATCCGCGCAAGCCCAGACGCTCGACAAGATCAAGAAGGAAGGCGCGATCGTGATCGGCCACCGCGACGCGTCGATCCCGTTTTCGTATCTTGACGACAAGCAGCAGCCGATCGGCTATTCGATGGATCTTTGCATGAAGATCGTCGATGCCGTCAAGGCCGAGTTGAAGATGCCCAACCTGCAGGTCAAGCTCAACCAGGTCACCTCGGCAACGCGCATTCCGCTGATGGCCAATGGCACCGTCGACATGGAGTGCGGCTCGACCACCAACAACATCGAGCGCCAGAAGCAGGTGGCTTTCGTCACCACCACCTTCGTCACCGCCAACCGCCTGGTGTCGAAGAAGGCGTCGAAGATCAACACCCTGGACGACATGAAGGGCAAGGCGATCGTCTCGACCTCGGGCACCACCAACATCAAGCAGATCACCGAGCTCAATGCCTCGCGCAACCTGGGCATGAACGTGATGGCGGCCAAGGACCATGCGGAGTCCTTCCTGATGGTCGAGACCGGGCGGGCGGTCGCGTTCGCGATGGACGACATCCTGCTCTACAGCCTGGTGGCGAGTTCCAAGGCGCCGGCCGACTACACCATCACCAACGAGGCGCTGTCGGTCGAGCCCTATGGCATCATGATCCGCAAGGACGACCCGGCGTTCAAGAAAGTGGCCGACAACGCGATCCAGGCGCTGTTCAAGTCCGGCGAGATCAACAAGATCTACGCCAAATGGTTCCAGTCGGCGATTCCGCCGAAAAACATCAACCTGAACCTGCCGATGACCGAGGCGCTCAAAAAGGTGGTGGCCAAGCCGACCGACTCGGGCGATCCGGCGGCCTATCAATAAGCGCCCATCCGGGGTAAGCTTGCGGGAGCGTTTCGGCGCCCCGCCAAAAGGGGAACCAGTCCGGTTCCCCTTTTTTGTGGCATCGAAATTGCGTCAATAAAAACAGCAAAACGGTAAATTCAACAGGGGGCGGCATGAACTACAACTGGAACTGGCGCATTTTCTGGGAACAGTCGCCCGAAGGCGCCACCACCTACATGGGCATGTTGTTGTCCGGCTTGCAATGGACCCTGGCCACCGGCCTCCTGGCCTGGATCATGGCCCTTCTGCTGGGAGCGCTGGTGGGCACCGTGCGCACCGCGCCGGTCAAGTGGGCCGCGGGCGTGGCCACCGCGTATGTCGAATTGTTTCGCAACATTCCGCTTCTGGTGCAGATGTTCCTGTGGTTTTTCGTGCTGCCGGAATTGATGCCTGAGGCCCTCGGCACCTGGCTCAAGCAGTTGCCCAATGCGCCGTTCGTGACAGCTGTCATCTGCCTCGGATTCTTCACCTCGGCGCGGGTGGCCGAGCAGGTGCGCTCCGGCATCATCTCGCTGCCGCGCGGCCAGACCATGGCGGGCACCGCGATGGGGCTGACCCTGCCGCAGACCTATCGCTTTGTGGTCCTGCCGCAGGCCTTTCGCATCGTGATTCCACCGCTCACCTCCGAATTCCTCAATGTCATCAAGAACAGCGCCGTGGCGCTCACCATCGGCCTGGCCGAACTCACCGCGCGCGCGCGCGCGATGCAGGAGTTCTCGTTCCAGGTGTTCGAGGCCTTCACCGCGGCCACGCTGATCTACCTGATCGTCAACATCTTCGTGGTCAACATGATGCGTCTGCTGGAAAGGAAGGTCGCCGTACCCGGGCTGATCGCCGCTTCCGCCGGCGCGCATTAAGGAGGGCCGGCGATGTTCTCCAATTTCGATTTCAACGTCATCGAGCGGTCGTGGAAATACCTGTTCTTCGAGGGCATGGCCTTCACCATCGAACTGACGCTGCTGGCGATGGTCGGCGGCATCATCCTCGGCACCCTGTTGGCGATGGCGCGCCTGTCGTCGTTCAAGCCGCTGTCGATGATCGCCGGCGCCTATGTCAACCTGGTGCGCTCGGTGCCGCTGGTGCTGGTGATCTTCTGGTTCTACTTTCTGGTGCCCTACATCGGCGCCTGGATCATCGGCTCGAAAACCCCGATCAAGGTCGGCGCGTTCTCCTCCTGCCTGATCACCTTCATCATGTTCGAGGCCTGCTACTACTGCGAGATCATGCGCGCCGGCATCCAGTCGATTGCCCGCGGGCAGATCTGGGCCGGCTACGCGCTTGGCCTGAATTACTGGCAGACCATGGCGCAAGTGGTGCTGCCGCAGGCGTTTCGCAACATGATCCCGGTACTGCTGACGCAAACCGTGGTTCTGTTCCAGGACGTATCGCTGGTCTACGTGCTGTCGATCACCGATTTCGTCGGCGCCGCCTCGAAGGTCGCGCAGCGCGACGGCCGCTTAGTCGAGATGTACCTGTTTGTAGCCGTCGTCTACTTCATCCTCTGCTATTCGCTGTCGCTGCTGGTCAAGCAACTCCAGCAGCGCGTGGCCATCATTCGCTAGAAACGCCCAAGGGACCCGACAATGATCGAAATCAAGAACGTCAGCAAGTGGTACGGTTCGTTCCAGGTGCTCACCGACTGCAGCACCAGCGTGAAAAAAGGCGACGTGGTCGTGGTGTGCGGCCCCTCCGGTTCCGGCAAGTCGACCCTGATCAAGACCGTCAACGGGCTGGAACCGTTCCAGAAGGGCGACATCACGGTCGACGGTATTTC
>JANPGJ010000227.1:0-4747 GCA_031423955.1 Burkholderiales bacterium
TTAATGCCCACGTCGCTGGCTTGGTAGGCGGTCTCCAGCCCCAGGGTGCGGATACGGTCGACGTTTTGGATGTTGGTGACCGTGGGGCTGACCAGAAAGTTGGTTTGCGAGTACAGCGCGTCTTGGGTTTTTTCATGGAACACCGTGATGCGCCACAGGCCGTTGCCCAAGTCACGCTCGGCAGACAGCTCGGTGGTCCAGGACTTTTCGGGTTTTAACGTGGGGTCGTTGTTGACAATGGCCGTGCCGCTGATGCTGCCTTGGTACAGCTCGGCCGCGGTGGGCATGCGCACGGAAGGAATCGCTGCGCCCCTATGTCGAGACCGTGATCGAAGCCTTCGGACCATCGCGCGTGATGTTCGCGACCAACTGGCCGGTGCTGGGGATCGGCGGCACCTACGAGGGCTGGGTCGCGGTGCTGCGCGCGATCCTGGACGACATGGGCCTCTCGGCCGCGGATCGCGGCGAGATGTTTTACGGCACCGCCTGCCGTGCCTATGGGGTCGCGCTGCCTTGAACAGCATTGATCAAATACCGCACTGACAGAAGGAACCTGACATGGGAGCCACTCAAACAAACCGCCAGCGCCGCGCCGCCGTGGTGGCGCTCGCCGCCGCAAGCCTGCTGCCCGGCCTTGCGTTCGCCCAGTCCGGCCCCTGGCCCAACCGCCCGATCCGCGTCATCGTCTCCTACGCACCCGGCGGGGTCACCGACATCATCGCCCGTGCCGTCGCGCAACCACTGGGCGAGGCCCTGGGCCAATCGGTGATCGTCGAGAACCGCCCCGGCGCGGCCGGCGTGATCGGCACCGAGATGGTGGCCGCCGCACCGCCGGACGGCTACACGCTGCTGATGTTCGTCGACGGCAATTCGATGATGCCGACCGCGATCAGGAACATCAAGCACGACCCGGTCAAGAGCTTCACCCATGTCAGCCTGCTCGGCCGCGGTTCGCTGGTGCTGGTGGCCCACCCCAGCCTGCCGGTGGCAAGCCTGGCCGAGGTGATCCGCTACGGCCGAGCCAACCCCACCGCGCTTTCCTTCGCCACCCCGGGCAAAAGCGGACCGCAACACCTGGCCTTCGAAAGCATCAAGGCGACCGCCGGCTTCAACGCCGAGCACATTCCCTACAAAGGCGGTGGCCAGGCGATCGTCGATGTGGTCGCCGGCCAGGTCAAGCTGGGCATGCTCGGCATGGCGCCGGCGCTGCCGCACATCAAGGCGGGCAAGTTGAAGGCCCTGGTGGTCACCTCGCGCGAGCGCTCCAGGCTGCTGCCGGAGGTTCCGACGGTACATGAGTCCGGCATTCCCGGTTTCGAGATGGCGCAATGGCAGGGCCTGGTGGCGCCGGCCGGCATGCCACCGGAGATCACCGCGCGCCTGCACGCCGAGTTGTTGAAAGCGATGCGCCTGCCTGCGGTAATCGAGAAACTCTCGGCGATCGGCATGGACAACGCGGTGAGCGCCACGCCACAGGAATTTACGCAGATGATTCAACGTGAAACCAATCGCTGGCCGGAGGTGTTCAAGGCCGCTGGCATCCAAGCGGAGTAAACATGCGCAAAAAGACCAATATTCTTTTCATCACTTCAGATCAGCAGCGCGCCGATTGCTACGGTTTCGAAGGTCGCCGTGTTCGCACCCCGCACTTGGACGAGATGGCGCGCAACGGCACCCGCTTTTCGGCCGCCATCACGCCCAACCTGGTGTGCCAGCCTTCGCGCGCCTCGATCCTCACCGGCCTCCTGCCGCTGACCCACGGTGTCTCCGACAATGGCATCGACCTGCCGCCGGCCATCGGCGCCGCAGGCTACGGCGGCACCTTGTCAAAAGCCGGCTATGCCACCGCGCTGATCGGCAAGGCGCACTTCAATACCTCGCACTGCTTCGAGCCCACCGGCACGCCGGAATGCACCGTGAGTTGCGCCAATTACCCGGCCGACTGGCACGGCCCCTACATGGGGCTGGACCATGTCGAACTGATGCTCGAAGGCCACAACATGTTCCCGCCGATGAAGCCGCCGCTGGGCCACGCCTACGAGCGCTGGTACCACGCCGACGGCCGCGGCGAAGAGCGCACCGCGCTGTATCGCAAGCAGCTGCCGCCCATCAGCGACGCGCACGAAACCTTCAATTCGGGCCTGCCGGTGGCCTGGCACAATTCGACCTGGATCGGCAATCGCACCATCGATTACCTGCGCGAACATCGCGACAGCCCGTTTTGCCTGTGGGCCTCATTCCCCGACCCGCATCACCCCTTCGACGCGCCCGACCCCTGGTGCTACATGCATCATCCGGACGAAGTCGAACTGCCGGTGCATGGCGAGATGGACCTGGATCGACGCCCCTGGTGGCACCGCGCCGCGCTCGAAGGCACGCCGAAAATGGCCAACGAACGCCTGCGCAAATTCCGCGAAAAATCCTCGCGCACGCCAAGACAAAGCGAAGCGCAGATGCGCACCCTGATCGCCAACTACTACGGCATGATTTCCTTGATCGACCATCAGGTCGGGCGTATCCGCATCGCCTTGCAGGACCTGGGCCTGGCGGAGAACACGCTGATCGTTTATTCCACCGATCATGGCGACTGGCTGGGCGACCATGGCCTCTTGCTCAAGGGGCCGATGGCCTACGAAGGGCTGCTGCGGGTGGGCATGTTGTTCGAAGGCCCGGGGGTGCCGAAAGACAAGGTGGTGGCCGACCCGGTCTCGACCCTCGACCTGCCGGCGACCTTTTGCGACTATGCCGGCATGACCCTGCCGGGCAAGGTGCACAGCCGCAGCCTGAAGCCGCTGATCGAGACCGATGGCGCGTCGCGCGACTTCGCCTTGTCCGAATGGGACCTGCGCGCCTCGCGCTGCGGCGTCGACCTGGCCTTGCGCACGGTGCGCACCAGGACCCGCAAGCTCACGCTCGAAAAGAACAGCGGTGCCGGCGAGCTCTATGACCTGGCGGAAGATCCGCATGAAATGAACAACCGTTTCGGCGATCCAGCCTATGCCAGGGTGCAGCGCGAACTGATGGACATGATCGCCAGCCGGCCCGACGACGCCTGCGCGCCGCTGCCGCAGATCGGCATGGCATGATCCAGGCGAGCGAAAGCCCGCAGTGAGCACGCCCCCCGCGCGCAGGCGCTTCCATTGGTGGAACGAGGAAACCCGTTTCGCCTGGGCCACGCTCACGCCAGCGTTGCTGTTCTTCGCCGCCTTCGTCGGCTTCCCGTTCGGCTATTCGTTCTACCTTTCGTTCCACGACTGGAACATGATGGCCCCCACCGCCACCTGGGTCGGGCTCGAGAACTACACCTCGCTGATGAGGGACGCCGAGTTCCTCAAAAGCCTGGTGCAAACCGCGCTATTCACCATCGGCATCACCGCGGCCATCGTGGTGTTCTCGCTTTCGATGGCGCTGCTGCTGGACCAGAAGCTGCGCTGGATCAAGCTCTATCGCACCATTTTCTACCTGCCCGCGGTCACTTCGCTGGTGGCCATCGGGATTGTCTGGGTGTGGATGTTCGATCCGCAGTACGGGCTGATCAACCAGGGCCTGCGCGGCATCGGCATCGAGGGTCCGCTGTGGCTGGCCGATACGCGCATCGCACTGCTGTCGCTGATCATCACCGCGGCCTGGCGCAACGTCGGCTATTTCGCCACCATCTTCCTGGCCGGCCTGCAGGGCATCGACAACACCTATTACGAAGCCGCACGCATCGACGGCGCCGGCGCCTGGGACCGCTTCCGCCGCATCACCCTGCCGCTGCTAAAGCCGACCATCCTGTTCGTGGTGGTGATGTCGGTGATCCTCTCGTTCCAGGTGTTCGCGCTGGTCTACGTGATGACCTCCGGCGGGCCGGCCGGCAGCACCTCGGTGCTGGTGTTCTACCTGTACCAGCAGGCCTTCACCTATTTCCGCATGGGCTATGCCAGCGCGGTCGGTTATGTGCTGTTCGTGATCATTTTCGTGCTCACGCTGCTGCAATTCAAGGCCTTCGGCAAGGCGGTGGAAGCATGACAAAAAACGCGTTCCGCGCACCCAGCCGCTTCGATGCGCGCCCGTGGTCCGCCACCGTGCTGCTGTACGCCCTGCTGCTGTTGTGCACCGTCATCACGCTGCTGCCGTATGCCTGGATGCTGTCGTCCTCCTTCAAGCCCACCGTGGAGATTTTCTCGGGCACGGCGCAATTGATCCCCTCGCACCCGATTCTCGACAACTACATCAATGCGGTAACGCGCCAGCCGGTGGCGCGCGCGATTTTCAACAGCATCATCGTGGCCGGCATCGAGACCTTCGCCGTGGTCGTCACCAGCGTGTTCACCGCCTACCCGTTCGCACGGCTCAGGTTTCCCGGGCGCGACATCCTGTTCATGCTGATCCTGGGCACCATGATGATTCCCAGCCAGGTGACGATGATCCCGACCTTCATCCTGATGAAGTGGTTCGGCTGGATCGACAGCTACCAGGGCCTGATCGTGCCGCGCATCATGGCGCCACTTGGCATTTTCCTGATGCGTCAGTTCCTGCAGAGCCTGCCCAAGGAGCTCGAAGAAGCGGCGCGTATCGACGGCTGCAGCCGCCTGAAAACGCTTACCCATGTGCTGCTGCCACTGACCGGGCCGGCGGTGGCCACCCTCGCCATCTTCACTTTCACCGCTTCCTGGAATGAATTTTTCTGGCCGCTGCTGGTGGTGCAATCCACCGAGATGTGGACCATCCAGCTCCTGATCGCGCAGTTGAAGGCGGCCGAGGC
>JANPGJ010000228.1:0-3459 GCA_031423955.1 Burkholderiales bacterium
CCGGCGGGTGCGCCAAGGCCCTTGGAAAACGCGACCATCACCAGATCGAAGGGTGCAGCGAGTCGTTGCGGCGGTTGACCGCACTGCGCCGCCGCATTCCACAGCCGCGCGCCGTCGAGATAAGTGGCCAGACCCAGTTCGCGCGCGGCGGCACACGCCGCATCGATATCGGCTTGCGGAAACACCAGCCCGCCATGGCGGTTGTGGGTGTTCTCAACCTGCATGAGGGTGGTTGCCGGCAGCGGGAGGTAGGGCTGGTTGCGTGGCTTGGCATGGCGCCGCACATCGGCCGCGGTGAACAGGCCGCCGCTGCCGATTTCGGTGAACTGCACACCGGCGTTGGCGGCTGACCCGCCGGCCTCGTGCCACACCGAATGCGCTTCGCTGCCGACCAGCACATCGTCGCCCGGGCGGGTCAACACCCGCAGTGCCACCTGGTTGGCCATGGTGCCGGACGGCAGCCACAGCGAAGCCTCCTTGCCCAGCAGCGCTGCGACCCGCTCCTCAAGCGCGTTCAGGCTGGGGTCGTCGCCGTATTGCATGTCGCCCACCGGCGCCCGCGCCATCACTTCACGCATCGCCATTGTCGGGCGGGTCACCGTGTCGGAGCGCAGGTCGATCATGGCATTTCCTCCAGTGCACGATTGCGCCCGCGCATGCGCCGCAGGTGCTGGTTGATCCACTTCGCGGCGCTGTCCGGCGCCAGGCGAAACAGCAGGTCGGCAATGCGGGCATCGTTGCCGATCAACAGCCGGGTGCGACCGCGCTCGATCGCGCCGACAATCGCCAGCGCGGCGTCTTCGGCGCTGGTGGGCGCCATCTTTTCGAGAAAATTCGCGCGCATTGTTTCCACGCTCATGCCGAGCATCGCCGTGTCGGTGACCCTTGCGTTGTTGACGATGTTGGTGCGGATGCCGCCGGGATGCACGCACAGCACCCGCACCGGCGTGTCGCGCAACTCCTCGCGCAGGGCATCGCTGAAGGCGCGCACCGCCGCCTTCGAGGCGTTGTAGATGCTCTGGGTGGGCACCGAGATCATCGCGAATATGCTCGAGATGTTGACGATCACCGCCTCCGGCCGGCTTTTCAATTGCGGCAGGAAGGCGCGGCAGCCATGCACCACGCCCCAGAAATTGATGTTCATCAGCCAGTGCGCATCGCCGCTGTCGAGCGCGGCGACCGGCGCCACCAGGCCGACGCCGGCGTTGTTGATCAGCACGTCGATCGCGCCGAAGATGTCGTGTGCCGCCGCCGCAAGGGCGGCGATCGAGGCCTCGCTGCCGGTGTCGACCTGGCGCGAACTGACTTCGGCGCCGAGCGCACGTGCCGCCGCACAGGTTTCGTCCAGTCCGGTCGGGTCGATATCGGCCAGCAGCAGGCGCGCACCGCGCCGGGCACACTCGAGCGCCAGATGGCGGCCGATGCCGGAAGCGGCGCCGGTGATCACGATCGCGCGGCCCTTGAGCGAGGTCATCGCGGCCCTCCCCGGGGTAGCAACGACAGGCTTGCAGCGGCGATCTTTTTCAAGGTGCTGGTTTCCGGATTGAATTCAAAGGGATTGCAGGCAGGCGCCGGCGTGGCAGTGTAAACCGGCGCCACACCCGGTGTCAGGCGGACTCGGCCGCGGCACGGCCGCGCGCGACGTTGATCGGCAGCAGGGTCACCAGCCCCAGCACGAACAGGACCGCGGTCGAGATGATCGCGATGCGCTGGTTGCCGCCGGTCGCCCAGGTGATGGCGCCGAACAGCAACGGGCCGATGATGCTGGCCAGGCGGGTGGCGAAGGCCCACAGGCCGTAGAACTCCGCCAGTTGCGCGCGCGGCGCGAACATGCCGGCCATCGCGCGCCCGGCCGACTGGCTCGAGCCCATGCAGGCGCCGGCCAGCGCCGCGGCCCACCAGAAGCCGCCTTTGGTGGTGGTGAGGGCGGCGATCACGCAGGTGGCGATCCAGCCGACCAGGGTGACCGCCAGTGCGCGCTTGTGGCCGATATGGTCCTGCCAGAAGCCGAAGCCGAAGGCGCCGGCGGCGGCGGCGATGTTGAGCACGAATATCAGCACCATGGTTTCGCGCGGCTGGAAGCCGATCACCTGTTCGGCATAGATCGCGGCCAGCGTGATCACCACCGCGACCCCACCCTGGTAGAACACGCCGCACAGCATCAGCCACATGAAGTCGCGGTAGCGGCGCGCCTGGCGCAGGGTCACCGCCTGCCGATGCAGGGAGGCGACGAAGCCGTCGGCGACGGCTGCCTGCTGCGGCAGCGCGCGTTCCTTGAGCAACACGAAGGTGGCGATCGAGGCTGCGCCATAGATCACCGCGGTCACCAGCATGGTCACCGGCACGAAATGGCTGGCCGGCAAGCCGTGTTCCTGTGCCCACAACACATAGCCCAGGCACAGGCCCAGCGCCAGCATGCCGCCGAAATAGCCGAAGCTCCAGCCCCAGCCCGAGACGGTACCCAGGGCATCGCGCTTCGCCAGTTCCGGCAGGAAGGCGGCGGTAAGCGATTCGCCATAGCTGTAGAAGGTGTTGGAGACGATCACCAGAACCATCGCCAGCGCCACTTGCCCGGGGCCGGCCAGGGCCAGCGCGGCAGTGGCGATCACGCAACCGATGGTACTGAACAGCAGAAAGCGCTTTTTCGCCGCGCGCAGGTCCGCCAGCGCACCCAGGCCCGGCATCGACAGCATCACGATCGCATACGAGATCGACAGCGCCACGGTCCAGGCGAAGGTCGCCCATTCGGCCTTGGCCGCCACCACACCGACGAAATAGGCGGAGAACACCGCCGTCAGGACCACTGTCGTGTAACCCGAGTTGGCGAAGTCGTACATCGCCCAGCCGAACACCTCGCGCTTCTTCACGCCGGGGTTGAGCAGGTCCTGCGAAAAAAGCGGCATTGGGCCCTCCTGGTTTTCCGGTATCGATGCCGGTGCGGCGATTGGTTCGATCAGGTCGTGCTGCAGGCCACCTGTGAGTCGGCGCCCTCGCAGTGAGCGCGCGGCCGCTTACCGAAAATAGCTTCAGCCGGCGTCGAGTTCCTTTTTGATCGACATGCGTTGCGCGCGGCGCAGCGCGCCACGCGTTTTGCCGTGGGAGCCGGCACCGGTGCCGCCCAGTTTGCTCTTGAGCGCGGCGATGACCGGGTTGCGCGGTTTGGGGGCCTTGACCACTTGGCGCGATTTGAGAGCCTTGATGACGTTCATGGAGCGGATGCTATCAGGGCGGCGCTCGCCGGCGGTTTGCGCAAGTGTCTGTCCTGGCCGACTAAACGCCGAAGACCTTCAAAACGGAATCCGTGAAGCCCTCAAGGCCCCGACCGGCAATACCAGTCTTCTTGCCAAAATGCGGCATCTCTTCGTAAATATAGAAACCTGGTGCGCCGGCAAACGAGTCGTTCAATAGGTCTTGCTTCGCCATAAGGTAGGAAGCAAATGTTTCGCAGCGCGTAGTGGA
>JANPGJ010000229.1:0-9864 GCA_031423955.1 Burkholderiales bacterium
CGAGCCACAGGATGGCCAGACCGCCGAATGCCACCGCGAGGCCATGCGCGAGGCTGGCCAGCGGTGCAACCCGCAAATCCTGCCAGCCAAGCAGCAACCAGCGCAAGGGCTGGAGCGCCGAAATTGTGCGCACCGTTGGCAGTTCAGGTTCGTGCATTGCGCCTCCCTTGCCGGCCAAACTGCGCCGCCGTCCTCCCGTGCGACACGTCCGCCTTGCTTCGCAGGTGCCGGGCCATCATTCCGCCACGCGGACACGCACGGACGACGCGACCGGCACGCAGAGGCGAATTCGGCTGTGCCCATACGGTTTGCGGCCGCTGGGCGGCCAGCGATGCCGGCGAGTACCGTCCAGGCTGGCGACTTCGAAACATCATGTCGTGCAATTTGCCAGGATTGTGGCGCATCACCTTCGACGCGGCGACGTCACGCCCCGCGGATTGCCGAGCGGATGCTACTTGAGGTTGCGCTCCCACAGACTGAACACCTTGGCCCATGAGGCTTCGGAGGCCACCGGCGCATAGGTCTGGCGCTCGGCGAAACAATAGCCATGCTGGGTCCCGGCATGCACTTCGATTTCGTGCCGGGTGCCGGCACGCGCCAGCGCGGCGCGCAATTCCGGGATCACGCGGTCCGGCACATGCTGGTCGGTTTCGGCAAAGCCGTAGTAGAGCTCACCCTTGATCTTGTCCAGCAGAAGATGCGGCGAATCGGGCGCGTCGGTGACGATGCCCACACCGTAGAGCGAAGCGGCAGCGGCGATGCGGGTCGGGAAATGCGCCGCCACGCTGGTGATGTAGCGCCCGCTCATGCAGTGGCCGACGCAGCCGACCGCACCCGGCTTGACCTTGTCCTGCGCATCCAGGTAGGCGAGCATGCCGGCGGTATCGTCGAGCACATCGGCATGGGTCAGGTGATTCATCGCCGCGAAGATCACGGTGGTCATCACGTCGGTGCGGCGCGGCAGGTCGAAGCGCAGGGTGCCGACGCGGTAATACATGTCGGGCAGGATGCAGAAGTAACCATGCTTGGCGATGCGCCGCGCCATGTTGCACAGTTCCTCGCGAAAGCCCGGTGCGTCCATATAGAAAATGATCGCCGGGAACGCGCCAGGAGCGTCCGGGCAGGCGGTGAACGCCGGCATGCGGCCATGGCGGGTGGTGACAACGACGTCGTTTTCGATCAATGCCATGAACTTAAATCTCCTTCGAATCGATGGTTGCAAGGAATGCAGGCGCGTCGCGCCTGCCACCCCGCGAGTGTAGCGGCATGCCAACCCGATGCCGAAGCGTCAGGCGCGGGTTACCGCAGCTTCCCTTGCCGTGCTCACTCTGCGCGCGCGCCGGACGCCTTGACCGCCCTGCCCCACAGCTCGATCTCGCTGCGCATGAATGCGGCGAAACTCTCTGGCGTGCTGGTCACCGGCTCGAAGCCCTGCGCATCCAGTTTGCTGCGCACCTCGGGCAATCTCAGGATCCGCGCCACCTCGCCATCGATCCGCGTGATGACCGCAGGTGGCGTGCCGGCCGGTGCCAGGATGCCCCACCAGGTAGTTGCCGAAAATCCCGGCAATCCTGCCTCGGCGATGGTCGGCACTTCAGGAGCGGCCGGCGAGCGGCGCGGCGTGGTGACGCCGAGCGCGCGCAGGCGCCCGGCTTTCAAGTACTGCACGGTGCCCGGAATGCCGACGAAGTACAACTGCACCTGGCCCGAGATCAGGTCGGTATAGGCGGCGCCGCCACCCTTGTAGGGCACATGAATCATGTCCACGCCGGCCATGGTCTTGAAAAGCTCGGCCGCAAGATGACTGGTGGTGCCGCTGCCGCCGGAGGCGTAGTTGAGTTTTCCGGGCTGCGCTTTGGCAAGCGCGATCAGTTCCTGCACCGAATTGGCCGCCACCGACGGGTGTACCACCAGGATATTGGCCGTGGTCGCGGTCAGGATCACCGGGATGAAGTCCTTGACCGGGTCGAACGGCAGCTTGCTGTACAGGCTGGCGTTCACCGCATGGGTATTGATCGCCATCACCAGGGTGTGGCCGTCCGGCACGCTGCGCGCCACCAGTTCGGTGCCGAGGTTGCCGCTGGCGCCGGCGCGGTTTTCCACATTTACCGGCTGACCCCAGGCGTCCGCCAGCTGTTGGCCGATGATGCGCGCCAGGATGTCGGTGCCGCCGCCCGGCGCGAAGGGCACGATCATGCGGATCGGCTTGGTCGGATAGGTCTGTGCGCTTGCCGATGTCACCACCAGGCAGATCGAAAGTGCGGCCAGGGTTGCATGGAGGAGTCGCATCAAAGGGCCTTTGGGTGCACGTATCAGGGGGCGCTGCCGCTGTCCGCGGCAGCAGCCAGGGAAAAGATGTTCGCCGGTTCAACCGCCCATCCATGGTCGCGGCGCACCCGTCGCGCCATCGCCAGCGCATGCGGTGCCGCGGCATGCAACAGGGCGCGCTGCGCGTCATCGAGATTGAGCCCTGCACGCTGCGCGCAGAAGTCGACGAAATCCTGCGTCTTGCCATCAAGCGGCGCCTGCGGCCCGTCAGGCGGAATGCGCAGCGGCGCCTCGGCCCGGCCGGCGACGATATCGGGGCGGCGCTGGCGCCAGGCGGTCGCACGCTCATAGGCGTGGCCGGTCGCCAGGGCCTGGTCGTCGGCAAAGGCGCGTGTCGCGATCTGCATCGACAATGGCATGCCCTCCCGCGTGTAGCCGTTGCACACCGACAAGGCCGGCACGCCGGTGACGTTGAACACCGAGGTCGCATTGGGCTTGCCCCACATGCCGTGGACGAAGCCGAAGGTGCGCTCGCTGTCGAAGCGCGGCGCCGGGCCCGCGCCGACGGTGACCAGTGCGTTGCAGCGCGCCAGCACGGCCTGCATTTCATCGACCATCTGGTTGCGGGTACGACTCGCCTGTATATAGTCGCTGGCCGAAAGCAGGCAGCCCGCAAGAATTCGGCCGAGGAAGTCGCGTCCGAAGTCACCCGGGCGCCGCACAAGATCCTGCTGGTGCAGCGCGAATACCTCGGGCTCCTGCACCATCACGCGCACGTCGGCATACTCCTGCAGCGACCTCAACTGCACATCTTCGAGCACCGCGCCGAGCTTGCGCAGTACCGTCAGCGAGGCCTCCATCGCGGCGCACACCTCGTCGCCGGCACGCAGATCGCGCTCCCAGAAGTGCCGTACCACGCCGATGCGCATGCCTTTCAAGTCGCCGCGCAAGGCGCCGCGGTAGTTCGGCAACTTCCGTGTGATGCTGGCCGGGTCGCGCCGGTCGTGGCCGGCGATCGCCTGCAGCAGGATCGCGCAATCCTCGACCGTCCATGCCATCGGGCCGCAATGGTCGAGGCTCCACGAACAGGGAATCACGCCGGCGCGGCTGACCAGCCCGTAGGTCGGCTTCAGGCCGGCGACGCCGCACAGGCCGGCCGGGATGCGGATCGAGCCGCCGGTATCGGTGCCGATCGAGCCGGGCACGAAACCGGCGGCTATCGCCACCCCCGAGCCGCTGCTGGAACTGCCGGCAAAACGCTGCGGGTCCCATGGATTGCGGGCGACCGGCCACGGCAGTTCGGGCGAGGGTCCGCCGTGGGCGAATTCATGCATGGCAAGTTTGCCCAACAGCACCGCGCCGGCCGCGGCCAGGCGGGCGGTCACCGTCGCGTCCTGCTGCGGCACACGGTCGATCGCGATGCGCGAATGTCCCGAGGTCAGGATGCAGGCAGTGTCGAAGAGGTCCTTGAGCGCGAACGGCACGCCATGCAGGGGGCCACGGCTGTTGCCGCCATCGAGTTCGGCCTGCGCGCGGTGGGCAGCGGCCCGCGCCCCCTCGGTGCTTACGGTGATGAACGCATGGAACTGGGCATCCAGTGCGGTGATGCGCGCAAGCAGCGCTTCGGTCCACTCCGGCGCCGAGAGTTTGCGCGCGGCGAGCAGCGCCGTACCCTCGGCGATGGTCAGGTGGTGCAGGGCCGTCACGGCGCGACCGATCGTTTCAGACGCGCAGCAGGTCCACTACGCGTCGCACGTCGGCCACGGACTCGATCTTCCACAGGCAATCGAGCAGCGTCCGGCGCTCGGCGGGGGGCAGGATGTCGCGATTGAGGCGCTCGAACTTCTCCTCGATCTCGGCATCCGACAAGCCGCGCTGGATATCGGCGGTGGTCCAGAACAGGTGGCCGACCTGGCTGGTGCCATCGGCCAGGGTCGCCGTCGCGCGGCAATTGCGCACGCCCGGCGCCTGCTTGGTGAATTCCTCCAGCACCATGACCTTGGTGCGCTTGATCAGCCCCAGCACTTCCGGGTGTTTGAAGCGGTCGCTGTTGAAGGTGTCCGGCGTCACCGAGCCATCCAGCAAGGTCACGGCGATGGCCACCGGCATCGAATGATCGGCGGTTTCGCGCGTGCGCGGCGCCCACAGCTCCGGGTCCTCGACCGCACCTTTGTAGGCGGAACGATAGGTCTCGATCTGCAGCGCCTCGATCGCCTGCCCGCCCAGCTTTTCGCGCAGGATGCGCGCGGTATCGACGGCCAGCTGGCAGGAATCGCGCACCGGATACTTCTTGATGTTGCTCTGGGTCACCGCATACACGCCTTCCCTGCCGCGCGCGAAGGGTTTGATCTCGTAGGGCTTGCCCATGGTCTGCTTCCACAGCCCGAAGACGCCGTCGAAGGGCTCGGAGGGCCCGGTCATGCCGGCGGCGGCCAATTGCGCGGCGAACACGCCCTGGCGTGCGCCGTTGGCGGCCGCGCATCCCTTCCACATCGACAGCTCGCCGGCACGGCTTTGATAGGTGCTGAGGTTGGGAATGATCGCCAGCGCCAGCGCTTCGTGCATCTCCTTGCGCGACAGGCCGAGCAGGCGTCCGCATGCCAGCGCGCAGGCCATCACGCCCGGTACCGGCTGGTCCCAGCCGGCATCGTTGAACGGCACGCTGTCGACAAAGCGACACTGGATTTCGTAGGAAATCACCATCGCCAGCAACAAATCCTTGCCGCTCGCGCCCAGCATCTCGGCCACCGCCAGCACCCCACCCAGGTTGTCCGAAGGATGGCTGCCGTCGATGGTGCGATGGGTGTCGTTGATGTCGAGATAACGCAACGCGCTGCCGTTGACGAATGCCGCCATGTCGGGCGCGGTGCGGGTCAGGCTGCCCCAGATGCGCGCGCCGCCGTCGCCTGTGATTGGCAACGCGATCCGCCGCCCGATGCGCACCGGCGGTGCCGTATAGGCGGCCAGCGCGCCGCCTAGCGTATCGATCACGCGCCGCTTCAGCTGGTGGATCGCGTTGTCGGGCAGTTCCTCGAACTGCAGTCCCAGCGCGTAGTCGACCATGCGGTCTTCGAGTGTGCTCATGGGTGAAAGTCCTATGGAGAAATGGAGGTCTACTTGACCAAGCCGCCCAGGCGGGGAACGAAGAGCGTGATTTCGGGTACGAAGGCGATCAGGAACAACACCGCGGTGAGAACCGCGAGAAACGGCAGCACCGCCCACGACAGGCGTTCGAGCGATACCCGCGCGATCGGCGCCACCACGAATAGTGAGAGCCCGACCGGTGGTGTCAGCAAACCGAGCAGCAAGCCGACCATCAGGAAGATGCCGAACTGGATCGGATGCATGCCGAGGCCGGCGACGCAGATCGGATAGAGCAAGGGTCCCAGAATGATCATGTTGGCCAGCGCGTCCATGAACAGTCCGACGAACAGGAACAAGGCAATGACGAGCAGCAGGATGTAGGTCTTGTTCTGGGTCAGGGCCAGCATCAGCTTGAGCAGTTCCTGCGGAAACTGGTGAAAGGTCAGGATGCGCCCGTAGACCACGGCCGCGGCGACGATCACCAGACAAGTCGCGGTGATTTGCGCTGTTGACAGCAAGGCGGCGCGGAACTTCTCGAATGTCAGGGTGCGATAAAAGAGGGTGCCGATCACGATGGTGTACAGGGCCGTGAAGGCGCCCGCTTCGGTCGGTGCGAATATGCCGAGCAGAATTCCGCCGAGAATCATCAGGGGAATCACCAGCACCGGCGCCGCACTGAGGGTGAGAATCGCGACCCTGGCGAAGCCGGGAAACGGGCTGACCTGACCGAAACCGCCGATGCGGCACATGAAGTAAGACGCGATCATCAGCGCCACGCCGACCAGAATACCGGGCAGGAATCCGGCGGCGAACAGTCCGCCGATCGAGATCTGCAACTGCCCGCCGATGATCACCAGCGGAATCGAAGGCGGGATGATGGGACCGATCACGCTGGCCGCCGCCACGATCGCCCCTGCGAATGGACGCGGATAACCTTCCTTGATCATCGACGGGATCATGATCGGGCCGATCGAGGCGGCGTCAGCGATTGCCGAGCCCGAGATACCGGCGAAAAACATGCTGCCGACCACCGAGGCATGCGCCAGGCCGCCGCGAATCCAGCCCACCAGGGCCTGCGCCACGGCGATCAGCCGGTCGGTGAGGTTGCAGCGGTTGAGCAACTCGCCGGCAATCACGAACATCGGCAGCGCCAGCATGCCCGGCGAATCGAGCGCGCTGTACATCTCGGTGACGATCACCAGGCTGGGAATGCGGGTACCCGAAAACAGCAGGAACAGCACGCAGGACAAGGCCAGGCTGAAGGCGATCGGCACGCCCAGCACGATGAATACGCCGAGCGGCAAGAACAGGTAAAGGCTGACCAGTTCCATGTCGATATCCCCAAGTCAGTTGCTGCGACCGCGCCGGGAGAATGCGCTCATTCGCGTATCTCGCCCGGCAGTTCCATCGATCCGTAGTCCTCGAAATACTGGCGCTCGCCGCGCAGGATGCGGCGCACGTCCTCGCCGATCAGGAGAATCAGGCACAAGCCCATCAAGGCCGCGCCGACCGGAATCGCCAGCTTGACCCACTTGGTCGAGACGCCGGTGGACGGCGACCGGATGTGGAACGAACCCTGAAAAACGGCGATCCCGTACCACACGATCACGCCCAGACAGACCAGTGTGAGGATCTTCGCCAGCGGCACGAAAAACATGCGCGCCGACACCGGCAGCATGCGCAGGAAGACCGGAATATGCACATGGTCCCATTTGCGCATGATGCTGATGGCGCCCAGCCAGACCATCCAGATCATGCCCCAGACCGCGACCTCGTCGGACCACTGCAACGAGTCGTTGAGGACAAAGCGGAAAAACACGCCGTCGAGGGTGACAAACAGGATCGCGAACGACAACAGCGTCGCCAGCCAGATGGCGATGCGATCGAGCATATCGATACTGCGGCGCAAAAAATCCAAGGCGGGATCCTGACGAGAAGGAGCTTGGCGCCGGCGCCCGCGATGCGGACAGCGGCCTTAAGGCAGGCGACGCATCAGCGCAGGGCGACCATGTCCTTCAGATAGCCGCGATCGATATCCTTGCCCAGGGTGTTCCACAGCGCCTCGCCCGGCACCTGCCACACGCGGCGCTCCGCCGCCGATGGCACGTAGATGTCCATCTTGGCGTCCTTCAGTTTTTGCGTGAATTGCGATTCCAGGGCACGATCTTCGTTGTTGGCGATGTCGGCCGCATCCTGCGCCGCGGCCATGAAGGCCTTCTGAATGGCCGCCGGCATCGAGTTCCAGGTGTTCTTGTTCATCACCTGGAACTGCACCGCGAAAATCGCATCGACCGCGGTCGCGAACTTGAGCACTTCGTGCATGTTGAAGGTGTAGGTCCAGATCGGTTGCACATGGATGCCGTCGATCACGCCGTTCTTCAGGCCGTTGTAGGTCTCGGTCCAGGCCAGCGGCGAAGGATTGCCACCCCAGGCGCGCACCAGGCCGATTTCAAGCTGCGAATTGGTGGTGCGGAACTTGAGCCCGTTGACATCGCTGGGCGCATTCTTCAGGCTTCGTTTGCCGTTCCACAACAGGCGAAAACCGCCCCCGCCCACCGGCGGCAGCACTTTCAACGCCGGCACTTCCTTCTCGAAGCGCGCCGCCGCCGTGCGCCACAGGTCGGACTTGAACAGGCGCAGCGCCATGTCCCAGTTGGTGATTGCGTAGGGCAGGTCGACGAAGTCGAAGGCCTTGGAGAAGTTCGAAAACTGCGCCGTCACGTTGGAGGTGATGTCGATGAAGCCGGTCTGCACCGCTTCCAGTTGCGAGATGTCGGTGCCCAGGGACGAACTGGGATGGACCTGCACCTCCATCTGCACATCGTACTTTTCACGCAGGATTTTCGAGATCCCGGCGATCGAGTTGTACGATGGGTCGCCCTGCTTGGAATTGAGTCCCGCCACCAGCGGGCGCAGGAAGCGGCGCTGGCTTTGCGCGCGCACAATCGCCGGGAAGCCTGCAACGGCGGCGCCTGCAGTCACTCCAGCCACACTTCGCAAAAACCCTCTGCGGCGTTCGCCGTCGGTCAATGGACTGCCAAGGTCGGGAATTGAATCGATGCCGTTCTTCTGCATGAAAAATCTCCTCCTGGTGAATGCCTTGCTTGCGTCGGTGCGAGCCGATGGTGTGTGTGGCGACGGCTGGTTTACCCTGAATTGCAAAGCTCGTATGATGCAAGCTTCCAAAAATTAAAGCAACCGTGGCCGGACCCGCTGCCGCAGGGCAAGCCGGATTGGCCGGTGAGACATCCCTTGAATCTTGAGCTGCAAGGCAAGCGCGCATTGGTCACCGGTGCATCCCGCGGCATCGGCAAGGCGATCGCGCTGCGCCTGGCCGAGGAAGGCTGCAATCTGTACCTGAGCGCGCGCAGTGCCGCCGACCTGACGACCGTGCGCGACGAAATCAGCGCGCGTCACGCCGTCGAGATCGCGATTCATCCCTGCGACCTGATGGCCAAAGGTGCGCCGGCGGCACTGGCCGCGGCCTGCGCCGATGCCGACATCCTGATCAACAACGCTGGCGCCACGCCGACCGGGCCGATCGAGGATGCCACCGAGGAGAAGTGGCGTGAAGGCCTGGAACTCAAGGTGATCGCCACCGCCCTGCTCACCCGGGCGCTCTACATGCAAATGTGCGAGCGCAAGTCCGGGGTGATCATCAACGTCATCGGCAACTGCGGCGAGCGACCGGACCCCGACATCATCATCGCGACCATCACCAATTCAGGCCTGATGGCGTTTACCCGCGCGCTCGGTTCAATCAGCCCGGCCAAGGGGGTACGCGTGCTCGGGGTCAACCCCGGTCCGACCTTGACCGAGCGCCTGCAACTGCTGATGGAACGCAAGGCGCAGGATCGCAGCGGCGACGCCGCGCGCTGGACCGAATTGGTCGCACCCCTGCCCTTCGGCCGCCCGGCGACGCCGCTTGAAGTGGCCGACATGGTGGTGTTCGCCGCCTCGCCGCGCGCGAGCTATGTTTCCGGCACGGTACTCACGGTCGACGGCGGCGTGGCCTATCGTGGCCACCTGTTCTAGAGGACAGTGAATGCGACGAGTCGGAGTGGATGTCGGTGGCACGCATACCGATCTGGTGCTGATCGACGAGGAGCGCGGCGCGGTCACTGTGCACAAGGTGCCGACCACTGTGGGCGACCCATCGCAGGGCGCGATCGCCGGCTTGCAGGCCCTGTGCGACCTGGCAGGAGTGACGCCTGCCGAGGTCGACTACTTCATGCACGGCACCACGATTGCCACCAATGTCATCCTCGAGCACAACGGCGCCACCTGCGGCCTCATCACCACCGAGGGCTTTCGCGACATCCTGCACATCGCGCGCCACAAGCGGCCACACAATTTCAGCCTGCAACTCGACCTGCCCTGGCAAAAGCACGAGCTGGTGCGGCGCCGCCATCGCCTGACCGTGCCCGAGCGCATTTGCGGGCCGGACGGCACCGTGCTGCTGGCGCTGGATGAAGAGGCGGTGCGGCGCGCCGCGCGCGAACTGGTCGCCGC
>JANPGJ010000230.1:0-13410 GCA_031423955.1 Burkholderiales bacterium
CCACCACCTCGACGCACTTGGCCAACCCGAGCCTGTTCAAGAAGCTTCCCTACGATCCAGAGAAGGACTTTCGCCTGGTCGGTTCCTTCGGTCCGGGCTCTGCATACATGCTGGTGCGGCCGGACGCCCCCTGGGCGACGCTGCAGGATTTCGTCGCCGCCGCGAAGGCGACACCGGGCAAAATCAACTACGGCCATTTCAACGCCACCTCGCATGTCACCGCCGCGCTATTTGCGCACACGGCCGGCGTGTCGCTATCGCCGATTCCCTACAAGCAGGTAAGCCAGGCCATGGCCGAACTGATCGGCGGGCAGATCCAGGTGGTGTTCACCGACTCGGTCCAGGGCGATTCGTTCGTGGCCTCGAAGCAGTTGCGCGCGCTGGCTGCACATAGCGTGGCGCGCATCAAGCGGTACCCGGATGTGCCGCTGATCACGGAGACCTATCCGAACTTCACGATACAGGGCGGCTTTCTGGGAATCGGGGTGCCGAGCAGCACGCCGGTCGAGGTACAGCAGCGCCTGAACGACCTGATCAACGAGGCGGTGACCACCGATCCGATCAGATCAAGACTTGAAGGTTTTGCGTTCGCACCGGTGAAGATGAGCCTCAAGGAGCTGCTTGATTTCGAGCGTACCGAGCGGGAAAAGTGGCGTAGCTACATTCCCATCGCCGGCATCGAGGTCCAGTAGGCGCTTCAAAGTCGCGCGGCCCGTCTTCAATGTCGTCAGGTGCAGCCACCTCAAGGCGCGATGCCGCCGGCACGCTTGCGCAGCCGAGGGTTCTCGGCGCGCGCCTCGGCAAGGAGCTTGTTCCAGCCATCCGGCGGATGACCGATTTCCAGCATTTTGCGGAACACCCGGTAGGCGTCGTCGCCGCTCTCGCAGGCGCGTTTGGTGTCGTCGTCGTTGACCCAGGCGAACACGATCACCTTGCTCTGCGCGTGGTAGCGGAAGAACATTCGGTGCTGCTGAAAGAATTTGGCGCGAAACCAGTGCTTGTGTTCGTCGCCGAGCGTGCTGCCCTGCCTGTATTCCGCTCGCGTCGGGTCTTGGGGGATCACGTCAAATGCCAGTTTTGTGATTGCCGCCAGTCGCTTGCTGGCGTTCTTCCTGACGTACCCACTCGGGTCCTTCTTCTTGAGTGCCTCGACTTGCTGCGTCAAGGCATCAAGCTGCGCCATGAACAAGGGATGAACGAACACTGCCCAGCCGTGGATGGCCATTGGCGCGGGCCTGTTGTCGCTCATTCATCGTCCGGCGAAAGAGGCGAATCGAGATCCACTTCGATGCCACTAGTCAGCGACTGGAGTCGCTTCAGAAAGCTGGCGTCGACAGCCCGCATGCGCTCGGGATGACTCGCCATGTCGCGGGCCAGGAAGCCCAGGAACTTGCCAAGTACCGGGTCATCATCATCTGCTGCATCAACCCGGCTCAGCACCACTTCGCCGCCGGGCCGAATGGTGTAGTGAATCTTGTCGCGCTTGCCCAGGCGAAGGGCGCGGCGGACAGTTTCCGGCACCGTGGTCTGGTAGCGATCAGTCAGGGTGGATTCGACTTCGAGGGTGGCGGGCATGGGTACATGCGCTCAAGAATTGCTGGATCTTTTGCATGGTAATGCAATTGCATTTCCTCGTCAAATCAAGGTCGATTTCAAGCCCAGGTATACGCAGAGTGTCGGCAACACGCAGCCTCAATATGGCGATACTGTGGCCCACGAGCAATTGGTGGCGATGGGCGCGTTCAATCTGCCACAATGAAATTTCTTGCCATTGGGTTTGACCGGGGTCTTTCCTGATCCAGTCGAGGACCGCCGCGCGCCTGCGAGGCGCTGGGAGCAATGTGCGCCTCAACCGGCTGCGCCGTCCTTAAGGCATCGCTAAACCTTGCTAAATGTGGAGCACGCTGCACAGTCGAGTTGATTTTCGGCCTACAAACAACCAGGCAACCCGGCATTGAATTTTCCGTGCCTCCGTGCGCATAAAATTGAGCCGTTATGGGCGCAGTTTTATTGACGTCTCATTTGCCATTTTCAGGAATATTTCTGCGCATGAGAGTGCATATCGATATTGATGAACGCTTGCTGGAGGAAGTCATTGCCCTCGGTGCCTTCCCGACCAAGCGTGCCGCGGTGATGGCGGCGCTCGAAGCACTCGCGAAGCACTTCAGGCGTCGCGAGTTGGCCGCCATGCGCGGCAAAGTGGCGTGGCAGGGTGATCTTGAACAATGGCGCACCACGCGCTCATCGGCGATGCCTCGTTAGTTCATGCCGATTGTCCATAGCCCGTTCTGGATCGATTTCTTCGCCTGGCGCGAGCTGCAGCACGTGCGGCGCCAGTAGGCGGCACTTCCGTCGGATGAGGAAATTGCCGATCCCGCCATCAATCTCGCCCTCATGCGCCTCACGATGATGGTGCCGCACTGCAAGCGGCGGCTTGCATGAGTGCGCCACGAACGCGCGCTCCGTCGGTGCGGGCGTGCGCCGGAACCACGAAAACGCGCGGGTGTCAGCGCTGCTGCACCGGTTGATTGACGACCTTGACTGGCAGACCGTTGAAGAAGTCCGCAATGTTGCGAAAGGCCTCACCGAAGTAAAGCTCGAAGGTCTCGCGATCAGCCCAGGCCAGATGCGGCATGCACACCACATTGGGCATCGCCAGCAGCGGGTGGTTGCCGCCCAGGACCGGTTCCTGCTCGTAGACATCCACCGCGGCGAAGCCGGGCCGGCCGGCGCCCAAGGCCGCCTCCAGGGCGCCGGGAGCGATCAACCCGGCGCGTGAGGTGTTGACCAAAAGCGCGCTCGGCTTCATCCGCGCGAGATCCGAAGCGGTGACCATGCCGCTGGTTTGTGCCGAGAGGCGCACATGCAGCGAGATCACGTCCGATTCAGCGAAAAACTGCTCGCGCGAATCGGCGAACCCGTAGCCCAGGCGCAGGGCGGCGTCGCGCGACCCGTCGCGCCCCCACACCAGCACCCGCATGCCGAATGCCGGGCCAACGCGGGCGACTAGTTGCCCGATCACGCCGAGCCCATAAATTCCCAGGGTGCTGCCGTCGAGCCGGTGCGAGAGGGTTGCGGGCCATTCGCCGTGACGCATGCGCGTGGCTTCCAGCACCACATTGCGGCGCGCGGCCAGGATCAGTGCCCAGGTCAGCTCGGCCGGCGCGATCGGCGAGGCCTGGGTGCCGGCACACACCGTGATGCCCAGCGCGTTGCAGGCCTCGAGGTCGATGGTCTGCGCGCTGCGCCCTACCTGGCTGATGAGTTTCAGTGTCGGCAGTTGCTCCAGCAGCGCTCGCGGAAAGTCGCTGCGCTCGCGCACCGCGACTACCGCGTCGGCGTCCCGCAGCATGTCGGCGAAATGCGCCATGTCGCGCGCCGGTTCGCGATAGCGCACCACCTCGTGGCCGGCAAGTGTCGCGTAGCAGGCCAGCGTGTGCAGGCAGTCCTGATAGTCGTCGGGAATGACAATGCGCATCGCGGCCGGCCTATTGATCGGCCTTGATGCCGGCATCGCGCACCAGCTTCGCCATTCGCACGCGCTCGCGGGCGATGAGCTGCGCGAATTCTTCCGGTGTGCCGGTCTGCGGCTCGAAGCCGACCGCGGCCAGTTTGTCGCGCACGTCCGGTGCGTTGATCGCCTTGATGATGTCGGCGTTCAGCCGGCTGACGATGTCGCGCGGCGTGCCGGCCGCAGCCAGATAGCCGACCCAGGCGGTGTAGTAATAGCCGGGCACGCCGGCTTCCTCGACGGTCGGCACATCGGTTGCCGCCGGTGAGCGGGTCGCACTGGCGATGGCGAGCGCGCGCAGTCGGCCCGAGCGCACATGCGGCAACGCGCCCGGTGTGCCGGCGAACATCACCGGCACCTGCCCGCCGACGACATCGGTCAGGGCCGGGCCTACTCCCTTGTAGGGCACATGGGTGAGCCGCACGCCGGTCATCGACATCAGGATTTCCATCGGAATGTGCTGGGCGCTGCCATTGCCGCCGGACGCATAGTTGAGTTCGCCCTTGCGTTCGCGGGCCAGTGCGATCAGGTCCCGGACGCTCCTGACCGGGCTGGAGGTCGGTACCACCAGCAACAGCGAATTCGAGCCGATCAGGGTGATCGGCTCGAAGTCGCGGCCTGGGTCGTAGGGGAGTTTCGGCTGCAGCGCCGGATTCATCGCCAGCGCGGCGTCGTTCGCCAGCACCAGGGTGTAGCCGTCCGGCGGCGCTTTCGCTGCCGCCTCCATGCCGATGATGCTGTTGGCGCCGGGCCGGTTGTCGGCAATCACCTGTTGGCCCCACATCTCGGAGAGCTTCTGGCCGATCAGGCGCGCATTGACATCGATCGCGCTGCCGGCGGTGAACGGCACGATGACGCGTACCGGCTTGGACGGAAACTGTGCGGACGCGGTAGCGGCAAAGCCGCAGAGCAATGCGGCAAGCAAAAAGCGTGGTGGTTTCGTCATCTCTTTGGAGTGTTGCCTGGAGGCGAGAAGTATAGCTGCGTGTCCGCGTACTCATCAGCCTTGGACCGCGAATTGCACCGTCGGTCGTGCGGCTGCGGATTGCTTCTTTCATCCAGCGCAAATCCGCGCTGGCGCACCGCGCCTGGAAAGCGTTGGTCGGGTCCGGCCGGCGGCCGGATTTTCCTGAACAGGCCCGCCTTCCCCGCCCAGTTCGCCACTGAACATTTCAGCCACCGGCACTAGAATGCCCGTCAGGACAGTCATTTGGCAGAAAGCAATATGGACGATCTCGATTTTTCGCATCTGACAGCAGCCGCGCCGCAGGCCCCCGCTCCTGCCGCAAAGCCGGCCAGGGCCGAGGCCCTGCCGTATGACCCGCAACTCGCCGCGCGCTTTTTCCGCATTGCCGGTGAAGAGGAAACCTTCGAGCCCGGCGCCATGGTGTTCGTCGAGCAGGAGAAGGCCAGCGGCATGTTTGCCAAGCGTGCCCGCATGTACCTGCTGCTCGAAGGCCAGATTGCGCTGAGCCTCAAAGGCAAACCGCTTTACATGATCCTGCCCGGCGAAACCTTCGGTGAACTGGCGATCATCTCGGACGCGCCGCGCAGCGCCACCGCGACTGTGTTCAAGAAATCCCGGGTGCTGTCACTGGACGAAAAACGCGTCCTCACCTCGCTGCCGCAAGAGCCGCAGTTCGCGTTGCAACTGGTCAGCAGTCTGGCCAGCCAGATGCGACGCAGTATCGAAAAACTTCTGGCCGCCGGCGGTGCCAGCCTGGTGCCGCGGCTTGGCGGCTCCGGCTTGAATGCCGATCAGCTTGCCAAACTGCGCCAGTCGCTCGGCGATCCGACGCCCTCGGCGATGCGCAAAGGCGACACCGTGGTCAGCCAGGGCGCAATGGGGGTGAACATGTATGTGGTACTAAGCGGTCGCGTCACCATCGGCGTCGACGGCAAGCCGGTCGAACAGATCGGCGCCGGCGAAACCTTCGGCGAGATCGCCATGCTGGGCTCAACGACCCGCGGCGCCACCGCGATGGCCGAGGAGGATGGCGCCTGGTTGCCGGTGAACCGCGATGCCTTTGTCAAGATCGTCAAGGCGAACCCGGCGGTGGGCGTGGCCCTGCTGCGCTCGATGTGCGGGCGGGTCCAGCACCTGATTTCGCAGATGCGCGGCTAGCGTTCGTCGCTCCGCACTCGCTGTGTTCGGCGCGGCATCAGACCGGCAGGGCGACCCTACCCTTCGCGGCGCGCATCAGGCACTTGCCGGCGCGCTGGCGATGAAATCGAGAATTTCGCGCCCGAGAAACTCTTCCGCCGTATTGAAATGCGCAACGATCGAAGTGTGATTGTGGCCACGCAGGCGCAGCAGCGGCGGCGCGCGCCGTTTCACCGTCGCCAGGCGATATGCCAGCTCGGTGCAATACAGATCGATCAGCGGGTTTTCGTATTCGGCAAACGCGATGAAGGTCGGCACGCTTTCGGCGTTCACGTGCGCGACCGGCGAACGCTCCTCGAATAGCGACGCATCGGTGCCGTAATAGGCCTCGACCTTGCGCGCGTTCGGATTCTCGGCCAGGTTGTCGGCGCGCACCCGGCCGCTGATCACGATCAGTCCGGCAATGCCGGGCCCGCCTGCCGGCTGCAGGCGGCGGTCATAGGCATAGCCTGCGGCGTGGGCGGCCCCGGCCGAATGCGCCATCAGGTACACGCGCTGCGGATCACCGCCGTGGCGCGCCGCGTTGGCGCGCACCCAGGCCACCGCCAGCGCGACATCAAGGGCACCGGACGGATACGCAAATTCCGGCGCCTGGCGATACTCGAGGTTGATGCCCAGCACGCCATGGCGCGCGAAGAAATACAGGATGTTGGCGTAGAACTCTTCGGTGCGATTGCGTTCGCCGTCGACGAAGGCGCCACCGTGCAGGAAGATCAGGATCGGCTTGCCGCGTCCGTCCCCGGCCTTTGCGTCCGGCAGGAACAGATCGAGGCATTGGCGTGGATGGCTCGCGTAGGCCAGGTCATTGCTGCGCACCACGCCATCCTTGGGCGCGTGGGCCAGAACGGCACTGAAGGCCTCGGCCATTTGCCGCACATGGCCAGGAACGTCCTTGCGCCATACCGGGCCGATACGCGCCATCAGTTCATGCAATGCGGTGGGGATCGTCGGTCCCGGGCGTTGTTTGTCGGCTTTCATTGGGTCTGCCCCGTGGATGGAACGGTTGGGATTTGAGCCGATGTGCACCGGGTCTGCCTGGTTTGCGCGGGCATGCCGTCAACCCAATGCAAGCAAGGCGTCATGGATCCTGCGATCGATTTCAATGCCCTCGACGGTATTGCGTTCGCGCTCACGGAACGCACGTTCGGATGGCAGGCGAATTTCCGCGGCGCCGGGTTGCCGCGGCGTCGCCTTGATGCGGGCGAGCATCGCCGAAAGCTCCTGCTTGAAGTCCTGCAGCGGCACCAGCAGGTCGGGGCGCATGGCGATCAACAGGTAGCCGTAGTCCTTCGCCGCATTCAAGCCGGAGCCGGCAAGCACGCCGAGCGCCTGCATCGCCAGGCCCAGCGCGAAGCCTTTGTGCCCGGCCAGCGGCAGCAGGGCGCCGCGCCTGGCAGCCTGCGGGTCGGTGGTCGGCGCGCCGTCGCCATCGAGGGCAACATTGTCGGGAAGCGGCGCGCCAAGCAGCACGTGAAAGTCCAGTTCGGTGCCGGGAAAGGCAGCGCTGCTCAAGTCGATCACCAATGGTTCGGCCGCGGTCGGGAAGCCAAAGGCAATCGGATTGGTGCCGAGCGCCGGGCGCGCGCCGCCGGGTGGCGCCACCAGGCTGGCCGAACCGACTGTGTGCAGGCCGATCAGGTCGGCGCGAGCGACTTGCTCGACGTAATAGGCGCTGCGCCCGCTCATCCAACTGTTGGTCACGCCCACCAGCGCGAATCCCTGGGTGGCGGCTTTGGCGATTGCCAGCGTGGTCGCGTGCTGCATAGCCAGCATGCCGGAGTGGTTGCCGCCATCGAGCAGGGCCGATACCGGTGTCTCGTGCAGCGCGTGGATCGGCGTGCAGGCCCGCTGCCGTTTCGGGCTGGCTGCGATTTGCAGGATCTTCGGCAGGCCGGAGTATTCATAGCCGCACAGCGCCGCATCAAGCATGTGATCGGCCAGGATCGCCGCTTGCGCCGGGTTGTAGCCGATGGCGGCCAGCGCGCGATTGGCAAGCCCGCGCGCCTCCGCCAGACTCAGCCGCACGCGATTGCCTGCCCCGGCAGTCATGCCAGCGCAACCCGCCCCTGGGCCAGCAACTCCAGGGCGACATCGTCAGGCACGGTCACCGGCATGGTCAGGATCAGCGCCGAATACGACTTGCCATGCGGATCGAGCGACAGCGAGCGCGTCACGCCGCCGCCGAGGGAATTCTCCAGCACGAAATTGAGCGCCTCGACATTCGGCATTTCGTAACGGGTGATCCGGCCTTGCACCAGGGCACCGAAATGCTCGCGCACGCGCAGCACGGTGATCTGCTGCACCAGCAGGCCATAGTAGTGCTGGCGATAGGCGATCAGGCCGATATTGCTGGTGTCGCCTTTGTCGCCGGCGCGGGCATGGGCGATCTCGCGCAAGTAGAAGCGTTTCATCGCGCGACATCCTCGATCACGATCCGCACCTCCACCGCACTGCGTGGAATCAGCACCGAATAAATCGCCAGCACTTCACGCACGGTGGTGCGCGGCAGAGACGACGCGCATGGCCCCTTGCCGACCAGGGTTTCCACCTCGCCGGCAAGCCTTAGTGCGTCGCGTTTGAGTTTGGCGCGGCCGGCAAAGCGCAGCCGCACCTCATAGGGTTCGTGCAGGGGCGGCAGCGAGGCCGCGCCGTGCAGCGAATTCAGGCCGATGTAATCGACCCTCAATTCCTCCAGCTTGACGCCGCTGATCCGCAGGCGCTCACGCACCACCTGCTCGGCCAGGCGCGCGCGATTGACGCAGCCAAGGCCGGCATATGTCAGCTCGGCCTCGCCGATCCAGCCTTCGCGGATGCCGACCGATACCTTCAACAGTTCGGGGCGGGCGCGCCCGCGGCCGCCGGAAATGCGCACCTTGTCCGCGCCGATTTCCTGCAAGCTGACGCCGGTGAAATCGACCACCACGTCCGGCGTGATGTAGTTGGCCGGATCATGGATTTCATACAGCATCTGCTCGATGCAGATCGCGCGGTTGATGATGCCGCCGGTGCCGTCGACCTTGCCCACCACTCCGGTTCCGTCGGCACTCATGTCGAGAAACGGGTAACCGAGGTTGCCAAGGTCGGGCACGTCCTTGTAGCCGGGATCGGCGAAAAAACCGCCCGATACATTGGCGCCGCACTCCACCATGTCGGCACATACCTGGCCCTGGCCCAGCAGATCCCAGTTGTTCATGCCCCAGCCGAACGCGTGGATCATCGGCGCCAAGAACAGCGAGCAATCGGCCACCCGCCCGGTGATCACGATATCGGCGCCGCGCCGCAAGGCCTCGACGATGTTGTCCGCACCGAGATAGGCGTTGGCGGACACCATCTCGCCTTCCAGGGTGGCCAGCGGCAGGCCGGTTTCCATGATCGGCAAGGTTGCGGCATTGCTGCGACAGTACTCCAGCACATCGTCACCCAGTACCGCGCCGATGCGCATCGGACCGAGCCGCAAGTCGCGCACGATGTCGGCGGTCTTCGCCAAAGCCCCTAGCGGATTGGCAGCGCCCATGCTGGTGATGATGCGGGTGCCGTTGCGCCGGCAATGCGGCAATGCCGCCCGCAGCCGGTCTTCGAGCATCTCGTTATAACCCCTGGCCGGGTCCTGCATGCGCGCAAGGTTGGCCAGCGCGATGGTGCGCTCGGCCAGGGTTTCGTAGACCAGATAGTCGAGCCTGCCGTGCGCCGCCAGTTCGGTCGCCGGCTCGATGCGGTCGCCGGCGTAACTGGCACCGGCGCCGATGCGCACAGTCCTGGCCCCCGCCTGCATCGCCTATTCGCCTTTGATGTTTTTCAGGCGAATGATGCGCGCCCATTTTTCGGTGTCGGCCTTCTGCAGGGCCGCCAGCGCCGCCGGCGTACCGGGCGCTGGTACAACCCCGGAGGCCAGCAGCTTCGACCTGACGGTTTCGTTCTCAAGGGTCCGGCGCAGCGCCTGATTGAGCCGATCGACCTCCGCCGCCGGCGTGCCCTTCGAGGTGTAGATCGCGTACCAGTTGTTGGAATCGACGCCGTTGAAGCCTGTTTCTTCGAGCGTGCGGGTGTCCGGCAGCAGGGGGTGGCGCTTCGGCGCGGCAATCCCCAGGGCCTTCAGCTTGCCAGACTTGATATGTGCCAGGGCCACCGGCACATCGATGAACAGGCCATCGACATGCCCGGCGATGACGTCGGTGATCGCCGGCGCCACGCCCTTGTAGGGCACATGGCGCAGATTTGCCTTGGTCAGATCGGCCAGCAGTTCCATCGCCAGATGCGGCACGCTGCCGATGCCGGAGGAGGCCATGGTGGCGCCGTCCTTGCGCTGCCTGGCGTTGGCGATGAATTCCACGGTACTGTTTGCCGGGTTGCTGCTGCTGGCCACCAGCACTTCATCGGTATTGACCACCAGCGAGACCGGTGTCAGGTCGCGCAACGGATCATAGGAAAGCTTGTCATACAGCGCCGGGCTGATGGCAATCGCACCGGTGGAGGTGAGAAAGATGGTCTGGCCATCGGGCGTCGCACGGGCGACGAATTCGGCGGCGATGCCGGCGTTGGCACCGGCGCGGTTTTCGACCACCACCTGGTGGCCCAGTTCGCGCCCCAGTTGTTCGCTCAGCACGCGGGCGACGAAATCGATCGGCCCGCCTGGCGCGAAGCCGACCATCAGGCGCGTGGTCTTGACTTGCGCCAGGGCGGGTTGGGCGGCCAACGCCAACAGCAGAAGAGCAAGTTTGAGCCAGGCTGGTGATGCGGATGGAAATGTTTTCATCGGGATCGCTTTGGAATGTGTCGGGGGGGTAGAGGCCAGTGTAGTCGCCAGGAACAACTTACTCCGCCTTGATGCCGTTGTCCTTGATGACCCTGGCCCACTTGCGGCTCTCGCTGTCGATGAACTGCGCGAACTCCGCCGGCGTGGAAGGCGTGATGTCGAACATCTGGCGCGTCAGGTTGGCATTGACCGCGGGGTCCTTGAGTATCGCCATCAACTCGGCATTGAGCCGTTCGATCACGGCCGTCGGCGTTCCGGCGGGCGCCAGCGCGCCAAACCAGGAGCCCGCCTCATAGCCGGCATGGCCCAGTTCGGCCACCGTCGGCAGCTCGGGCATCTGCGATGAGCGGCGCGGACTGGTGATCGCCAGCGCCCGCAGTTCGCCGGAACGAACCCGCGCCGCGGCGGTTGGCGCGTTGTCGAACATGAAGCCGAGGCGCCCGGCCAGCAGGTCGATCATCGCCGGCGCGCCGCCGCTGTAACCGATGTTGGAAAAGCGCACGCCGGCCATGCCGCCAAGCAGGCCGGCCGACAACTGGCCGGAGGAGCCGACGCCGGTGGTGCCATAGGTGAGCTCGCCCGGTTGCGCGCGCGCCGCCTCGATCAGTTCCTTGAGGCTCCTGATCGGCGAATCCTTGCGCACCACCGCGATATTGGCCACCGTCGCCAGCATGCCGATCGGCGCCAGATCCTTGACCGGGTCATATTGCATCTTCACCAGATGCGGCAGCACCGACAGCGGGCCGATCACCCCCATCAGAAGGGTGTAGCCATCCGGCGCCGCCTTGGCCACCACATCACTGCCGATCAGGCCATTGGCGCCGGAGCGGTTTTCCACCGCCACCGGCTGCGCCAGGCGCAGCGCCAGTTGTTGCGCCAGCGTTCGCGTGAGCACATCACCGCTGCCGCCGGCCGGATAGGGCAACACCCAGCGCAGCGGGCGATTCGGCCAGGCTTGTGCAAACACGCCCTGGGTGAGCATGCAGGCCACAAGGCACGCAAAAAAGGAACATCTGGTGAATTTCAAGTGCCACCTCCGTGTCGGACCTGTCGACCCCGCGGACCGTCGCAGCCCACCCTATGCATCGTTCGCGCCATTCTTGCGCAACACCACCAATGCGTCGGCTACCGTTGCGCCCAGCCCGCGGGCATGAACAATCAGCGGGTTGATATCCACCTCGGCAATCAACTCGCCCAACTCAAGCATCAGGGTAGACAAGGCTACCAGCACATCGGCCACCGCGGCGCGGTCGGCAGGAGCCTGGCCGCGGACGCCATCGAACAAGGCGTCGCCACGCAGTTCGCCGAGCATTGAAAGCGCCTGTGCGCGGCTCACCGGGGCAATGCGCAGCGCCGTATCGCGCAGTACTTCCACCAGCACTCCGCCGAGGCCGGCCAACAGCACCGGCCCGAACTGCGGGTCCTGGTAGGCGCCGATCACCATCTCGATTCCGGGTCGCGCCATCGGCGCAACCAGCACCCCGTCAAGCCGGGCCTGCGGCACACTCGCGGCCGCGTTCGCCGTCACCTCGCCGAAGGCTTCCCTGACCTGCGACGCGCTGCCCAGTCGAAGGCGCAGACCACCCGCCTCCGTCTTGTGCGGAATGTCGGCGGAATGAATTTTCAGGGCCACCGGGTAGCCGATACGTGCGGCGGCGGCCACTGCGGCGTCGGCGGTCGCGGCAACTTCCTCAACCGCGATCGGCACGCCATACAGGGCCAGCAGTTGTTTGCTGTGATGCTCGGCAAGCGTCGGGCCGGTGGACTGTAGCAAGGCCCGCGCCCGCGCAACGCGGGCCGGATCTGCCGCCGGCGGCTGATCGGCGGCCTGATCGGAACGCAGTGAATTCTGGTGACGGCGGTAGCGGGCCAGCACGCTTAGCGCCCGCAAGGCGCTGCCGGTGTTGTCAAACACGGTCACGCCGGCGATCGCCAGGCGTCGCACGGCAACCGCCATATCCTGCTGGTCGCCAGCCCACATCGGCACGAACACCTTGCCGACAAGCTTCACCGCTGCCGCACAATCGTCGACCAGACGTTCCGCATAAGGCAGGCCGGACATTGCCAGCAACACCACGTCGACACCAGGATCGCGTGCCAGCATGCCGGCAAGGTGCCCGATGATGGCGAAATCACCGGCCCAGGTGGCAAGCGCTGCGTCGAGCGGATTCAGGGTGCCGCTGATGCCGGCCACCGCCGTCAGCGCCTGCCGGGTTTCCAGCGCCAAAGCGGCCAGCGGAATGCCGAGACGTTCCGCACCATCGGCAAGGATGCCGCCCATCGCCCCGGACATGCTGATGATCGCGGTACGCGCCTGGCCAGCATCATCGCCCGCCCCGCAATGATTGGCCAGCAGGCCGGCACCGAGAAACAGGTCGTCGGCGTCGTCGCAGCGAATCACGCCATCCTGCCGGAACACCGCGTCGTACACCGCATCGTCGCCAACCAGCGAGCCGGTGTGCGCCAGCGCAGCCTGGCGGCCGATGTCGGAGGCGCCGGTCTTCATCACCAGGCAGGGTTTGCCCAGTAGCGCAGCCCGCCGCATGGCGGCGCGAAACCTGGCGCCATGGGCGAGTCCCTCGGCAAACAGGGTGATCACGCGGGTGTGCGGGTCTTCCACCAGATGCTGGAGACAGTCGACATTGTGAATGTCGGCCTGGTTGCCGGTGCTGATCACCAGGCTGAAACCGATGCCGCGCTCCTGCGCACGATCGACCACCGACGCCGCCAGCGCGCCACTTTGCGTCACGAACCCGATCGGGCCCTTCTGCAGCGTTCGTGTCAACAGGCTGGCCGAGCCGAACAGATTGACGCAATCGTGGCTGTTGAAATACCCGAAACAGTTCGGGTATTTCAACACAAACGCGGTCTACTTATATACTTTAAACTTTAAATACTTTATACGTGTATAATGTACGTATGTATATCGAATGAATTTTTTTTCAAAAAATTTTTTTCGATTTTGTTTTTGCGCCTACTTAC
>JANPGJ010000231.1:0-18842 GCA_031423955.1 Burkholderiales bacterium
TTTTTCTCCTCGCCGATCAGGACCAGGATCTTGCGGCTCTTGATCTTGTCGCGACAAGGGGTCGACAGCAGGGCGCCGACGCGTGCATCACGCTCGGCCTGCTCCTTCGCTGCGGCGTTATCTTCATTCGAAAACTTGAAGCCCTGCGCGCCGGATTGCGCACTCAAGATCAGTAGCGCCAATCCGCTGATTTGGGCAGCGATTGCAATACGCTTTTTCATCCCTCTATTGTCCGTACAGACGACGAAAAACTCAAGCGAAAGCGCCCGGATCGCGTTGGGAATCATCATATTTTGTGCAATAACTCACACAACATGCCTGTGTCCAACCACAAGGAGCCGTCAGGGGCGACCGTTTCCGTGTGCATCAGCCAACCGGTTCGGATGACATCAGCGCTGCGCGGTGTGGGGCGATGGCGCCGAGAGGGGCGATAGTCCGGGCTACGCGGATTACAAGCCAAGTCGCTGCCAGATCGTGCTGGTAAGACCGGCCATATTGAGCGTATAGAAATGCAGTCCAGGCGCCCCTTGCGACAACAAACGATCGCACAAGTCGGTGACGACATCGAGGCCGAACGAACGAATTGACGCTCGGTCGTCGCCGAACGACTGCAGCTTGAGACGCATCCAGCGCGGAATTTCAGCGCCGCAGGCGTCGGAAAACCGGGCCATCTGGGTGAAATTCGCGATCGGCATGATGCCCGGCACGATCGGCACGCCAACGCCAATCGATTCACAATCATCGCGAAAACGAAAATACGCATCGGCGTTGAAAAAGTACTGCGTAATACCCGCGTCGGCGCCGGCGTCCACCTTGCGCTTGAAGTTCAGCAGATCATCCTGCGGCGACTTCGCCTGCGGATGAATCTCGGGATAAGCGGCGGCCTCGATATGGAACCAGTCACCCGTATGCTGCCTGATGAACGCGATCAATTCCGACGCATAGCGGAAATCACCGATCTCAACCATGCCCGATGGCATGTCGCCACGCAGTGCAACAAGGTGCCGGATGCCGCTGGCCTTGTACTCGTCGAGGATCGATGCGATGCTCTGGCGGGTACCGCCAATGCATGACAGGTGGGGGGCCGCGTCAAAGCCATCGCGCTGGATTTCGAGCACAGTGGCCAAGGTGCCGTCCCGCGTGGTGCCGCCGGCACCAAAAGTCACAGAAAAAAAACGTGGCTTCAGTTGCTCCAGTTGACGTTTGGTGATGCGCAGTTTTTCCTGCCCCTCAGCCGTCTTGGGCGGAAAGAACTCGCAACTGAACACGCCCTTTTTTTCACTCATTTTCCACGCCCCTCTTGCGGATGGGGAGCAGTGTGGCCAGCGCCCACGAAAAAACGCTGTACAGCAAGGCCCCGCCCACACCGTACCAGAACCCTGCCACCGTGAACCCGGCCAGCACGGAACCCACGAACCAGAAAAGAAATCCGTTGATGACAACGATGAACATACCGAGCGAAAGCAGGGTGATGGGTAGCGTAAGCAACACCAACACCGGTCGGACCAAGGTATTGACCAGCCCGAGAAACAATGCAGCGATCAAGGCCGATCCGAATCCGTCCACCTTGATACCAGGCAGAACATAGGCAACCGCAACCAGCGCCGCAGCGTTGAAGACCCATATCAGAAGCAGGCGCATCACACACCCTCCACCGACGCAACGCCCGCTGGCCAACCAGTCCGCATTGGGCGGCATGCAATGCCCGCCCGAATCCGGACAGTTATGCCGTCGCGCCAGGCGCGTCGGCATAACCGCTAATAGCGGTAAGTGTCAGCCTTGTACGGGCCTTCGTGCTTGACGCCGATATAGGCCGCCTGCTCCGGAGTCAATTCACTCAATTGCGCATTGAGTTTCTTGAGTTGCAGGCGGGCCACTTTTTCGTCCAGATGCTTGGGCAACACGTAAACGCCAACCGGGTATTTGTCAGTCTGGGTGAACAGCTCGATCTGCGCGATGGTCTGGTTGGCAAACGACGACGACATGACGTAGCTTGGATGGCCGGTACCGCAACCAAGGTTTACCAGCCGACCTTCGGCGAGCAGGATGATGCGCTTGCCGTTCGGGAAAATCACATGATCGACCTGTGGCTTGATGTTTTCCCAGGTGTATTTTTTGAGCGATGCGACGTCGATTTCATTGTCGAAATGACCGATATTGCAGACGATCGCCTGGTCCTTCATGTTCGCCATGTGGGCTTCGGTGATCACATGATAGTTGCCGGTGGCGGAAACAAAGATGTCGCCATGTTCCGCCGCGTAATCCATGGTGACCACGCGATAGCCTTCCATCGCCGCCTGCAACGCACAGATCGGATCGATCTCGGTAATCCAGACCTGCGCTGAAAGCGCGCGCAGCGCCTGTGCAGATCCTTTGCCGACGTCGCCATAGCCGGCCACCACCGCAACCTTGCCGGCCACCATCACATCGGTCGCCCGCTTGATCGCGTCAACCAGTGACTCCCGGCAACCGTAGAGATTGTCGAATTTCGATTTGGTCACTGAATCGTTGACATTGATCGCCGGAAACGCCAGGCGGCCTTCCTTGTGCATCTGGTAGAGGCGATGCACGCCGGTGGTGGTTTCCTCGGTCACACCCTTGACCTGGGCCAGCCGCTTGGAATACCAGCCTGGCTGCGTGGCGAGGCGTTTCTTGATCGCATTGAACAGGCAGATTTCCTCTTCGCTGCCGGGATTGGCGATCACCGAAGCATCCTTCTCGGCCTTGGTTCCGAGGTGCAACAACAAGGTGGCATCACCGCCGTCATCGAGGATCATGTTCGAGAACGCACCATCCGGCCACTCGAAAATGCGATGCGTGTAATCCCAGTATTCGTCGAGATTCTCTCCCTTGTAGGCGAATACTGGTGTACCGTTGGCAGCGATTGCGGCCGCGGCATGGTCTTGAGTCGAATAGATGTTGCAAGAGGCCCAGCGCACTTGCGCGCCAAGCGCTTCCAGGGTCTGGATCAAGACCGCGGTCTGGATTGTCATGTGCAGCGAGCCCGTGATGCGGGCACCGCGCAGCGGTTTGGTCAGTGCGAATTCCTCGCGAATGGCCATGAGACCCGGCATTTCGGTCTCGGCAATCTTGATTTCCTTGCGCCCCCAATCGGCGAGATTGATGTCGGCGACATGATAGTCCTGGGTGGACTTGAGTACGGCTGCCATTGCTAGAGCTCCTGAAAAAACGGAGCGCCAAATCGCAAAAAGGCGCTCCAAACACGGTTGAAAGTGTTTGAGCGCCGTTTGTTCTTGCTGAGCCTGGCTACGGTCGAACCGTAGTCGCAACGCTCCTCAGCAGGTCAAAAATTATACGATAAAAGTCGGATTCGCTTGACAACATCATGCGACAACGGCGATCCCGGACTTACGGCGGAATAGCCCGAAACTAGAGGTGAACTGCCAGCGACGTCGCCACAATCGATCGCTAGCAAAAGCATGACATCCGCGCCAGTGGCATGTTGTTGTCATGAATTTTGCAATTCTCAAAAAGTCGCGCGCCGCCTGGGCTGAGGGTTCGTATGCGGCGCAACGCGCAATTTCAATCCGGCCGAAGCGTGAATCCTGCCCTCCGAATCATCGCAAGTTCGCGCATATGGGAAGGCGCCAACAGTTCAGGGCCAAATTTCTTCGATGAGCACGTGGTGACCGGGCTGTTGCCATCGATCAGGGCGCGCATTGCAACTGGCTATTTGGCGCGCACGACCGCGCGCGCGCCAGCTTCAAAACACCATGCGACCATCATTGGCGATCGCCGGCGGCATTTCCGTCAAACGCCTGCCGCCGCCTTGAGGGCTGCAGCCTTGTCGGTCCGCTCCCAGGTGAATTCCGGCTCTTCACGACCGAAATGGCCGTATGCAGCGGTCTTCTGATAAATCGGCCGCAACAGATCGAGCATCTGGACGATCCCCTTGGGGCGCAAGTCAAAATGCTCACCGATCAGCTTCTCAAGCTTTTCATCGCTTATCTTGCCGGTGCCAAAAGTGGTCACCATGATCGAAGTTGGGCGCGCGACACCGATGGCGTAGCTGACCTGCACCTGGCATTTCGATGCCAGGCCGGCAGCCACGACATTTTTTGCGACATAACGCGCAGCATATGCCGCCGAGCGGTCAACCTTGGATGGGTCCTTACCGGAAAACGCACCACCGCCGTGCGGCGCCGCGCCGCCATAAGTATCGACGATGATCTTGCGGCCGGTCAGGCCACAATCGCCTTGCGGGCCGCCGATGACAAAACGACCGGTCGGATTGACCAGGTAACGAATATTCTTGGCCAACATTTCCTTTGGCAACACCGGCTTGATGATCTGTTCGATCACAGCCTCCTCGATGTCCTTGTGCGACATTTCCGGCGAATGCTGGGTCGACAGCACAACAGTATCGATTTCGGCAGGCTTGCCATCGACATACTTGATCGTGACTTGCGATTTGGCATCGGGACGCAGCCAGCGCAAACGGCCGTCGCGCCGCAACTCGCTTTGCCGTTCGACCAGACGATGCGCAAGATAGATCGGCAACGGCATCAGTTCCGGAGTTTCCTGGCAGGCATAACCGAACATCAGGCCCTGATCGCCGGCTCCCTGGTCCAGATTGAGACCCTGGCCTTCGGTCACGCCCTGGGAAATGTCGGGTGACTGCTTGTCGTATGCAACCAGGACCGCGCATCCCTTGTAGTCGATGCCGTATTCGGTATTGTCGTAACCGATGCGCTTGATGGTTTCGCGCGCCACACTGATGTAGTCGACATTCGCTGTCGTGGTGATTTCACCCGCCAACACCACCAGACCGGTGTTGCACAAGGTCTCGGCTGCAACCCGGCTGGTTTTGTCCTGGGCTAAAATTGCGTCAAGAATCGCGTCTGAAATTTGGTCCGCCACCTTGTCCGGGTGACCCTCGGAGACAGACTCCGACGTGAATAAGAATTCGCTCATGGAAGTGGGCTAAATAAAGTGGTTGGAAAAATGGATTTCAGCTCGACTGCGAATCCTCAAGTTTAACAGACCGCCCCTTTCATTCATTGCCCCCCATTGCTTAAATTTCTGTTTCTATTCGCCGCACACCTGCCACTTTGGGTGCTGCATCTGGCGGGGTCGTCGCTCGGAATGCTCGTCTACAGTGCCTCGGATACATATCGCAGGCGCGTCAAGACCAACCTCTCACAGGCCGGCTATGCCGATGCAGCGACGCGACGCGCGGCAGTTCGCGAAGCCGGCAAGGCGATTGCCGAATTGCCGGCCGTCTGGTTGCGCACGCCCGGCGCGGTGGCCCGTCTGGTTGTCGAAACCCGTGGTTGGGAGCACATCGACGCCGCGCACGCTGCGAAGCGGCCGATCGTGTTCCTGACACCGCATCTGGGCTGTTTCGAGATTACCGCCCAGATTTACGCGCATCGGGCACCTGCCGGCAAACCGATCACGGTACTGTATCGCCGTCCGCGCAAGGCAGAGCTGACCCCGCTGATCGAATCCGGGCGCGGCCGCCCGAACATGAAGCTCGCCAGTGCCGACTTCGCTGGTGTTCGCGCCTTGATCCGCGCCCTCAAACGTGGCGAGGCTGCCGGCTTGCTGCCGGACCAGACACCAAGCTTCGGCGAAGGTGTGTGGGCGGACTTCTTTGGCAAGCCGGCCTACACCATGACCCTGGTCAAGCGATTGGTACGCGCCAGTGACGCGGTAATCCTGCTGGCGTTTGCGGAGCGCCTGCCGCGCGGACGCGGCTACCGCCTGACGATACAACCATTCGATGCACTCCTGTCAGGCGACATGACTGCCGCCGTCACACAGATCAACGGCGCGCTCGAAGCACTGATACGCCAATGTCCCACCCAATATCTTTGGAGCTATGACCGCTACAAGGCTCCGGCCGGCCGGGCAACAATGCCCGCCGATCAGGGCGGTGACCCCAAGTGACTCGATTTCTGGTCGCACTGATGGGCAGTGCCCATCGTCTGCCGCTCGGGATCTTGCGGGCAATCGGGGGGTTGCTGGGCACCGCCCTGTATTGGCTGGCGGGGGAGCGGCGCGCGGTTGCGCAGACCAATATCAGGGCCTGCCTTCCCGCCTTGAGTCTATCGGAGCAGCGCGCCCTGGTGCGCAAGACGTTCAAACTGTTCGGACAGGGCTTTGTCGACCGCGCCATCCTGTGGCATGCGCCCGCCGACCGCGTTCGTCGAATTGTCAGTCTCGAAGGCGCAAGTCACCTCAGTGTCTGTTCCGGCCGGCCGGTAATCTTGCTTGCCCCGCATTTTGTCGGACTTGACGCGGCCTGGTCGCGCTTGACGCTGGATCATCGGCTGGTGACGATCTATGCCAACCAAAAAAATCCTGCATTCAACGCCGCACTGCTGGCCGGTCGGCGTCGCTTCAACAATCCGCTCTTGCTGTCTCGCCAGGACGGCGTCCGTGAAGCCCTGCGCGCGCTCAAGGATGGCCTTCCGTTCTACTACCTGCCGGACATGGACTTGGGTGCGCGCGATGCGCTGTTCGTCCCGTTCTTCGGCGTGCCGGCGGCCACCGTGACTGCGGTCGCACGTCTGGCGCGCCTCTCGGGGGCAGCGATCATTCCATGCATCGCGACTCTGACCGCCAACGGCTACCATGTACGACTCTACCCGCCGTGGCAGGACTTTCCGGGCAGCAGTGTCGAGGCCGACACGCGGCGCATGAACGCCTTCATCGAAGAAGTGGTGCGCCTGCAGCCGGCGCAATATCATTGGCTGCACAAGCGCTTCAAAACCCGGCCCCAAGGCGAGCCGGCGTTCTACGGCAAACCCTGAAACTGAATCGAAATGAAATTGCGCTTTTCCAAAATGCACGGGCTGGGCAATGATTTCATCGTCATCGATGCGATCAACCAGAGCATCGATCCGACCCGCGAGCAGTGGCGCGCCCTCGCCGACCGCCATTTCGGGATTGGCGCGGACCAGATCCTGATTGTCGAGCGCGCCACCCGCAGCGACGCCGATTTTCGCTATCGCATCATCAACGCCGACGGCGGCGAGGTCGAACAATGCGGCAATGGCGCGCGCTGCTTCGTGCGCTTCGTGCACGACAAGGGCCTGACGCCGAAACGCAGCATCCGCGTCGAAACCCTGGGCGGCATCATCGAGCCGCGGCTTGAAGACAATGGCGAGATCAGCGTGGACATGGGTGTGCCCTCGTTCGCGCCGGCATCACTGCCATTCGACCCGGCGCACGCGACCGCAATGGACAAGCCGCACCGCTACCTGATTTCGTTTGCCGGAACCGCCGTCGACATCTCGGCCGTCTCGGTCGGCAATCCGCATGCAGTGCAACTGGTAAGTGACGTGGACAGCGCGCCGGTGGCGACGCAGGGCGCGGGAATCGAGGCCCATCCGGCGTTTCCGCGGCGTGTCAATGCGGGCTTCATGCAGGTGGTTACCCCGACCCACATTCGCCTGCGGGTGTTCGAGCGCGGCGTTGGCGAAACACTGGCCTGCGGCACCGGCGCCTGTGCCGCCGTGGTGGCGGGCATTGATCGCGACGTGCTTACCAGAGATATGCCGGTGCGCGTCGACACACGCGGTGGGTCGCTATCGATTCGTTGGCAAGGCACAGGCCAACCGGTGATCATGACCGGGCCCGCGGTCACGGTGTTCGAGGGCGAGATTGAGTTGGCCCGGGCCTGAACGTACAATCCTGCCAAGACAACCAAGAGCCCCCGGATGACCCCAGACGCCGTCGCCCAGTATTTGCAGCACAACCCCAGCTTCTTCGAAGACTACGCCGATCAGATGGCGCAGATCTTTCTGCCGCATCCGCATGGCGGGCGCGCGATCTCGCTGCCGGAGCGGCAGATGTTGACCCTGCGCGAAAAGGTCAAGTCGCTCGAACACACACTTGCCGATCTGGTCGAAACCGGCCACAGCAATGACGCGTTGTCGTCGAAAATGCACCGGCTGACACTGGCGATGCTGGGCGCGATGGCGATCTCGCCGAAGCGGGTGATCGATACGATCAACCACCACCTGCGCGAAGACTTCGCGATTCCGCACTCCGAGTTTCGGGCATGGCGCGTCAAGCCGGAATTCGCAGCGCTCGACAGCGGTGCCGGCGTCAGCGCCGGCCTGAAGCGACTTGTCGATTCCCCTGACCCCGGTTTCAAGCTTCCCTATTGCGGACCAATCCACGGCCTTGCGCATGATGGTTTGGCTATTGGCGTGGAAATGGCCGGATGGTTCGGCGAAGCCGCGCCGCACCTCAAGTCGGTGGCGCTGATGGCTGTCAGCGGCGGCGGCGGCCTTCTTGCGCTTGCAAGTGAAGACGAACATCGCTTTTATGCTGGCATGGGCACGATGTACCTTGAGCGACTGGCTGAATCCCTGTCGGCCGCGCTGGCTCATCTCTACCCGGCGCCGTAATGCCGGCCGCCACCAGTCTCACAGACCTGGCAGCGGCCTTCCTGTCTTACCTCGCGGCCGAGCGGAACTATTCGCCGGCCACTGTCGAAACCTATGGCCGCGACCTTGCGGTGCTGGCGCAATTTGCCGGCAATCGGCCCGGGGACTCCTTGAGGGCGAACGACATCCGCAGTTTTGCCGCACGCCTGCACCAAAAAGGCCTGCAGCCGCGCTCGATTGCCCGCGCGCTGTCAGCCTGGCGCAGCTTTTTTCGCTGGGCTTGCCGGCGCCAGGGTTTCACCCACAACCCTGCCATAGGCATTCGCGCCCCGAAGGCTGCGCGCGGACTGCCGAAGGCACTATCAGTCGACCATGCCGCCATGTTGCTCGACAGTCCCATAAACGGGCCAAGCGACGCGGAAACCATCCGTGACCAGGCAATGTTCGAGCTGTTCTACTCCTCCGGCCTGCGACTAGCCGAACTCATCGGCCTTGACTGCATGCCGGATGCCGCTTCCGCCGGCTGGGTCGACGAGCGCGCCGGCGAAGTGATCGTCACCGGCAAGGGCAACAAGACACGCAGCGTGCCGGTTGGGCGCCAGGCGCTCGAAGCGCTGGCGGCCTGGCGCACGGCGCGCGCACAACTGTTGCGCGACGACTCGCGCCCTTTGTTTCTCTCGTCGCGCGGCAAGCGGGTATCGGCCACTTTGGTGCAGACCCGGCTGAAGCGCTGGGCGCAAAAATCCGGCATGCCGGCCCAAGTGCATCCGCATGTGCTGCGCCACTCGTTCGCCAGCCACCTGCTGCAGTCTTCCGGGGATCTGCGCGCGGTGCAGGAATTGCTCGGACATGCCAACATCACCACCACCCAGATCTATACCCACCTCGATTTCCAGCAACTGTCGAAGGTATACGATGTGGCCCACCCACGCGCGCGCCGAAAGTAAGAATGCATCGTGTCGTGCTCAAACCGGGCAAGGAGAAATCCCTGCTGCGGCGCCACCCCTGGGTTTTCTCGGGCGCCATCGCGCGGGCGGACGAATCGATCGCGCCGGGCGAGACAGTGCAGGTACACGCCGCCGACGGCCGCTTTCTTGCCCTTGCCGCATGGAGCGCGCAATCGCAGATCCGCGGTCGCGTCTGGTCTTTCGCCGAAACCGAGCAAGTCGACCCTGCATTCTTCGCGCGTCGACTCAGGAAAGCGCTGCAGCGCCGCCCGGCCCGACAACCTGGCGCCGGCATGCGCCTCATCCACGGCGAGTCCGACGGCATCCCGGGCCTGATCGTCGACCGCTACGCCGATACTCTTGTGGCGCAATTTCTATCTGCCGGCACCGAAAAATGGCGCGACGTCATCGCCGACGCCCTGATCGACGTCACCGGCCTCAAGGACCTGTACGAACGCTCGGACGCCGACGTGCGCCAACTCGAAGGATTGCCGCCGCGCACCGGCCCACTGCGTGGCGCGCCGGCCGCAAGCGTGGTGATCGAGGAACATGGCATCCGCCTGACGGTCGACATCGAGCGTGGCCACAAAACCGGCTTCTATCTCGACCAGAGGGAGAACCGCCGCATCGTGCGCAACCTTTCCACTACGCGGCCCGGCATCGAGGCACTCAACTGCTTCTGCTACACCGGTGCGTTTTCGATGAGCCTGTTGCAGGGCGGCGCCAGCCATGTCCTGTCGATCGACTCCTCTGGCCCGGCGCTCGACATCGCCCGCAAGAACATGGCTGCCAACGATTTTGAAGCCGGACGCGCGGAATGGCGTGAAGCCGACGTCTTTCGCACACTGCGCGAACTGCGCGACGCCGGCCGCGCCTTTGATCTCATCATTCTCGACCCGCCCAAGTTCGCCCCCACGCCAGCCTCGGTGGATCGCGCCGCGCGCGCCTACAAGGACATCAATCTGCTCGGCTTCAAACTGCTGAAACCGGGCGGGCAGCTCGTCACGTTCTCGTGTTCCGGCGGCGTGAACGCCGACCTGTTCCAAAAAATCGTCGCCGGCGCCGCACTGGATGCCGGGGTCGATGCCGTGATCGAACAACGCCTGTCCGGCGCGAACGACCATCCGGTACGACTCGCGTTTCAGGAAGGGGAATACCTCAAAGGGTTGATTTTGCGAAAGCTCGAGCAACAGTGAAGGGACACGGAAATCCGGCAAGAATCGCCTGTGGATGACCAATTTCCCGAACAACTTCAAATAAATCAACACTTCATTTTGCCGCCTACACGCTGAAGGCCGACAACGCGCCGCAACCCGCCGCTCTTGCCCTGCCGCGCATGGCGCTCACCGGATTGGTTGTTGGGTACCGTAAAGATGCCGGCTGATCGACCTTGGTTCGGGCTTCCGCCGCGCACGAAAACCCTGGCTGCGATCCGGGGTTTAGCTTTCCCGTACCGGCATCAAGTGCCGAAACCATGTGCCGACGGGCATCTTCAGCACACTGCAGGCAACCCGGGAATTCGGCTTGATTGCAGGTACGGAAGCGAGGTTCGCTATCCTGCAGCCCGCTTCAACCTGAAGCGCGCACCAAAAACCGCCCGATTCTGCTATTCTCCCGCCCCTTCACGGGGGTTCGCTCTAGAGGAATTGCGCCATGGCAACACAAGTTCCCGTCACCATCCTGACCGGCTTTCTGGGTGCCGGCAAGACCACTCTCCTCAACCGCATTCTTTCCGAAGACCACGGCCACAAGATCGCCGTGATCGAAAATGAATTCGGTGAAGAAGGTATCGACAACGATATCCTGCTGCGCGAACAGGGGCAGGAACAGATCATCGAGATGAACAACGGTTGCATCTGCTGCACCGTGCGCGGTGACCTGGTGCGGATCCTGGGCGACCTGAAGCGCAAGCGTGAAGACAAAACACTGTCATTCGATCGGGTGATCATCGAAACCACCGGCTTGGCCGATCCGGCGCCGGTGGCGCAGACTTTTTTCATCGATGACGCGATCGCCGAGTATTACCTGCTCGACGCGATCGTCACTGTGGTTGACGCCAAGCACGCGCAGACCCAACTCGATGAGCACCGCGAGGCGCAGGAACAGGTGGGCTTTGCCGACCGTATTCTCCTCTCCAAGCTCGATCTGGTGCCGGAAGAAGAGCAGATTCGCCTCAAGGACCGCTTGAAGCGCATGAACCCGCGCGCGCCGATCAAGGGCGTGCATTTCGGCAATACGCCGTTGGCCGATATTCTCGACATTCGCGGTTTCAACCTGAATTCGATTCTCGAGATCGAGCCTGGATTTCTCGATGACGAAGACCACGAGCACGACGATGCTGTGCAGTCGTTCATCTTCAAGACCGACAAGCCGTTCGATTCAATCAAGCTCGAGGAATTCCTGTCGGCCATGATCCAGGTGTATTCGAAGGACATGATGCGCTACAAAGGCGTGCTCAACATGGCCGGACAGGATCGTCGCGTGGTGTTCCAGGGCGTGCACATGATGATGGGCGGGGATCTGGCCAAACCATGGGGTCCCGGCGAGAAAAGAACGAGTAAAATGGTGTTTATCGGGCGCAATTTGCCAAAAGACGTCTTCGTCAAAGGCCTAGAATTGTGCACTACGGCTTAACTCAGTATCCAGCGAGCAAGGACACACAATGGGCGCAGTCAAGTCCAAACAGCCGGTGAAGATTCCGACCGAAGCCGAATTGTTGCGCATGCCGGCCAAGGAATACATGAACGAGGCGCAGCTGGCGTTTTTCCGCAACATGCTGGCAACCCAGCGTGATGAGCTTCTGGCCAACGCCGGCGAGACCACCGAGCATCTGCGCGAGACCCCTTCTGTGCCCGATCCGGCGGATCGCGCCACGATCGAGGAAGAACATGCCCTCGAACTGCGTACCCGTGATCGCGAACGCAAGCTGATGAAGAAAATCGAGCAGTCGTTGACCCGGATCGAGGCTGGTGACTACGGTTTTTGCGATGAAACCGGCGAGCCGATCGGCTTGAAGCGCCTGCTCGCGCGCCCGACGGCGAACCTTTCGATCGAAGCGCAGCAACGCCGGGAACTCAAGCAAAAAATGTACGGCGAGTAATCGCGCCGGAACCTGTTGGACGAGCGCGCATCGGGTATGAAGGCTCGTACAGGGCATGCGATCGGCCCCCGGACCCTGGCGTATGCGCGCCTGACCACTCAGGAGTGTCAATTTTCGTACCGCCACGCTGGGGAAGGACGAGCGCCCACTAACTATGGTAAAAGTCCGTCTTCTTTAAGCCTTCCCGCCGGTTCAGGCGCGAATTGAGTTCGCGTCGCCCCTGACTGCGCCTTCCGCCTTGGCATTTTCCCTCTTCAACAAGAAAGGCAACGAGCCGCCCAAGCCCGCCAGCGTGGCGCGTGGGCCTGCCCGGCCGAAGAGCCCGACATCGGCCACGACACCCGAGGCCGGCCCCCCTTGGCCCGATGGCCTTGAAGCACATTCGCGCGGCGATACCGCCAGCAAAATCGACCGTATTGAAGCGGAAATCAACGGCGCAGAGTTGCAATACGTGCCATCCGACAGCCTCGGCCAGCGCAAGTTGGCCAAGCCCGCCATTGAGCACGGGTTCGCCGGCAGCGCAAAGACCAAGCCTGCGATGGCCGCCAACCCGCTGCCGGCCACCCCCGCACCGGCAAGAAAGCGCGGCACCAACTCCGTCATGATGATGGAGGTGCAGGAGAGCCCTTTCGAAGCCGCGCCTGCGCTCGAAGAAGCCGCGATCCTGTACGCGAATCGGCAGGATGCCGCCGCCCAGGGTGCCCTGGAGGAAGCCGCGGAGACCGAGGGAATACCACCGCAGGCGGCGCGGCAGGCGTGGCTGATGCTGTTTGACTTGTTTGAAAACCAGGGACGGCGCGCTGAATTCGAGGCGGCCGCTCTGGAATTCGCGGTCAGGTTCGAAACGTCGCCGCCCGCGTTCAACGATCGATCATTGGTCAAAAGCGTCACCACTCAGGCCGGCAACGCGCCGGTGGTAGCGTTCAGCGGCAAACTCGATGCCGGCGCTGCGAAACAATTCGAAAATTTGCGGGTTGTCGCGGCAAGGAGCCCGGCACTGCGACTGGATTTCAGCAAGATTGACACCATCGCGGTCGATGGCAGCGTGCAGATGCGTGCCGGCCTCGCTGCGCTGGTGAAATCGGGGCGCGAGATTTCCTATATCGGCGGCGAGCACCTGATCGCGCTTCTCACGCGCCAGATCGAGGTTGGCCGTTCCGATCTGCCGGAAACCTTTTGGCACCTCTTGCTCGACCTCTACCAGGCGCACAACATGCAGGTCGAGTTCGAGGAAACCGCCCTCGGCTACTGCATCACCTATGAAGTATCACCGCCGTCATGGGTTGATCCACCGAAAAAAACACCCCTGCCATCGAACAGTCAGGCGCCGATCACCGAACAGCTTCCCGATGACGCGTTCTACATCAAGGGCGAAATCGAAGGCAGCGCAGAGCCCGCGCTGAAGGAGGTTGGCGACTTTGCCGCCGAGCGGGAAACCGTCGTGATCGACGTGTTCCATGTCAAACGCATGGATTTCATCGCCGCCGGCACGCTTCTCAATCTCGTGTCTGCCCTCAAGGCCACCGGCAAGCAAGTCGAAATTCGCAGTCCCAGCCCGCTGCTTGCAAATCTGTTTGTCACCATGGGTTTCACCGCGTACTGCAAGCTGGTACGGCGCAAACCCTGAATCGTGCAAAAGAACGGGTCGATTTCCTCCAACCCCGAAACGGTAGAACAGGCATTGCTGCGACCCGCAGCACGACAGGTGCATCGAGCGGTCGAAGATCGCGGCACCACCCCTTGCGCGGGAAATCCGCCATTCAACCCTTGAATTTCGACGCCGCAGGCGTCACCTCAGGCCTCTATGGAACAGTATCACGGCACCACAATCGTCTCGGTACGGCGCGGCCGGCAGGTGGCATTGGGCGGCGACGGTCAGGTGACCCTGGGCAGCATCATCATCAAGGCCAGCGCGCGCAAGGTGCGGCGCCTGTACCACGAGAAGATCTTGGCCGGCTTCGCCGGTGGCACGGCCGACGCCTTCACCCTGTTCGAACGTTTCGAAGCCAAGCTTGAAAAGCACCAGGGAAACCTGTTGCGCTCGGCCGTTGAACTGGCCAAGGACTGGCGCACCGATCGCATCCTGCGTCGTCTAGAAGCCATGCTTGCCGTGGCCGACCACGAGCATTCGCTGATCATCACCGGCAACGGCGATGTGCTTGAACCGGAACACGGCATTCTGGCGATCGGTTCCGGCGGCGCCTATGCCCAGGCTGCCTGCAAGGCGCTGCTCGACAACACCGCGTTGCCGGCCGCCGAGATCGTCGCCAAGTCGCTCGCGATCGCCGGCGAAATCTGCATCTACACCAATCAAAACCACACCATCGAAGTTCTGGAATAAGCGTGCCGCGCACCGCGCAGGTCGGTCGCGGCCGCCGCGCCCGGCACATTTCCGCTCCAGACCCTCGTCACAGGTCGATCCCATGTCATCCATGACCCCGCAGGAAATCGTCCACGAACTCGACCGCCACATCGTCGGCCAGACGCGCGCCAAGAAAGCGGTTGCGATCGCCCTGCGCAACCGCTGGCGCCGGCAGAATGTGGAAGAACCGCTGCGCTCGGAAATCACACCGAAGAACATCCTGATGATCGGCCCGACCGGCGTCGGCAAGACCGAGATCGCGCGTCGCCTGGCGAAACTGGCCGACGCGCCCTTCATCAAGGTGGAAGCGACCAAATTCACCGAAGTCGGCTACGTCGGGCGCGACGTCGACACCATCATCCGCGACCTCGCCGAAGTCGCGGTCAAGCTCACACGCGAGTCGGAAATGAAAAAAGTGCGGGCCCGCGCCGCCGACGCCGCCGAGGAACGGGTGCTCGACGCGCTGCTGCCGCCAGCCCGCGATTTCGGCTTCCACGCCTCAGCCGCCGACGAGCCGGAAAACGCGACGCGGCAGAAATTCCGCAAGAAATTGCGCGAAGGCGAATTGGACGACCGCGAAATCGAAATTGAAGTCGCGCAGGCCGCCGCGCAAATGGAAGTCCTGGCGCCGCCCGGAATGGAAGAGCTGACCAGCCAGTTGCAGGGCATGTTCGCCAATCTCGGGCAGTCACGCAAGAAGGCGCGCAAGCTCAAGGTCAGGGAGGCGCTCAAGGTACTGACCGACGAGGAGGCCGGCAAGCTCGTCAACGATGAAGAACTCAAGGCCCGCGCTATCCACAACGTCGAGCAAAACGGCATCGTGTTCATCGACGAGATCGACAAGATCGCCAGCCGCTCGGAAAGCCAGGGTGCCGACGTATCGCGCCAGGGTGTGCAGCGCGACCTGCTGCCGCTGGTCGAAGGCACTACCGTCACCACCAAGTACGGCATGATCAAGACCGATCATGTGCTGTTCATCGGCTCGGGCGCGTTCCACTATGCCAGGCCCTCCGACCTGATTCCCGAACTGCAGGGTCGGTTCCCGATCCGCGTCGAACTGGAATCCCTGGGGGTCGCAGAATTCGAACAGATCCTCACCGCCACCCATGCCTCGCTCACCAGGCAGTACGAAGCGCTGCTGGCGACCGAGAAGGTGACCCTGAACTTCACCCCCGAAGGCATCCGTCGCTTGGCCGAAATCGCATTTGCAGTCAATGAAAAGACCGAAAACATCGGCGCCCGCCGGCTCTATACGGTGATGGAAAAGCTGCTCGAAGACATCTCCTATGAAGCTGCAAGCGCGGAAGGCCGCACCCTCACCATCGACCCCGCCTATGTCGAGTCCCGCCTCGGTGAACTTTCGCAGTCAGAGGACCTCGCACGCTACGTGTTGTAAACTCATCGCATGCATACGTTTCGTCGGCTCCGGCTGTTTGCCCTCGCCTTGGTCATTGCAATATTGCAAGCGGGTCTGCCGGTGCTCGCATATGCCAGGATGGCGCAGGACAACGGTCTGACCCAGGAAATCTGCTCGCCGTCGGGCGTTAAGAAAATCGTTGTCGGCGCCGACGGCAGCGTGCAGGAAGCGGCAGCTGACAATGTGCATGGCGAGCATTGCCAGTACTGCGCGACCGCCGGCACCACCCCGGTGTCGACCCTGATCCAGTTTCACGAAAGCGCCCGCAACGCGGCCGCCATCCGCATTGGCCAAACCTGCTATCAGGCAGGCACGGTCATCACCACCCCACCCGCCACCGGGCCGCCTTCCCGCTCCTAGAAAAGCCGCGCTGCGCTACGCGGTCGTACGGTCGTAGTGGCCCCTTACCTTCCGCTTTTCCCGTATCCCACGACACTGCGCCTCGCGCTGCCGCAGCGAAAGCGTTCTTGGAGCGCCCACGCCCAATCGATTCGCCTGATGTGCTCTCGCTTTCGCGCACGCCGTCGTCCACCCCATCTGCGTTGCTTCGTCGACTGCCGCACAGGCGCTCGTGCCGTCGGCCGGAGGCGATGCCGGGTTCCTCGCCAAACCCGCCAGCGACAGTCCTGCCTGCGGTGGGATCGATAGAATCCGTGATTAACGAACTTACAAAAGGCCATCATGAAATCAAATTTCCTAATTCTCGCAACCGCAAGCGCCACCTTGTTCGCAACCACAGCCGTGGCCCAGGTCAGCGTCAAGGAACCGTGGATCCGCGCCACCGTGCCGCAGCAGAAGGCCACCGGCGCCTTCATGCAACTGTCGACCGTCCAGGCGACCCGTCTGGTGGAGGCCAGTTCGCCGGTCGCCGGTGCGGTCGAGATCCATGAAATGAAAATGGACAACAACATCATGAAAATGCGCCAGGTAAACGGCATTGATCTGCCGGCCGGCAAGTCCGTAGACCTGAAGCCCGGCGGCTATCACGTCATGCTGCTCGACCTGAAGGAGCAGATGAAGGAAGGCGCCAGCGTGCCGGTAACGCTGGTGTTCGAGGGCAAGGACAAGCAGCGCGAGACCGTCGAAATCAAGGCCACCGTCAGGCCGCTTGCCGGCGCGGTGGCAGCGACAGCTGCGGATCCGCACGCGGGTCACAAGCACTGATCTGCCAGGCGCGAGCGCAGTGGCGATATTGACCGGCGCTTGCCAGCGCGCCCTGGCGATCTCGCTCGCGCTACTCGCCACCAGCGGGGCACAGGCTGCATGGGAATGGCCGCTGCCAGCCTGGGTGCCACGGCCGCTGGTTCCGACGGACAACCCGATGTCGGCCGAGAAGGTGGAACTCGGCCGCGCCTTGTTCCACGACACGCGGCTATCGGCCAGCGGCAACATGGCCTGCGCCACCTGCCATCAGCAAAAAGCCGGGTTCAGCGACCGCCGCAAGGTCGCCATCGGCGCTACCGGCCAGGCGCATCCGCGCAATGCCATGGGGCTTACCAACGTCGCGTACTTTGCCACCTTGACCTGGGCCGACCCGGCGCAAGTCCGGCTCGAAACCCAGGCCCTGGTGCCGATGTTCGGCGCGCATCCGGTCGAGATGGGATTGGCCGGCAAGGAAGACGCGTTGTTGCGCCTGTTGCGTCGCGACCCGCGCTATGAACGCATGTTCAGGGTTGCGTTCGCAGCCGATCCCGAGCCATGGTCGCTGCAAAACCTGACGCGCGCACTGGCAACGTTCCAGCGTTCCCTGCTGTCATTTGACGCGCCCTACGATCGCTACCGCTATGGCGGTCAGCGCAACGCGCTCGCGGCCGCGGCCCTGCGCGGTGAAAAGCTCTTCTTCAGCGAGCGTCTGGCCTGCTTCCACTGCCACGGTGGGATCAATTTCAGCGACGCGGTCATGCATGAGCGCATCGACCGGCCCGAGCCTGGCTTTCACAACAACGGGCTCTACAACGCCGATGGGCGCGGCGCATATCCGCCGGACAACCAGGGACTCAAGGCACACACCGGCAAACCCGATGACATGGGGCGTTTTCGCACCCCGAGCCTGCGCAACGTCGCGGTTACCGCACCCTACATGCACGACGGCTCGATCGGCACCTTGAGCGGGGTGATCGACCACTACGCCGCCGGTGGCCGCACCCTCAAGGGCGGGCCGGATCGCGGCGTCGGCGCGAACAATCCGTACAAGAGCGGCTTCGTCAAGGGCTTCCGCATCAGTGGCGGCGAAAAGGCCGATCTGATCGCATTTCTCGAAAGCCTGACCGACCACGCGTTCCTGGCCAATCCGGCGCATTCCGACCCTTTCGCGCAAGACGGGCCGGCCGCGCAGGCATTCCGGGAGCAATCCCGGTGAAGCGGGAAAGATCGCCTTGCCGCGCGCGGGTGGCGACACGCAAGCACACAGGCGCCGCGCAACCAGCCCGGCGGCCTCAATTCAACGGTTGAGGAACATCAGGCGCTTCGACAACTCGCCGTCCGACGTCTTGCGCGCATCGATGCGCGACACCCGTCCTTGTGCGATATCGGCCAGCGCGTACTGGTGCGGCGCCAGTTTGAGGGTGCGCATCAGCAACACCTTCAGGCTGCCGGCATGGCCAACAATGCCGATTCTCGCGTGGCTGCCGGCAAACGCCGCATCGAGAATGGC
>JANPGJ010000232.1:0-12109 GCA_031423955.1 Burkholderiales bacterium
CGGTAGCTCACGAACGCTGACCCAGCTTTCCGCGTGGTCGACCATCGCCTCGACTTTCGCGACACCCTCCGGTGTGAGCGCGAGTCCGGCAAGCTCGCGGAACTTCTCTCGCAGTTCCGACTCTTCGAACGGGCGGTTGAAGTCGCCACGGTGGCTTTCGCAGGCATGGGTCGCCGAGCGACCGTTCTTGAGGGACACCGTCACGCGCGCGGGCTTCTGGCGCGGCGCGAGCGCCGACATCGCCGGGTCTTCGGCGATGTGCACCCGCTGTCGCAGCGCGGCGATCCTGGGGTCGCGCAACGCCGCATCGTCCAGCGCGGAAAAGCCCGCGCTACCGCGCACCACCATCGTCGCGGCCGCGTGCGGCAGTGAATACTTGGAGGCGAAATAGCTGGGCGGCTCCGGGTTGCGCATCACCGAGGCGAAGCGATAGGTGGCGACGTCGATGCGCTCGATGTCCTCAGGCCTGGGCTTAAGTTCCGCGAGAGCTGCCTTGAGGGAATCGAGGGCCGGGTGGATCGGGTTGCAGCAGGCGTAGAGACGGAAGTAATTACGCGTGATGGCCCAGCCGTCGCCGAGACCATCATCCAGCCCCGTGGTCTCGAAGCCACCACCGACCAACTGGCCGAGCGACTCCTCGATCGCGTCCTGCTGCGCCGCGAAGCCTGCCAGTGCCAACTCCGATGCCAGCACGGCAGCGAAGCCGCTCATGCCGCCGGCGACGTTGAGCGCGGTCGCGCCGGCAACCGCGTTGGTGTAGCTGGGCGTCAGGACCAGCGTCGCCGAGATTCGCATAGCAAGGCTGATGCCGGCTGCGTCGAGGGCGCGCATCCGCGCGCCGGCCGCGACTGCCGCGATCAGCGTGGCCTGGCCGTTCTGGTGCGCAAGCGGCCGCGGCGTGAAGGCCGCGCAGAGGCGTCCCGCAAGCTCGTAGCCGACCACGAAGGCGGCGAGCATGTCGCGGCCGGAGCGATCCATCTGTTCGCCCAAGGCGAGCACGCCAGGCAGCACCTGGATGGCCGCCTGGCAGGAGACATAGCGCATGCCTTCGCACAGCTCAATCGCACGCCCGGCAATGCCGTTAAGCAGCGCCGCGGTTCGCGCATCCTGGCCGGCCCAGTCGCGCGCGTAGACGGTGGCGCCGGAACCCGCGGTGCCGGCGAGTCGTTCGCGCAGTTGACGCACCTCGGGCCGCTCGCCGCCGGCGAGAATCACGCCCAGGCTGTCCAACAGCACGATCTTCGCGTGGCGCTGCACGTCGGCGGGGATGTCCTCCCAGCGGACCGCGGCGGCAAACCTCGCCAATGCCTCGATTGATTGGCCCATGCCGGCTAGTCGAGCTTCACGCCCGCCGCCTTCACAAGGGCGGTGTAGCGGGCGATTTCCTGCTGGATCAGAGTGGCGAACTGAGACGAGCTCATGGTCGAGGGTTCGTCGCCCTGTACTTTGAGCTTCTGCCGCATGTCATCGGTCTGCATGATGTTGACGAGGTCGCCATGCAACTGGGCGAGGACATCGGGCGGCGTCTTCGCGGGCGCAAGCACGCCGATCCAGTTGTTGAAGCCGTAGTCCGGGATCGATTCGGTCATCGCGGGCAGGTCCGGCATTGCTGAGGAGCGCTTGCTGCCCGCCACGGCGAGTGCATGCAGCCGGCCGGTGGCTATGAACGGCAATGCCACCGGGATGCCGGTGACGGTGAACTGCACGCGACCGTCGACTACATCGGTGACCGCCGCGACGGTGCCCTTGTAGGGTATGTGGGTGGCCTTGATGCCTGCAAGGCCCAGCAGCATCTCGATGGACAGGTGCACGCCTCCGCCGTTGCCGGTGGAGGAGAAGTTGATCTCGCCAGGCTTCGATTTTGCCAGCGCGACGAGTTCGTTCACGGTGCGCGCCGGCAGCGCCGGGTTGGCGACCAGAACCAGCGGCGACAGCGTGACCGTGGTCACCGGCGCGAAGTCCCGGAACGAGTCATACGGCAGCTTCGGGTAGACCGCGGCGTTAATGACGAAGGAGGTCGCGACAACCGCGAGCGTGTAGCCGTCTGGCGTGGATTTGGCGACCGCGTCTACGCCGATCGTGCCACCCGCTCCCACGCGGTTCTCGACAATGACACCCTTGCCCCAGCGCTCGGAGAGCTTCTGCGCAAGGTTGCGCGCGACGAGGTCCAAGCCGCCGCCCGAGCCGGTGGGCACAATCAAGCGCACCGGCTTGGTCGGGAATGGCTGCGCGTGCGCCGGGCCGTCGATTGCGACAACTGCATAAAAGAAGATGGCGCCGAGGATGCTGCAAAGAGCTTTCATGCGGAGATGTCGCATCCTATGGTGTGTTAATTATTGATCCATTATCTCTTCATCTTCCACCAACTTGTCAAGGCGGATGCCGCCTAAAGCATCCGGATCGAGTTACCATGATATTCCCCTGTGATACCTCGCCGTTCACGAGTCCATCTCCCCGGTCAGCCGTTTGGAAAAACTCTCAGCCGATCGCCGCAGCCAATGGAGTATTCGCGTCAATGACCAGTGGAGTATTTACTTTCGCTTCGAGGCTGGCAATGCGCACGATGTCGAGGTAGTTGACTACCACCAGGAGAGAATCATCGTGATTCGAATGGACGCACTGGGTAAAGCCAATCTTTCGGACGCGCTCGCGCGCCCACGCAAGCGCCTGGTGGCAACGCATCCGGGGCAATTGTTGTTGAGTGAGTTCATGGAACCGCATGCGCTTACCGCCAATGCGCTTGCGAATGCGTTGCATGTTCCAGCCAACCGCATCACCGCTATCCTCAAGGGGCAGCGTGGCATCACTGCGGATACGGCATCTCGAACTGGCGCTTTAGAGGAATCGAGTCAATGAATGCCATCCCCACCCCACAAGCACGCCCCGACGCCGCCCTGATCGCCGCGCTAGAAGCGGCGCGCTACCACCCGCTGTGGGATCGCTACAAACGCATCACGCCGATCGCACCGGCGGCCCCAGACACCGCCGCGCTGTGGCGCTGGCGTGATTTCGAACCCTTCATCGCGCGCGCCGCCACTGAAGTGCCGATCGAGGATGTCGAGCGGCGCGCCATCATCATGGCCCATCCGGCCTTCAATGGCGCGACGCAAACCACCAGCAACCTGTTGGCCGCGTTCACGGTGCTCAATCCGGGCGACCATGCGGTGCCACACCGCCACACGGCTTCGGCGATCCGCTTTTCCACCCGCGCCGAGGGTGCCTACACGATTGTCAATGGCCGCCGCTGCGCGATGGCGCCGGGTGATCTGGTGCTGACCCCGCCGATGTGCTGGCATGGGCACATCAATGCCTCGGAGGCGCGCACGGTCTGGTTCGATGCGGCCAACATTCCCCTGGTTGGCAATCTGGATGCGAATTTCTTCGAGCCCGGCTCGCGAGCGGATGCGGAATTCTGGAAGGTCGATGAGGGTGACGAGCGCCTGTGGGCGGCGGCCGGCATGGCTGCCGTCGGTGCGGCAAGCGCGAGCGCGCGGGCGCAATCGCCGAAGTACCACTATCCCGGTGCGTTGACCCGCGCCTTGCTCGATGCCGCGCCTGCTGGCGCTGACGGTGCGAAACTGTTGCGCTATACCAACCCGGCCACCGGTGGCGCGGTGATGCCTAGCCTCGACTGCTACGCCATGCGCCTGGCCGCCGGCGCGGCGACGCGCGCGCGCCGCACCACCTGGAACACCATCTGCCTGGTGGTCGAAGGTGCGGGCCGCAGCAACATCGGTGACTCCGCCATTGCCTGGGAGAAGCACGACGTGTTCACTATTCCGCACTGGACCTGGGCCAGCCACACTGCGGCGCGCGCGGACGCCGATCTTTTCCTGGTGACTGATCGCTCGCTTTTCGAACATCTCGATTTGCTGCGCGAGGAACTACAGTAATGACCGAAACATCGCAAAAGAAGACCGCATTGATCGTCGGCGGTTCGCGCGGCCTCGGCCTGGCGCTGGCCGCGGAATACGTGCGCCGCGGCTGGCAGGTGATCGCCACCATCAGGCAGGCGACCGGGTCATCGGAGTTTCAGGCATTGCAGGCTGCCGCCGGCGCTGCGCTCGAGGTCCTGCAACTCGAAATGACCTCGCCCGGGCAGATCGCCGCGCTCGGCCGCCGGCTCGACGGTCGCGCCATCGACCTCTTGTTTGTCAACGCCGGTGTTGCCAACGGCCCGGGCGAACGGGTGTGCGATGTATCCGACGATGAGTTCGTGCGGGTGATGCTGACCAACACGCTCGGCCCTATGCGGGTGATCGAACAACTGGTCGAGCGGGTCGTCCGTGGCGGCAGTGTGGCGGTGATGTCCTCCGGCCTCGGAAGTGTTGCCAACAACACCAATGGCGGCTGGGAGGTCTATCGCGCCAGCAAGGCCGCGCTCAATACGCTGATGCGCAGTTTTGCCGCACGTCATGCCGACGATGGCCGCACCTACCTGGTGATCGCGCCTGGCTGGGTGCGGACAGACATGGGCGGGCCGAATGCGTTGCTGGACGTCGAAACCAGCATCACCGGGGTTGTCGACGCAATGATGCTAAGGAGCGGTGCGGGTGGTGTGACCTATGTCAACTACCAGAACCAGATCCTGCCCTGGTAAGGCTGCCGTTCGGCGCGCAAGCGCGAGGCTTCAGGCAGCACGGGCAGTGGGCGTGTGGCACGGATTCAAAGCCGATGGAAGTTTGTCAGCGCACTGGCGCGCCGTGCGCTGACAAACGCCGTGTTTTGATGGCGATCGTGACTTGAGGTCAGGCCGCGGCTACTTGTCCCACCAGTGCATCGAGTCCTGGCCTTCACCCTGCTTGCCATTCGGCCCGCCGCCGCCTGAACGCACATAGACCTTGCGCGCGTAGCCGGCCTTGAACTTGCCGTCGATCGCATCGCGCAGCCAGTCCATGCCCATCATGTGAATGTCGGCCCGGTTAGCGTCGCCGTCAAACAGACGGGTCTGGTGGTAGCTGTCTTCGTAGACCCACAGCTCCTTGGGTGCTCTGATCTTGTCGTAGAACTCATAGATCATCTCGGTCGGACTGCGCGCATCGTATTCGCCGACAGTCAGCATCACCGGGCACTTGATGTTGCCCTCGCGGCCGGCGACCGTCATCTTGCTGACGATCTCATCGAGCGCGGCTTCCGACTTGGCGCCGGTGAGATAGCCGAACAACTGCTTGTAGCGCGGCGAGAAGGTGTCGAGGATGTAGTACTTGTCAAGGTAGGAGGCCCAGGGCCCGGCCACCGCCTTGACGCGCGGGTCGCCGGAGGCGGCGACCTGGAAGCCCCAGTAGGAGCCCATGCTGAGCGAATAGATCGTGATGCCTTCCGGATCGATCTCGGGCCGGGTTTGCAAATAGCTGACCACTGCCAGCACCCCGCGCTCGTAGTTGTCATGGGTGAGCTTGATGTTGCGCAGGTTGCCGGTGCCCTGGCCGGGACCATCCATCACCATCAGATGCATGCCGCGATGATGGGCATGGACGACGCGCGGATCGGGATACATTTCCTTGGTCATGTCGCAACCGGGAATGAAGATCACCACCGGCGCCTTCGGTTTGCCGGGCAAGAGGTGCAGGTTGCACTGCAGTTCGACGCCTTCGAACGGCACTTCGACGCGTTCGATCGGGTGCGGCGAATGCTCGATCACCTTCGCGTAGTTGGCCAGGCAGCGGCCGTGCAGGTAGCGTTTCTCGTCGTTGGTCTCGAGCACCGGATGCTGCGCGGCGGCGAACGTCGCCGAGGCGCGGTAATAAAGCTCGAACGCGGTGGCGCGATGGCCGGCGGCCTCCTCTTCGGCGGCGACTCGCTCCATGCGCTGGCCGATGCGCCCGAGGTGCTTGGAAATCTGCGCGTGACTCTTGACGCTGGCCGGCAATTCGCGGCCGGCCTCGTCCCAGTGGAACACACGGCCGGATTCCTTCACCACATAGTCATAGATCCACTGCTGACGATCACGATCCAGGCGCGGCGTACGCATTGACTTGTCTCCTTTTGGTTGGCGGTTGGGTGCTGCAGTGTCGCAGTGTAACGCGGCAATCTGAGGACGCGGCGGCCTGGTCGAACGCCGGATGCGCAGTGCGCGTTGCGGCGCTGCAAACGCTGCATGCCTGGCAGCGCCGATGGGCGAGATCGCGGGCGCGACCGCGTGGCCACCGCGATCCGTGATCGGGGTGGCCACGGCGAAGGCGTACGCCTACACCCAGACCTGCAGCACGTAGTCGAACGGTGCCTGGCCGTTGAACAGGTCGACCCGCTGCAGCTTGATGCGAAAACCGTTGCCGTGTTTGACCAGGGTATGTCGATAGGTGCCGCCAAAGTGGCGCACGTTGTCGCGGCGCAGTTCCATCATGTGGAAGCGCGAGCGCACGACCACTTCGTTGCCGGTTGCGGACTCGATGACGACATTGCCGACCAGATGGTTGGTAGCCCACATCGGCGCCTGCGACCAGGCATTCGGGTGGGTCACGCGGCCCATGCGCACGCTCATCAGCAGCTTGTCTTCGGCGAAGATCGAGGCGGAACCCTCCCACTCGGTCTGCTCCGGCAACACCGGCATCCAATAGACGCCGTCGTCGTCGAACAGGTCGATGTAGTCCTGCCACAATTTGTTGTCGAGCAATTCGGATTGCCGAAACAGGAACTGCTCGACCCGGTCCTTCAGATCACCGCGGGTGGCGACGGCCTTGAGCGCGCGCGGCGCGGTCACCGCACCGGGCGCCGCGCGGGGTGAATGATCCGGGGCGATCGATTGCGCACCGGTTTTCCGGGCGGACGCGCCGGCGCGAATCACCAGGCTGCCGGCAAGCGCCTTTTTCAACACCGGGCGGGCCGCAGACTTTTTCAACAAGGAGTGGGCGGCTGCTTTTTTCACAGGGCTTACGGTTTTGGCGGCGGGCTTGCGCGCGCTTTTGCTTGCGGCCTTGGCAGCCGCCGGTTTTGTTGTCGCCATTATTTGGCCTCCGCCATGTATTCGACCCAGGCCTTGAACTGGCTGCGCATCACCGCTTCAGAGGTGCCCTTGTTCGAATAGGTCACGCCGTCCTCGATGGTGTCGCGGCCGAACTCGCGATGGAAGCTGACCCAGTCGCTGCCGGTCGATTCCAGGCCCCACTGGCCCTTGGTCCAGTTTTCCAGATCGTCGGCGTTGATCATGGTGGCCGGCGAATTCACCAGGTTGTAGTACCAGAGCGAGCGCCGGTAGATCGCCTCCGGTGCGCCCTTGAGCCGGAAGTGCCAGATTTCCGACAGCGTCTTGTTGGGCGCCAGCGGCCGCAGCACGCGCAACTGCTGCAATGGCGACTGCACCGAAAGGTAGGGATAGACCAGCACATGATGGATCGAGCGCGACAAGTACTCTTCCATCTTTTCCTTGCCATAGGCCTTTTCCATCAGCTTTTCATAGGCCTTGGTATCCGGGTCCTGCGGCCGCAGACCCATGTAGGCCTTGAGCACACCGTGGCCGCGCGGGAAGTTGATGGTCTGCACGCCATCCCATTGCTCGAACGACGAAGCGAAGGTCGACAAGTAGTGGTAGTACAGCGGCGCCTTGCCGCCTTGCGCGGCGATCTGTTTTTCGACGCGGCCGGCCGCCACCCCGGTGGACTGATGGGTGACCGAAGGATGCAGCGAATCAAGCTGGTTTTCCATGAAGAATTTCCAGTTCGAATGCTGTATCACGCGGTGGCAGATCGGCACCACTTCAACCTCGCCTTCGGGTGAGCGGTCGCACATGTCGTCAAACGCGATCTTCGCCTCGCCCAGAAACTCGACCAGCGAGGGGCCGTCGGCCGCCAGGCTGGCGAACACGAAGCCGCGGTAAGACGCCACCCGCGGCGCCGCCTTCATGTTGCAATCCGGGTTGTCGCGCGTCAGGCGGGTGCCGTCATAGCCCTTTTGCAGCGGCATGCTTTCAAGTTTGCCGTCCAGATGAAAGCTCCAGGCGTGATACGAGCAGACGAAATTGCTGCCGGTATTGCCTTTGAGGTTGCCGCACAGTTCCACCCCGCGGTGCGGGCAGCGGTTGTACAGCACGCGGATCTGCCCGTCCTTGCCGCGCACCATCACCATCGGCTGGCGGCCGATCTGCATGGTGGCGTAGTCGCCCGGCATTTTCACCTGCGATTCATGGCCGCAATAGATCCAGATCTTCTCGAAAATGTTGCTGATCTCACGGTCGAAGATTTCCTGGCTGGTATAGGCCAGGCGATGAACACGGTCGGGTTCGACCATTTTTTCCGGGGCGATTTGCATCAGTTCTCCTTGGAATGACGGGAATCGCCGGAGCGACACCGCGACGCGGATGCACACCATAGCAATCGCGGCGCCGGCTGACAACAACAACGCATGCCATTTCCATTACCATTGGTTATGGATTACCGACGGATTCAGCTTTTCCTGGCGGCAGTGCGTCACGGCAACATGACCGAGGCGGCGGCCGAGCTGGAAATCTCGCAGCCGGCCTTGTCCAAGAGTGTCAAGGCGCTGGAAAAATCGCTGGGTGTGCGTTTGCTGGAGCGCGGGCGTTTCGGGGTCACGCCCACGCCCTACGGCGAGGCCCTGGTTGCGCATGGCAGCGTGATCGAGGCCGAGTTGCGCAATGCGGTCGGCGAAATCGATGCCCTCAAGGGCGCCACCCGCGGCCACGTGCTGGTCGGCTGCGGGCCCACCGAGGCAACACGCCTGCTGCCGCAGGCACTGCTCGCGCTCCTGCAGAGCCACCCGGAATTGAAAGTAAGCGTGCTCTACGGCCTCAACGAAACCCTGATGCCGCTGGTCAAGAACGGCGAGGTCGACTTCGCGCTGTCGTCGGTGCCGGCCAAGGCGACCGACGCCGAACTGGTGCACGACCAGTTGTTCAACGAGGCCGGCGCGGTGGTCGCGCGCAGCGGCCATCCGCTGGCGCGGCGGCGCAGTGTCGCGCCGGCGGACCTGCAGGTGCAGCGCTGGATCCTGGCGCGCCGCCGCGAACTCGAACGCGTCGCTTTCGACGAACTGTTCCGCGCGCACGATCTCGACCCGCCCGAGGCGGCGATCGAAAGCACCTCGACGGTGTTGATGAAAGCGGTGGTGATGCAGAGTGACATCCTGACCTTCATCCCGCGCGAGCTGATCTGGTGGGAAGAAAAGGCCGGGCAACTTGTCGCACTCAACGTCAGTGGCAGCCAATGGGTACGCAGGGTCGGCATCACGCGCCGGCGCCGTGGTTCGCTGAGCCCGGCGACCCGGCTCCTGATCGAAGCGCTTAAACAAACCGCGCAGGAACTCGCGCCGTCATCCTCCTGAGCGTCTGGCTGACGGGTAACTCAGATGCAGCGGCGACGTTCCTGCACCGGGCCTGCCGGGTCGCCAGCCTGTCCCGCGCCAGCGCGGCGGCCGGGTGTCAGCGCAGCGGCGCCGGCGCCCGGCCGGCGGGCCACCCGGTTGCCTACTGAAACGCCTGAATCCCGGTCATCGCGCGCCCGAGAATCAGGGCGTGAATATCGTGCGTGCCCTCGTAGGTGTTGACCACTTCGAGGTTCACCATGTGACGGATGATGCCGTATTCGTCGGAGATGCCGTTGCCGCCCAGCATGTCGCGCGCGACGCGGGCGATATCGAGCGATTTGCCGCATGAGTTGCGCTTCATGATCGAGGTGATCTCGGGCGCCGCACTGCCTTCATCCTTCATGCGGCCCAGGCGCAGGCAGCCCTGCAGTCCGAGGGTGATTTCGGTCTGCATGTCGGCCAGTTTTTTCTGGATCAACTGGTTGGCCGCCAAAGGTCGGCCAAACTGCTTGCGGTCGAGCACATACTGACGCGCCCGGTGCCAGCAATCTTCGGCCGCACCCAGGGCGCCCCAGGCGATGCCATAGCGGGCCGAATTCAGGCAGGTGAACGGGCCCTTCAGGCCTTCGACATTGGGCAACTCGTTTTCTGCCGGGACGAATACTTCGTCCATCACGATTTCGCCGGTGAGCGAAGCGCGCAGGCCGAACTTGCCATGAATCGCCGGCGCCGACAGGCCCTTCATGCCTTTTTCGAGGATGAATCCGCGAATCCGGCCCTCATCGTTCTTGGCCCACACCACGAACACGTCGGCGAACGGCGAATTGGAAATCCACATCTTGGCGCCGGTCACCGAAAAGCCGCCCGGGACGGTCTTGGCGCGGGTGATCATCGATCCCGGATCGGAGCCGTGATTCGGTTCGGTCAGGCCGAAACAGCCGATCCATTCGCCGGTGGCAAGCTTGGGCAGGTACTTCTGGCGCTGGGCTTCCGAGCCGAATTCGAAAATCGGCACCATCACCAGCGAAGACTGCACGCTCATCATCGAGCGATAGCCGGAATCGACTCGCTCGACTTCACGCGCGATCAGGCCATAGGCAACGTAGTTGAGGCCAGGGCCGCCATATTCGGTCGGAATCGTCGGCCCCAATAGTCCGATCTCGCCCATTTCGCGGAAGATCGCGGGGTCGGTTTTTTCATGGCGAAATGCCTCGAGAATGCGCGGCGCGAGTTTGGCCTGGCAGTAGTCGCTGGCGGCATCGCGCACCATCCGCTCGTCTTCACTCAACTGGTCGTTGAGCAGGAGTGGATCTTCCCACTGGAACTGGGCGTTGACTTTTTGCGGTGAGAGCATGATGGCCTCGAAGGGGTGGGTAAAAACGGCAGTCGACAACGGCACGTCGGTGGAAACCAGAATGAATTATAGGCGCGCGGAACCCTCACTCCACTCGGATTCGCGACTCGCAACGGACGCATTGGCGTCCGGCGGAGCCGCAGTGTGGACCGGCAGGTTCGTCATTCCGGCCGGTTCGAACCCGACTTGCATCGCCGCTGCAGGCAGGCAGCTACGCTAAACCCTAATCAGGCACCACCGCGGTAGCTTCGATTTCCAGCCGCGCTTCCGGTTCGACCAGAGCGGTGACACCGAACGCCGACATTGCCGGAAAGTGGCGGCCGATCAACTCCTTGTAGGCCGCTCCGATGGCCGGCCAGGCCGCCACATATTCGTCGCGGTCGAGCACATACCAGGTCAGACGCACCAGATGCTCGGGCTTGCCGCCGGCCTCGGCGAGGATGGCAACGATGTTGGCCAGCGCCTGCCGGGTCTGCCCGGCGAAATCGCGCGCATGCCAGACGCCCTGGCCGCCGGCGCCGCTGGCCACCGGGTCCCAGCCGACCTGCCCGCCGATCATCACCAGCGTGCCGCGCGCGGCGATGCCGTTGGCGTAGCCGCGCGGTGTGGCCCATCCGGGCGGTTGCAGGATTTTCATGCGTGCCCCCAAGCGCTACGCGCCGCGTTCATGATTGACATCTAAATAGTTTAGACCTAAAGTAATTCCAAGGCAATTGCAGCAACCGCGGGAACGACGCCCGCCATGTCGAAACAGGAGCCCGCCCCGCATGTTGACCTTGTTTGAACTTGGCGCCGCCAGCGGGGCGCGTTACAGCGCCTTCTCCTGGCGCACGCGGATGGCCTTGCGCCACAAGGGCATCGACTTCGAGACAATGCCGGTGCGAGTCTCCGACAAGGCGGCGATCGCCTTTTCCGGGCAGGGCAAGGTGCCGGTCATCCGCCATGGCGAAACCGTGGTGTCGGATTCGTGGAAGATCGCGGAATATCTTGAGTCGACCTTTCCCGAGCGCCCCAGCCTGTTCGGCGGCCCGACCGGGCATGGCTTGTCGCGGCTGGTCAACGCGCTTGCCGATCGGCAATGGATGGCGGCCCTGGCGCCGGCATGTGCGCTGCCGGTAACGCGGATCGTTGACGCGGAAGACGCCGCCCATCTGCGCGCCGGATTCGAAAAAGCCTTTGGCAAGACGCTCGAAGAGATGCATGACGCACGGGAGAGCGCTCTCAAGGGCTTTCGTCGCGCGCTCGATCCGTTGCGCGCGACGCTGCGCGCGCAGCCCTTTCTCGGTGGCGCGAAGCCCTGTTATGCCGACTACATCGCGCTTTCGCCGCTGCAGTGGGCGCGCATCATCGATCCGGAAGCCGTGCTCGAGACGGATGACGCCTTGCAGCCGTGGCTTGCGCGCATGCTGGACTTCCATCAGGGTTTCGCGCGCAGCGAACCGGCGTACGCGGACCGCCGCTGACGATGGGACCGGTGCACATCAGTTTCGATCCGGC
>JANPGJ010000233.1:0-2676 GCA_031423955.1 Burkholderiales bacterium
CGCCACGGCGTGCCGCAACGCCCGACTCGCCGCGGCTTCACGCCGGACATGGCCGCGGCGATGACACCGGCGATGTTTTTCGACTTCCTGGCGGTGCGCCTGAATGGCCCGAAAGCGGCAGGGCGGAACATCGCGCTCAACTTCCATTTCACCGACACCGGCGAGCGCTTTGCCGTAGCCGTGAGGCGTGCGGTGCTGGTGGCCGAGGGCGGGCGGCATCACGACGCGCCACAGGCTTCGCTGACCATGGCGCGCCGGGTGCTCTACGGCATCGCCGGCGGCGCGGTCGACGCCAGGGAAGCAGTGGCACAGGGCAAACTCAAGATCGAAGGCGATCCGGTGGCGCTGACCGACTGGATGGCCTTGTTTGATACGTTTGACCCATGGTTCGGGGTGGCTACGCCGTAGGCAAGAGCGGCACGATCGGCGGCTGCGATCCGGGCAATGCGGACCACGATGCGCGACCTTGACTGGCGTGCCGCCAGCGCGACGCGGCCCGTTGCCTTGTGTGACGCCGATCATATACGTGCTGATATACCTGCACATCAAGTGCGCAACATTGGAGGGCCATCATGCCGCAACTCAATCTTTATGTGGATGAATCCACCCACACTCGCATTCGGCGTGCGGCCGAGGCAGCAGGCATGTCCCTGTCGAAATGGGTGAGCACCATCGTGATCGAGAAAACGGCCAACCAATGGCCGGATGACGTGTTGGCGCTCGCCGGCGCCTGGAATGACTTTCCGTCGCTTAAAGAGGTGCGGGCAGGTGCCGGACAAGACGCGCCGCGCGAGAGCTTTTGAGCGCAGAGCTGGTGAGCAGCGGGCATGTTCGCGCTTGATTCGAATACTCTGATTTGTTACTTCAAAGACGCTGGCAGCGTTGCCCAACGACTACGCCGTACCCCACCTTCCGAGATTGGCATTCCGATCATCGTGCTCTACGAGATCGAGACCGGCATCGCCAAGTCGCTGCAGCCACAGAAAAGGCGCGAGCAATTCGCAATGTTGCTCGCAGCGACCCGCGTTCTGCCGTTTGATCTTGAAGCGGCACACCAAAGCGCGGGCTTGCGCGCGACCATGGAAGCTGTTGGAACTCCGCTGGGTCCGATGGATACCTTGATAGCAGGCATCGCTTGCACAAGGCGCCACGCTTGTAACCAACAACAGCCGCGAGTTTCGCCGCGTGCCCGCGCTCAAACTTGACAACTGGATCTGAGCGCCTTTTCGGGGCGATGTCCCGAATGTAGTTGAAGGTTTCGCCGGTGGCGGAAATGATTATGCGGCCTTTTTCGTTTGAACAGCAGCTGGTCGCATCGCTGCAATGAGCGCGGGGATCTGCTTGTGGCCACGTAGTCTGCGAAACGACTTCTCAGCTTCCAGGAATCCAGCGGCAGTCCAACGCATCGCCATGCTTGCATCCCGATAGTGGGTCACTCGACCGCTGACACGGCGCACGGCTGAATTCGGCGACTCGATGATGTTGGTCGTCGCCAGGCAGCGAGCCAACTCACCGGTCACACCGAGACGGTTGATCGTGAACATCTCTTCCAGTCCCTCCAGCAGGCTGGCAGCGGCGTCCGGATACTGCGGCTTCAGGTGCTTGGCTTGCGCCTTCAGCTTCTCGATGCCGGCCGTTGCATCGCCCTTGAGTGCCTGCACCATCACCCAGCGGACCTGCGCAGCCTTCGCCTTTGGCAAACGCTCGGTCACATTGCGAATCTTGTGAAGCCGGCAGCGCTGCACGCGGGCGGCATCACCGCATTTCTGATCGATGCCGGCACGCAGGGCCTTCGAACCGTCAATCACCCACAGGCGATCTACGTTCATATCAACGCCGCGCTCGGCCAGGGATTCCAGCAGGTCCTTGACCACTTTGACGTTCTCGCTCGAACCGGAAACGATGCCCAGCATGTGCTTGACGCCGGTAGCATCGACGCCGACGGCGGCGATGATGTGATGCTTGGCGACGATGATGCCGTCGACGTAGATCGCCACCAGATCGGTTGCCTTGAAATCCCGGTTCATCAGCTTGGCCAGAGCTTGCGCGCTGTCCTTGACGAAGTGGCGCGACACCGCGCTTCTGGAAATACCCATCTCGTCGGCGCAGCGGTACATGACTCGCGCGTACTTGCGGGTGCTGACGTTGCAGGTCAACACATCTGCGATACGGCGCGACAGGCTGTCGTCGCCGGCCAGTGCAGCATAGCCAGGCAATGCAACCTCGCCCGCCGGGCCACGCAGTCGTGGCCGCGCGACCTTGAGTTTCGAGGTGCCTAGATTCACCGTGCCGCCTTGCTGGCCATGCCAACGAACCTCGCCAGCCTGACGTCCAGGATGTTTCGGTCCGGCTACCGATTCAGCTGCCATCATCAGCAGTTGTTCGATGAATTGCTTCGACATCCGGCCCAGCATGTCTTCGATCGACAGTTGCGCTTGCCCGACCATCGCCAATAATGGCAGTGCGGATTGCGGATTGGCCGTCAACAGTGGCTGCGCTTCCAGCGCCGCACGATTCAACTTGCTGACGCTTTGAAGTTTCGGGCTTTGGACCTTGCGAGTAGACTTCTTCATGGTGGTTGAGCTTTCTGTGGTTCAGGTTGAGGATGTCGAGAACCCGCATTCTGGGCCCCCGACTGCTTCAACCACCAACTCAACCTTCAACTATGTTCGGGAC
>JANPGJ010000234.1:0-4988 GCA_031423955.1 Burkholderiales bacterium
CGGTTTGAAACGCGTCGCCACCCACTGAAGTCAAGACGCTGGTCGCTGCCGCTCCTCGAACTGCGCCATGCGCTCCAGATGCTGTTCCGAATCGCCAAACAGCGTATGTGAAACCGCCAGGTGCTTGACGTATGCGCCGAGCGGGTAGGCATCGGTCATGCCGATGGCGCCCTGCAGTTGCACCACTTCCTCCCACACCATGCGCGCCGCCTGCGAGGCGAACGCCTTGGCCGCGGCGACATAGCGCTGCCGCCCCGGCGCCGCGCCGGCGAAGCCGACGGCAGCCGCGCGCACCAGGGCGCGCGTCTCCTCGATGGCGACATGCAGATCGACCAGGCGATGCTGCAACACCTGGTTGGCAGCGAGAGTCCGGCCGAACTGCCTGCGGGTCTTCAGATAGTCGAGGGTTATTTCCAGGGCGCGCGCCATCGCGCCCGTGGTTTCGGCGCAATGCGCGACGACTGCGCGATCGATCGCCAGTTCAATCGCTTGTGTCGCGTCGACATCCGCGGCCAGCATCGCCTCTGCGACGACCGGCACATTGTGCATGCGCAGATGCGCAGCGCGTCTACCGTCAATCATGATGTATGGCTGCAATTCGAGACCCGGCGCGCCGGGTTCGAGCAGAAAAAGCGCCGGCCGCGACGCGTCGCCCTGTGCGGCGCATAGTGCGCCAACGATCAGGCCATCGGCGCCAGGCGCGCCAAGCACCAGTTCCTTCACACCGCTCAGACGATAGCCACCATCGCCCGGCTCTGCCACCGTACTCACCCGCGTGCTGTCGAACCGGCTGCCACTCTCCCATGCAGCGAAGGCGAGCCGCTTCTCGCCCGCCGCCAGCGCGGGCAGCCAGCGCGAGCGCTGCGCGGGCGTGCCGGCAGATGCCAACAGAGTCGCCGCCATCACGCCGCAAGCCACCCATGGCTCCACCACCAGTCCGCGACCAAGCTCATCGGCCAGCACACACATGTCGGCCAGCGAGCCGCCCAGTCCGCCGTCAGCTTCGGGCAACGGCAACCCCAGCCAACCCATATCCGCAAACTCGCGCCAGCGTTCCGGCGCGCAGCCCTGCGGATCGGCAAGCGATGCCGCGCGAGCGGCCTGATCATAGCCTCGCAGGACGTACTTGCGCGCACTGTCGGCCAGCATCTGCTGGTTTTCGTCCAGCACCAATGCGCTCATTGGACTACCCTCCAGTCACTCCGTGACATCCTCCACAAGGGAGGATGAGCGCTCCTTTCGGACGGCCGGGCAGGAGCGCTCATAGGCCGAGCACCTGTTTGGCAAGAATGTTGTGCTGGATTTCGCTGGATCCACCGGCTATGGTGAAGCCGCGCGACAGAAAGCGGCGCGACGAGGCAGTTGGCGCCAGTTCAGGCACCGGCAGCGCAGCGGCGCCACCGACAAGCGCGGCGGGGTCGTAAGGCAGGGCCGCCGGGCCCAGCGCGTCGATCGTCAGCGCCTCCCACAACTGGATCAACTGGCTGCCGCGCAACTTCAGCATCGATACTTCGGCGCCCACCGGCAAGCCCATCTGCGATCGTTCGACAAAGCGCGCCGAATTGGCCTCCAGCGCCATGAGGCGCATCTGCAGTTCGGCGAAGCGCTTGCGAAACCATGGCCGCAGCATCAAGGGTTCACCGCGCTCGGTCTCGCGCCACCCTATCTCGCGTGCCCGCGCCATGCGCCGCTTGTTTTCGCCAACCCGCGCCAGCTTCAGACGCTCGAATTCGAGCAGGGACTTGGCCACCGTCCAACCCTGGTTTTCTTCGCCGATGAGTTGCTCAACCGGCACTTCGACATCATCGAAGAACACCTCGTTGAACACTTCCCAGCCATGAATGCCGCGGATCGGCCGCACCGTGATGCCGGGACTCTTCATGTCGATCAGCAGGAACGAGATGCCTTCCTGGGCACGGGCCTCGGTATCGGTGCGGGTCAGGCAGAAGATCCAGTCCGCATACTGGGCGCCCGAAGTCCAGATCTTCGAGCCGTTGACCAGATACTGGTCACCGTGGCGCACGGCGCGCGTTCTGACCGCTGCCAGATCCGACCCGGCATCGGGTTCTGAATAGCCCTGGCACCACCATTGCGTGCCGGCGGCGATCAGCGGCAGAAAGCGCTGCTTCTGCGCCGGCGTGCCGAAGCGGATCAGCACCGGCCCGATCATGTTGAAGGTGATCGAGTTGAGCTCCGGCGCGTCGTTGGTGCACATCTCTTCATCGAACACGATACAGCGCGCAGCATCCCAGCCTCGGCCTCCTGCCTCGACCGGCCAATGCGGCACCAGCCAGCCACGTTGTGCCAGCAGGATATGCCAGCGCTCGGTCAACTCGCGCGTCACCGACTGCCCGGCACGCACGGCGGCGCGCAGGTCGGACGGCAACTCCGCACGCACAAAGGCGCGCACCTCGGCGCGAAAGGCCGCGATTTCAGGCGTATCGAACATGTCGGCTTGGGTCAGAGCGTGAGAAGAAATGGTAGCGAGCGGGTCAAGATCGCATCGAGAAGCGCAGCCGTACTCTCGTAGTGGCCAAGCATCGCAGGTGCGAGATTGGCCCGCGCAGTATATTTATTCTCACGCTCTCAGGCCCGCAGTTGTTTGGCGAACACTCGCTTGGCGATCGCCGAGCGGTGCACTTCGGAGGCGCCGTCATAAATGCGGAACGGACGCAGTTGGCGCAGGATCATCGACAGCGGCACGTCTTCGGAGATGCCCAGGGCGCCGGTCATCTGCACGGCCGAATCGGCCACCCGGTTCACCGCCTCGGAGACGAACACCTTGGCCATCGAGCTTTCGTGGCGAATCGACTCGCCGCGGTCGAGCCGGCGCGCGACATCCAGCGTCATCAGGCGCGACGCATAAAGATCGATATGCGCATCGGCGACCATCGCCTGCACCATCTGGTGCGCCGCCAGGCGCTCGCCAAACGATTCCCGTTTGGCGGCATAGTCCTGGGCGATCTGCATCGCGCGCGATGCCAGCCCGATGTAGCGCATGCAGTGAAACAGCCGCGCTCCTTCCAGGCGGATCTGCGCATATTCCAGGCCGCGCCCTTCCTCGCCCACCAGCGCGTCGGCGCCGACCCGGCATTCAACCAGTTCGATCTCGGCATGACCACCACGGGAAAACGGCTCCATGGTCGGAATATCGCGCACGATCCGAAACCCTGGCGCATCGGTATCAACCAGAAACCACGACACCCCGGCCGCGGTGCGCGCCACCACGATCGCAAACGCGGCACCGATCGCCCCCGAGATAAACCACTTGTGGGCATCGATTACCCAGCCATCGCCGTCGCGGCGCGCCGTCGCCTTGAGCATGCGCGGGTCGGAGCCGACACCGGGGGCCGGTTCGGTCATCGCGAAACACGAGCGCACTTCGCCGCGCGCCAGCGGGCCCAGATAGCGCTCGCGCTGTCGCGGATTGGCCAGTCGCTCCAGCACCGCCACGTCCGGTTGCCCGGGCGGTGCGCAGTCGAGCGCGCCGGGTCCGAGGAAGCTGCGACCCACCTCCTCGAAGAATCCGCAGCACTCCTCCCACGACAGGCCAAGGCCGCCGGCCGCAACCGGCAATCGCGGCGGGCCGAAACCCAGTGCACGTGCGCGCACCCGCAAACGCTCAATTGCCGCTGCATTGCGCGCCATGTCGTGCGCGGCACCCAGATCTTCAGCCGGAATCACTTCGGCGTCGATGAATGCCCTGAGCCGGGCGCAAAGTTCGGCGAATTCGCCGGCTGTTCGAGTCACGCTCATTGTTCAATGGCTTCCAATGAGGCGTTCGTCATTTTCTGAACGCCTTGGCAAAGCGTTGCCAACGTTCGGTATCGGAGCGCAGGAAGGATTCGAACTCGGTCGTGCCCAGAAACGCCGCCTCGCCACCGGCCGTGGCCAGGCGGGCCTGCACCTCGGGCGCGGCGGCGGCGGCACCCACCGCTGTCGACAGCCGCTGCACCGCTTCGCGCGGCGTGCCGGCGGGAACATGAAAGGCGTACCAGGACTCCACCGTGACCTCGGGAAACCCGGCCTCGGCAATGGTTGGCACATCCGGCAACAGCGGCGAGCGTTTGCCGCCGGTATTGGCCAGTGCGCGCAGCTTGCCTGAGGTGACCTGCGGGATCGCCACCGTCGACGGAATGATCGACATCGACAACGCACCATTGATCAGGTCCGGAATCACCGGCGGCGCACCCTTGTAGCCGATCGCCTCGAAGTTGAAACCGGCGACCACGCCCAGCATCTGGGTCGCCATCGACTGTGTGCTGCCGGTGCCGCCATCGCCGATTGGCAGGCCAGGCTTGCTGCGCGCCAGTGCCACATAGTCCTTGACTGTGCGCGCCGGCGAACTGAGCGGCACCAGTATGAAACTCGGCGAGAGCGCATAGCGCGCGACCGGCACAAAGTCCTTCGGCTGCCAGCGCAGGCCGGTCTCGAGCATCGGGTTGTTGATGATGTAGGGCGCCGAAACCAGCAACGTGTAGCCGTCTGCCGACGCGTTGGCAACGAATTCGGCGGCGATGTTGGCGCCCGCGCCCGGCTTTGACTCGACCACGAACGGCTGGCCCAGGTCGGCCGCGAGCCGGATCGTGACCGCGCGTGTCATCACGTCAACCACGCCGCCGGCCGGGTACGGCACGATCACTCGTACCGGTTTCGCCGGCCAAGCCTGTGCGCCCGCGCTGCCACCCAGCATGCAGCCAAGCACAGTCCACAGACACGTTGCGAATCGACTCGCCATCGGCTTCTCCTCGTTCGTTCCGGCCACTTGAATTCGGGCCTGGTGCCGGCTTCATCCACCTCCAACCGCCACCGCGCAATAGCCGCCCACATCGTGCCACAATTTGAGCCATCGCGAAGAATAGCGCGCACCGGCGCGTCACGGAAATCAACTCCCGAGCGGATGTATCGCCATCCTGCGCTTGACACCGTCTCCATGTGCCCCATAGGATGCGGCGACGACCCCCGCCACACCGGGCGCGGCGGCGAGC
>JANPGJ010000235.1:0-14116 GCA_031423955.1 Burkholderiales bacterium
CGACAACAAGGGCGCGGTCGGCGAAGGCGCGATCGGCCACCTGGTGGGCGAGGAGAATCGCGGCCTCGAGTACATGTTCATCATGATGAACGCCGCGCGCTTCGCCGTCGGCATGCAGGGCATCGCGGTGGCCGAACGGGCCTACCAGAAGGCGGTGAGTTTCGCGCGCGACCGCGTGCAGGGCCGCGCGGTCGAAGGCTCGGCCAAGCCGGTCACCATCATCCACCACCCCGACGTGCGGCGCATGCTGATGACCATGCGCGCCCTGACCGAAGCTTCCCGCGCCACTGCCTACATCGCGGCGGCGGCGGCCGACGCGGCGCATCATCATCCGGACGCCGCGACCCGCGCCGACAACCAGGCCTTCTATGAATACATGGTGCCGATCGTCAAGGGTTTTTCCACCGAGATGAGCCTGGAAGTGACCTCCCTTGGGGTGCAGGTGCATGGCGGCATGGGCTTCATTGAAGAGACCGGCGCCGCGCAGTACTACCGCGATGCGCGCATCCTGACCATCTACGAAGGCACCACCGCGATCCAGGCCAACGACCTGGTCGGCCGCAAGACTTCGCGCGACGGCGGCAAGACGGCGCAGGCGATCATCGCGCAAATGCGCAGATGCGAGACCGAACTCGCAGCCCATGCCGGTGGCGACCTTGCGGTGATCCGCAATCAACTGGCGCTGGCGATCAAGGCCTTCGAGGAAGTCGTCGAATACGTGGCGGCCAACGCGCGCACCGACATTCGCGCGGTGTTCGCCGGCAGCGTGCCCTACCTGATGCTGGCCGGCACCGTGATCGGCGGCTGGAACATGGCGCGCGCAGCGCTGGTCGCGCAGGCAAAATTGCAAAGCGGTAGCGACGCCGAGAAGGGCGACCCGTTCTACGCCGCCAAGATCAAGACCGCACGCTTTTACGCCGATCACATCCTGACCCGCGCCACCGGCTTGCGAGCCTCGATCGTTGGCGGCGCCGAGGGTGTGCTGGCACTGGGCGAAGAGCAGTTCTAGTGAGCCGGCTGACCGGCCTGGCGCCGGTCGTCGGGCCCGACTGCCGTGTGCTGATCCTCGGCAGCTTCCCGAGCAACGCGTCGCTCAAGGCGCGGCAGTATTACGCGCATCCACAAAACCGCTTCTGGCCGATCATCGAGCAGGTGACGGGCTTGCGGCTATGCGAAGAGCCCTATGCCGAGCGGGTGGCGCGAGTGGTTGCGGCCGGTATCGCAATCTGGGATGCGTATGGCTCCTGCGAACGCGAGGGCAGCCTGGACAGCGCGATCCGCAATCCGCGATTCAATGATTTCGCGAGCCTCTTCGTCCGTGCGCCGCTGATCCGGCGCGCCTGCTTCAACGGCGCCACGGCAGCGCGAGCGGTCAGGCATCTGAGCGAGTGCGGACTGCAGACCTTCGTGCTGCCTTCCACCAGCCCGGCCAATGCGTCGCAGAGCATGGCATTGAAGCTTGAACGCTGGCGCGCAGCCTTGGCATAGGGCGCCATCAAGCGACGCGGCGCCGGCGCGCTCAGTCGATTTTCATGCCTGAACTCTTGACCACCCCGGCCCAGCGCTGATTCTCGTCGCGCACGAAGGCGGCGAATTGCTCTGGTGACCCGGCCATCGGATCGGCACCCAGGCTGGCCAGCCGTTCCCTGGTGTCGGCCTGCTGCAACACCCGTGCAAGATCTGCGTTCAGGCGCGCCACCACCGCTGGCGGTGTGGCGGCAGGTGCGAACAGGCCGAACCATGCGCTCACATCGAACCCGGCGACCCCGGCTTCGATCATGGTCGGCACGTCGGGCAGGCCGGCCAGCCGGGTGCGCGAGGTCACCGCCAGGGCCTTCAGGGTGCCGGCCTTGATCAGCGGGGTGGAGGTGGTAACCAGGTCGAACATCAGCGGCACCTGGCCGGCAAGCACATCGGCTAAGGCCGGCGCCGAGCCTTTGTAGGGAATGTGAATGATGTCGATGGCTGCGATGGTCTTGAACAATTCGAGCGCCAGATGATTCGAAGTGCCATTGCCCGCGGAGCCGGCGGCCAGCACCCCGGGCTTCGATTTGGCCAGCGCGATCAGTTCACGAACGTTGGCAGCAGCCAGTGAAGGATGGGTCACCAGCGCGAACGGGGTTGCCGCCACCGGCCCGACCGCGGCGAAGTCGCGCAGCGGGTGGTAGCCGATCTTCGGATTGAGAATCGGATTGAGCGCGTGCGAACTGACCGTGCCGAGCAGGATCGTGTAGCCATCCGGTGCCGCATCGGCGACCGCCTTGGTGCCGATCGCCGCGCCGGCGCCGCCGCGATTCTCGATCACCACCGCCTGGCCAAGCGTGTCAGCCAGTTTGCCGCCCAGGGTCCGCGCGAGAACATCGGCCGGACCGCCCGGCGGGAACGGCACCACCATGCGCAGCGGCCGGTTGGGATAGCCCCCCTGCGACCAGGCCACGCCACTAGCCAGCAGCGTGGCGGCAAGTGCGGCAAGTTGAATCAGCAAACGTGATCGCATCGGGATTGCCTTCATCGCAGGGTGGCAAAGAAATCCAGCATCTCGCGACCCAGATATTCCTCGTCGGTGTTGAAATGCGCCATGATCGAAACGTGATTATGGCGCGTCAGGCGCAGGTAACGCGGCGCGCGACGGCGCGCCTGCGCGATGCGATGCGCCAGTTCCAGGCCGTAGATGTCGAGCAGCGGGTTCTCGAACTCGGCATTGACGATCATTACCGGCAGGTCGGAATAGGCCGCATGGTTGACCGGCGAACGTTGTTCATAGCGCGCCGGATCGTCGCCGAAGTAGATTTTGGTTGGCCCGGCATTCGGATTTTCCGGCAGCAAGTCGGCGCGCACGCGCGCCGACACCAGCACCAGCCCCGCCAGATCGCGCCCCAGTGCGCCGAACGCCGGGTCGTAGGCATAGGTGGCGGCATGGGTGCCGCCGGCGGAATGACCGATCAGGAACAGGCGCTGCGGATTGCCGCCATGCTGCGCGCAGTGGCGGGCGGCCCAGGCGACGGCGGCGCCGACATCCTCGGCACCGCCCGGGTAAACCGCTTCCGGCGCCAGCCGGTATTCGACGTTGATGCCGAGCACGCCCTGGCGCGCGAACCAGGCCAGCACGTTGGCATACATGGTGTCGTTGATGGTCTTGTCGCCGCGCACGAAGGCGCCGCCGTGCACGAACAGCACCACATCGCCATTGGGTGTGCGCGGCCGGTACAGATCGACCACCTGGCGCGGATGCGCGCCATACGGCAGGTCGAGCATCACCGCAATGCCGTCTTTCGGGGCGGCGCGATGCAGTGGCGCATACACTTCCTTGACCAGATCGCCGTGCCTGGGAACATTGCTGCCCCACACCGGGCCGATGGCGGCCATCAGCGCCTGTGCGTCGGGCGGCAGGCTGCTCATCGGGGTGAAAGTCTGTGGCATCGCGTCTCCATGGTTTCAACAGCGGTTGGGCGCCGACCGCCTGGCTCAGGCGCCAAGAAAGGCCTGCTTGAGCGTCGGATCATCGCGCAAGACATGGGCGGCGCCAAGGATGCGGGCCGAAAGGTGGCGGCGGCCAATGATCATGTATGTCTGCGGGAATGAGGCATGGCGCAGGCGAAAGGGAATTGGCCGGTCAGTCGAACAGACCGGCCGGGTGGCGCGAACCAGCTACGAAGCGAGGGCGACGCGGGTATCGTCGATCTCGGGAATGCGCGGAATCTCGACCCCGTACTGGCCGACGTCTTCGCGAATCTTGTCAACCCCACGACGGATGATGTCGATCTCGTCATCCGGATGGGTGGCGCCCAGGCCCCATTGCGCCGCCAGCGTGCGGTTGCGGCCGGAGCGCTCGCGTTCCGCGGCCGGCAGGTTGACCACCGCATAGACGCCGGTCAGCAGGCTGCCGCGCAATTTCTTGGCGAACTTGGCGCCGATGGTGGTTTTTTCCAGCGGCGTCAGGTCGTTGAAAAAGCGCCGCATGATGATGCGCCCGAACTGGATGTGCCGCGCCTCGTCGCGCAGCACCAGTCGGCAGGCCTCCTTGATCGAGGTGAAGCGCGCGTTTTCGTAGCGCGCCTGCAAAAGCTCGCCCGACAACTGCTCGAACAGGGTGTTGACCGACAGGCCGGCGAAAAAGCTCATGGCCTTTTCATCCTTTTCGTCATGAAAGCGCGGAATGATCTGCTGGAAATAGTCGGCGCGCGGGGTCGCCTGGTAGCCGCCGAGCGCGTCGGCTAAGCGAAAGCTGGCTTCATGATGACGCAACTCTTCCATGATGAAGTTGGTGATGTGCTGCTTGATCTCGAAAGGCTGGTGCTGGAAGATCGCGTCGCGCAGGCGTTCGGCGCCATACGGCGTGGCGCCGTGCTCCATCCAGGCGCGCAGGCTCCACCATTCGGCGCCGGCGGCACGCACCTCCGGCGGCAGGTCGGCGTCGCGCAGGTCGCTGTAGTCGATATCGCGGGCAGCGTCCCAGGCCAGGCTGCGCGCCTGTTCGCACAGGTGCCACACCTCGGGATAGCCGACCTCCGACACCACCGGGTAGGGGTTGGGAACCGGTACCAGTTCTTCGAGCATCGAGGCCTGCATGCTGTTGCTCCTTGGCTGTGCCTGGGAAAAATGGCGGGAAAACGTTTCAGAGGCTAGACTTGCGCCTGGCCATTGACAACGCTGCGAACATTTGTTCGCAAATGATGGTGCCAGCAAGCAGAAGCCATGTCAATCAGAGAAAAACCATTGTCTGCCATCGATACCGGTCGCGCCGCGGCCGGCCAGGCCGGCACGCGCGTCGCACCGGTGCACAAACGGCCGGCGCGCGCCATCGCGGTGCGCAAGAAGCAGGCCCCGCTCGAGGCGGTGCGTACGGAGTATCTCGAATCGCTCGATCGCGGCTTGCGCGTGCTGGAACTCTTCGGCCGCGGCGATCGCCACGAATACACCATGATCGAGGTTGCCGAAGCGCTAGGCATGGCGCGCGCGGCGGCATTGCGCGTGCTGGCCACGCTCGAGCATCTGGGCTACCTGCACAGTTCCGGGCGTGCCTTTTCACTCACGCCGCGGGTGCTGGGACTGGGTTACGCGTATTTGTCCTCGCTGGGTTTCCGCGCCGTGGCGCGGCCGATCGCCGACGCCCTGATGCAGGAGACCGGCGAAACCTGTTCGATCGGCGTACTTGATCGTGGCGATGTGGTCTATGTGCTGCGCTGCGAAGCGCGGCGCATCATCCGCATTGATCTCAGTGCGGGCAGCCGCATTCCCGCTTATCTGAATTCCATGGGTCGGGTGCTGCTGGCGGCCTTGCCGGAACGCGAACTGCAGCGCTATCTCGCCGCACTCAAGCCGGTGGCGGTGACGCGCCGAACGCTGGTGAAAAGTAGCGACTTGCGGCTGGCGATAGCGAGGGTGCGCGCGAACGGCTGGTGCTACATCGAAGGCGAGGTCGAGCAAAGCGTGGCCGGCATCGCCGCGCCGATTCGCGATCGCGACGGCGTCACCGTCGCCGCGTTGAACCTGAGCCTGGTGCATTCCCGCTATTCGCAGCGCCACATCAAGTCCGAACTGTTGCCAAAGCTTCTGGATGGTGTGCGCCATATCGAGGCCATCATCCGCAACGACGTGGTGGTCGCGTGAGCGCTCCCGCCCGGCCGCCCGCACTGAGCGCTCATCCTCCCTCGGGGAGGAGGTCATGCAGTGACAGCAAGGCGGCCCGATGAGCAAACCCTTTGCCCAGTTGCTCAAGCGCTTTCGCGCACCCGAGATCAGCCTTTCGGAAGAGCGCGGCATCCGTACCCTGCATTTCGGTTCGGTATGGATCCAGGGCGCGATGCGAATTGCAGACCCCTATCGCCTCGAACTCGAATACACGCGCGACCTGTTTGCAGGTTTGTTGTTCAACCCGGCGCCGAAGCACATCACGCTGATCGGCCTGGGCGCAGGTTCGGCCACAAAATTCGCCTGGAAACAGTTTCCGAAGGCGCGCATCACCAATGTGGAAATCAACCCGGCGGTGATCGCCTGTGCGCGCACCCACTTCGCGTTGCCGGCCGACAGCCGGCGCATGCAGACCGTGTGTGAAGACGGCGAGGCCTACCTTGCGGCGAAGCCGGGATCGACCAACTACCTGATCGTCGACGCCTACGATGCCGCCGCGCGCGGCCCGGTGCTGTCGAGCCCGGAGTTCTACGCGCACTGCCGTGCGGCCCTCGCGCTCGAAGGCACAAGCGTGCTGGCGGTGAACCTGTTCGGCAAGCACGAATCGTTTCGCCTGAACATCCGCAACATCGGGCGCGCTTTCGACGGCCGCATGCTGGCCCTGCCGGCCACCGATCGCGGCAATGTGATCGTGTTCGCGTTCGCCGGGGACGCCATTGATGTGGCGGTTGCGGACTTGCGCAGGCAGGCGACTGCGCTCAAGGCCGAGACCGGCCTGGAGTTTCCGAAGTGGTTGACGGGTTTGCGTACGGCCAACCAGATCGAGGGTGACCGCCTGGTGACTTGATCCTCGTGAATTGATCCTGCGCACGCCGGGCGGCATGGCGATCCGGCTTGAACGGCGCGCCCCTCGACTCGCTTCGGTTAGGCCAAAATCTCGCGCGTGACCGGCTTTGACTGATCGCGAAAGCGCCCGCCGGTCCAGCCGGCGCAGATCGCGGAAAAGAGGCCGGCCTCCCCACCGGCACGCACGATCAACAGTCCGTCATCCCAGAACTTCGGCACCAGATCGTCATCGCGCCCGGTCGCGTAGTTGGCAGCGATCCCTTCGCCAACGCCATGCGCGCCCTGCAGCAGATCGGCACGCGGGCGCAGCATCGCCCGGTAGAGCTCCCCCTCGATACGCCGGCGGTCCCAGCCGGCGTCGCGGTAGATCGCGTAATGCTCGGGTGCCAGCACCAGCATGGCATTGGTCGATTGGCACATCTTCGGGTTGCCCACCGCCAGCAGCGAGCCGGCCAGTGAACGCGTGAGCTGCTCCGGGGTGCGCGAGCGCTGGTCGACGAAGCCCTGCACACCGTCGCCCTGGAACAGGGTGACGGCATTGCGGCCGCAGCCGATGCCGGCGCGCGCGGATGCCAGTGGCTCCCATTCGGCGTCGGTCTCGTCTTCGGCGAAGCAGAAGCTGTATTTTCCGGGGCCGCCGAGGGTGGCACGATCGAGCACCCCGGGAACGCCGCCACCGATGTTGCGAATGATCAGTTGCAGCGCACGGCCGATGGTGGCGTTGGCGCGGTTGCCCTGGCCCAATGCATTGATGCCCCAGTTCATCCCGATCTTCTTCGCGATCGGGCCGTTGACGATGATGATCGGGCCGGAAAAGCAGGTGGTGCAGAGCAGGCCGTGCATGGTGAAGAGCGGGTCGAGCGCGGCTTCGAGAGCCCCCAGCAGCACCGGCATGTATTCCGGCCTGCAGCCGGCCATCACCGCGTTGATCGCCACTTTCTCGACCGTGCAGTCGGCCAGGTTGGGCGGCACCTGGCCGATCACATCGGCGGGTGCCCGGCGGGTGCCGCCGAGCATGCGCAGGATGCGCGCGTCGGTCGGCGGCACCAATGGCAGGCCGTCGCTCCAGCCGCGTTCGAAGCAGGCTTCGATGGGGTCGTCCCACTCGCCGAGCATTAGTTTGCGGGAAGCGAGACCGGGATCGCCGAAGCGCGCAACCAGTTCTTCGTGCACACCGGGCTGCCAGCTCAATGAGCCGCAGCCGGGCCGGCGCGCCGGCAGGTCGGCGCCGAGCGCGGGCATGGCGCAGAGCGCGCGCCATTCGTCGCGCACCCAGCCGACGGCACGCGCGGTCTCGCGGCCGCCTTCCATGCGGATCAGTGTCGGCACGGTTTCGATGTTGTTGCGGTAGGACCACGCAAGCTGCGTATCGTCGACCGCCGCGAACGCGGCGAATGCCGCGGGATCATCCTGCACGTAGAGTGCCGCAACGCTGAGGCTTTCGATCAGCGGCGTGACCAGCGCGCAGGTTTCGCATTCACGCTTGACGAACAGCAGCAGGCCATCGGCAATGCCGGACAGCGCAGGCGTCGCGGCCGAAGGGGGCGGGTCGGGGCGTGTATTCATCGGTGATGGAGGCGATCGGAATGCGGGCGCCATGGTAACCCGCAGAGCCGGCATCGGGCACAATCGCTACCTGCGTGTTTTGAAAACCACTTGAACCCTCGGAGACATCATGAATCGTCGCAAGCTCATTCTCGCCGCCGCGGCGGCACCGGCGGGCGCCATCATGCCGCTCGCCGTCGCGCAAGCCGCGTTTCCGTCGAAGAACATCAACTACATCATCCCGTTTGTTGCGGGCGGTGAGTCGGACGTGGTGGCGCGCTGGCAGCAGGAGCTGTTCCAGCGCAAGTTCGCACCGCACACCATGATCGTGATCAATCGCGCCGGCGCCGGCGGGGCCCTGGCCTGGAGCACCCTCAACCGGGAAGCGCCCGACGGCCATGTGGTGATGGGCGCCAACATGCCGCACCTTGTGCTGCAGCCACTGGAAGCCAACACCCCCTACAAGACCGACGACATCACCTGCGTTTACTTTTTCCATTTCACGCCGGACGCGATCGTGGTGCCGACCACCAGCCCCTACAAGACATTGAAGGACCTGATCGACGATGCCAAGCGCAACCCGGAGAAAGTGAGCCTCGCCGGTTCCGGCAGCAACGGCGCCAACCAGGCGGCGACCAAACGCATCGAGGCGATGGCCGGGATCAAGGTGACCTATGTGCCGTTCAAGGGCACCGGTGACCTGGTCGGCTCGCTGCTGGGCGGCCACGTGAGCGCCGCGATGAGCTACAACACGCTGGGCATGCAGCAGCGCGAGAAGACGCGCATGCTGGCGGTGGCCACCGAGCAGCGCGACGCCAAGTATCCGGAAGTGCCGACCTTCAAGGAACTCGGCTTCAACTGGGTCGACGGCGGCTACCGCGGCGTGGCGGTACCGAAGGGCACGCCGGAAGCGGTGCGCCGGCAGGTGTCGGACCTGTTCGCGCAATTGAACCGCGACCCGGACATGCGCCGCCGCAAGGCCGCGGCCGGATTCGAACTGGTCGACATCGCCTATGACCAGATGGGCGCGTTCATCAAGGACCGCACGGCGGCGTACCAGGACGATGCGCGGCGCCTGGGGCTGATCAAGTAGTAGCGAAGGCGGGCGATCAGGGCACCTGCTCCGGATTGCCTGCACGCCGCCGCGCCGCGCGATCGCCTGCCGTCCCTGACTATTGCGGGCGATGGGCGCGCAGAAACGAGCGCATCTGCCGCACCGCCAGCGCAATCCGTGCCTTCGGCTCCTTCCACGGAAACATGCTCACTTCGGCCTGCGGTGCCAGCAGCGCAGATTCCATCGCAACGGCGTAAGGGTGCGGCGGGCTGTCGTCGGGCAGCACCAGCACCGGTGTCTGGCAGGCGCGCACGAAGTCACGCGTCACGGTGAACACGAAGTCGGGATTGGCGCGATACATGTTGTGCAGGAACTTCTCGACCATCGGCATGCTGATGTCGGGCCGGCGCGCGCAAAGCGCCGGGCCCCAGCCCTTGATGTTGTTGTCGTAGAACTGGTCGGACAATTCCGGTCGAAAGCCGCTGGGTTGTGCGATGACGGCAGCGACGACGCGATTCGGCGCACGCTTCAAAAGGTTCCAGATGAACGGGCCGCCGATGCAAAAACCCATCACCAGGAACTTGTCGATGCCCAGGTGATCCATCAGGCCCAACTGGTCGTCGGCATGGGTGTCCCAGGGGCGGTCGACGTCGAGCGGACCGCTTGATTGGCCATCCGGGGCGTTGCGCAGATCCATGATGATGACGCGATACTCGTTCTTGAACGCCTCGATGGCGTTGAACGGCGACAGCGTTTCGAAGAAGGCGATGGTCGAGTTCAAACCGCCGCCGGGGATGATCAGCAGCGGGAAGCCGGTGCCGGTCTCTTCATAGTGGATGCGGACAGCGCCTTTTTCGTAAGTCGGCATGGCAGTACTCCTTTTTGGTCAAAGGGCCCTGCGGGCCCCGGTCTATTTACGCGACCGGTTATCGCACCGGCCCCAGCAGGGCGCGCTGGCGCAGCGAGTTGCGAATCTGGTTCAAGTCCGCCGCCGAAGCGCCTGGCTGTTCCGCCCCGGCTGCCACACAAGTGAAGCTGGCTGCCGCGTTGATGTCGCCGGAGCCCTTGTAGCGCGCCTGTTTGGGGTAGACGCACAGCGGCCGCTGGCGCAGGACCGCGCCGTCCTTGAGGCTGGTGGCGACGATCGCCTCCGGCGCCACACCCTGTTCGACCCAGCGCGCAAGCGCCAGCACGATGTCGGTGTCGGCATTCCGGAGCGCCGGCGGCGGGTCGCCGGTGCCGCCGCCGATGGTCGAAGGCCCATTGCCGCCGCGGCAATGCCCGACGTTGGGTAGCATGAACAGGCGATGGTACTGCTGCACAGTCGGCGCGTGGCTCTGCGCAGCGGCCGCCACGTCAGCTGCCGACAGGCGCTCGACCGCATCGTCGAATTGCGCCGGCGCAAGCCCCTTCAATCGTTCGAACTGCGCCAACGCGTGCGCATAGTTGGGCGAGGTGTGCGGCGCCACCACCGCGTCATGCCAGCCGTGATACTGGATCAGCTTGCCGCCGCGCGCCTTGAAGCGCGACAGGTCGGGACTGGGTGCGGCCATGAACGGCGACACTGCGGCCTTGATGCGTTCGTATTCGGCGGCGACGTCGAGCCGGCGCGGCGCGAATGGGGGCGTGCGCTGGCCGTAGACGAAATGCCCGATGAACACGCCATAGCCGCCGTTGTCGGCGAAGTCCGGAATCCAGTCGGCTTCGGAGCCGACGACCGGACCATTCCAACGCTGGCCGCCGTCGGCTGCGGGAATGCCGCGGTAGACCGCGCGCGCCGCGCGCAATTGCTCTGCGGTCAGGCAATCCGGCGTCTCGCCTGCCGTGCATTGCAGGACCGCGGGGTCGAATGTGCAGGCGCGTGGATTGGTGATCTGCTGGTCGATGAGGCCATCCTGCGCGTCGCATGCCTCATGCGCACGCCGCGTCATCATGGCGCGCTTGGCGACCGACAGCAGCGGCGGCTGACCGGCCACCGGCACCTGCGCATGGCCGGTCCAGACCAGCGATAGCAGGGTGTCGGCGTAAAACTGCGACGGCGCGCCGGCGACGATGCCGTCGAACAGATCCGGATAGCGCTGCGCCATCATCATCGCCTGGCGGCCGCCGTTGGAGCAGCCTTCGAAGTAGGCATGCGAGGCGGGCTTGCCGTAATAGGCCAGGGTCAACGCCTTGGCGGCGGTGGTCACGAAGTAGTGTGCCCGGTAGCCCCAGTCCTTGACCTTCTCCGGCCGCCCGAGGGTCCAGTCGGCCGACTCGCCGCCGCTGTGGCCCATGTCACTGCCGGCGACCACGAAGCCGATGGCCAGATCTTCTGCCATGCGCGCGATCGGGGTGGCACCGGCGTAGCCGCCGGTGCCGTCGGTCTTGAGGCGGCCGCTCCATGCGGCGGCGGCCGGCAGCCAGACCTCGAAATTGATCAGCGAATCGGCGGATGGTCTGGCCACGCCCTGCACGCGACAGAACGGCGCGCCTGCCCGGGTGCTGCCGACGCTTGCGCCGGCCGCCATTGGGGTGGCGGTGGTGATGGTGGTCATCTCGGAATTCACGCCTACCAGTGCGGCGCAGTCTCCTGACCTGGCGGCGGAGTGCGGCTGGACTGCCGGCCCGCCGCCGCAGCCGGTCAGGGCCGCCGCCATGATTGCCGCAGCGCCGCCTGCGCGAACCAGGCGCTGCATGCGCGTGGCGCGGACTTGCTGTACCTTCCCTTCTACCGACGTTTGCATATCGTCTCTCCCGGTTTGTTTTTCGCACCGTGTGGCAGACGCCATTGTTTCACCGATTTCCACAACAGCCGGGAAGTGGCGTCACGTGCCCGGCATCACCAGGCAAGACAGGCCTTGACGGAGACTGCGATCATGAACAGGGAAGAGTGGGACGATCAGCGTCGCGACCCACGAAAGAATTGCCGCCAGGCAATGGGCGCCACGCTGCTGGTCATCGCGGCCTGCCTGGGCTCCGCCCAAGCCGCCGACAACGATGCGACAAATTATCCGAACCGGCCGATTCGCATCGTCGTGCCGTTTGCGGCCGGCGGTCCGAGCGACATCATGGCGCGCGCCCTGGCGCAGAAGCTCAATCTGGAGTGGGGGCAGCCGGTGGTGGTCGACAACCGCACTGGCGCCTCCGGCATCATCGGCGCCGACGCGGTGGCCAAGAGCGCGCCGGATGGCTACACGTTGTTGCAGGCGCAGGTCGGCGACACCATCAGCGTGAGCCTGTACTCCAAACTGCCCTACAACTTCGAGCGTGATTTCGCGCCGATCACCCTGGCCGGCCTCACGCCCTTCATACTGGTGGCGCATCCGTCGGTGGCTGCGCGGGACCTGCGCGAACTGATTGCATTGGCCAAGGCAAAGCCTGGCACCCTCAGCTTTGGTTCAAGCGGCGCCGGCACGGCTTCGCACCTGGCCGGCGAACTGCTCAAGAGCACGGCGCAAATCGACATCACGCTGGTGCCCTACAAGGGGCAGGCGCCGGCTACCGCCGACCTGCTCGGCGGCCAGGTCACGATGATGTTCAACAACCCGATCACCTCACTCTCGCATGTCAAGGCCGGCAAGTTGCGCGCGCTGGCGGTGAGCACTGGCAAGCGCTTCAGCCAACTGCCCGAGGTGCCGACAGTGGCCGAAAGCGGCTTGCCCGGCTTCGATGTCGGCTTCTGGCTCGGTGCGCTGGCGCCTGCCGGTACGCCGCGGCCGATCATCGACAAGCTCCATGGCGCGATGCAGAAAGCCCTGCGCGATCCCGATGTGGTGCAGCGCCTGGCCGGACTGGGGGTGGAGATCATCGGCAATTCGCCCGACGAGTTCGCGCGCGTGATCCGCGCCGACATTGTCAAGTGGGGCAAGGTAGTGAAGGAGTCGGGCGCGAAGGCGGACTAGACTTTCCAATTCAAGGAAACAGGACAATGAAACGAATAACGGTCATCGCGGCAAGCCTTGCCGCTCTTGCCATCCCGCTTGCCACCCTGGCACAAACCGACTGGCCGCAAAAGCCGGTGACCATGGTGGTTCCCTATCCGCCGGGCGGCGTCAACGACGCGGTGGCGCGCATATATGCCAACAAGCTGGCGATCGAGTTGGGCAAGCCGATGCTGATCGACAACCGTGCCGGTGCCGGCACCACGGTGGCCTCCAATTACGTGGCCAAGGCGCCGGCCGATGGTTACACCATCTACGCGGGTGGCACCTCGCTGGTGATCAACCCGACCCTCACGGCCCAAGTGCAATACGACCCTAACAAGAGCTTCGAGCTGGTGTCCTTGATGTCGTTCACGCCCTTCATCCTGCACGTCAACGCCGCGTTCCCGGCGAAGAACATGGCCGAGCTGATCGCCCACGTCAAGGCCAATCCGGGCAAGTTCAACATCGCAAGTTCCGGCATCGGCGCCACCAACCACCTGATCGCCGAGATGCTCAAGCAGGCCGCCGGCCTCGACATGACGCATGTGCCCTACAAGGGCGGCGCACAGGCCGGGCAGGACGTGGCGGGCGGGCAGGCACAGATGATGTTCTCGGCCGCCCTTGAAGCCAGGCCGATCCTGGCCACCGGCAAGACGCGCGCGATTGCGATCACCAGCGCACAGCGCTCGCCGGCCTTTCCCGAGGTACCAACCGTGGCTGAAGCCAGCGGGATGCAGGACTTCGTGGTCACCTTCTGGCAGGGCATGGTGGTGCCCGCCGGCACGCCCAGGGCGATCGTCGACAAGCTGGAGAAGGCGATCGCCAAAGTGGCGGCCGATCCGGAGATGATCGAGCGTTTCAAGCAGCAGGGGGTGGAAATCCGTGCCTCGACCCAAGCCGAGTTCAAGGACTTCATGGGCAAGGAAGAGGCGCGCTGGGTGAAGCTCATCAGGGAGCGCAGCATCAAGGCTGAGTGAGTTCGCCCGCCTCGCGGCGCCGCCGTCGCGCGGCCGGCCGCGCGGTGCCTGCCGGTGCATCCGGGTCCCCCGCGCCGTTGGCGGCGTCGCCCGGTCTTGTGTGCCCGGGCGCACAGTCGAAGCAATAAAAAAAATTAGTATCGTGTCGATAGTAATTT
>JANPGJ010000236.1:0-15539 GCA_031423955.1 Burkholderiales bacterium
GCCCCAGTGCTCGTGCTCCTTGCGCATGAAGGCGCCGAACTGCGCCGCGCTCGAGGGCGCGTATACGTCCAGGTTCTGGCCGTTGGCGCGGGTCTTGAAGTCGGGCTGCTCGAGAATCAGGTTGACCTCCGCATTGAGGCGCTCGATGATCGTAGCCGGTGTGCCGGCGGGCGCCAGCATGCCGGTCCAGCCCTCGACGCCGATGTCTTTCAGGCCGGTCATGCCGGACTCCGCCAGGGTCGGAATCTCCGGCGCCAGCACCGAGCGCCTGGTGGCCGAGGTGGCGAGCGCCTTCAGCTTGCCGTTTTTCACGTGGCCGTAGGACGAGGTCATGCCGTCGAACATCAGCGGCACCTGGCCGCCGATCAGGTCGGTCGTCGCCTGCGCGCTGCCTTTGTAAGGCACGTGCAGGATATCGAGACCGGTGGCCTGCTTGAACACCTCCATGGTCAGCATCGAGATGGTGCCCGCGCCCAGCGAGGCGTAGCTCAGCTTGCCGGGATTGGCGCGACCATAGGCGATCAGTTCCTGCACCGAGTTGGCAGGAAATGACGGCGGCGCCACCAGGATCATCGAAGTCCAGCCGATCCGCGCCACCGGCGCCAGGTCGCGCAATGGATCGTAGGGCAGGTTCTTGCTCACGTGCGGGGTGATCACCAGCGGCGACAGCGAGGTGATCAACAGGGTGTGCCCGTCGGGTGGCGCCTTGGCCACTGCCTCGACGCCGATCGCGCCCTGCGCGCCGGCGCGGTTCTCGACGATCACTGCCTGCCCGAGGCGCTGGGCCAGGCGATCGGCCAGCGCACGCGCCGCCACATCGCTGGCATTGCCGGGCGGAAACGGCACGATGATGCGAATGGCTTTGGCCGGCCAGGCCTGGGCGGCGGCGGCGCTGCTGAGAATCGAGAGCGCCGCGGCAAGTGCGACGATGGCAGTGCGGAACATGGTCATGCAATTCTCCTCATGTGCTTGTTTGGGCCATGGATTGCCGGGCCATGGTTTGCCACCGCCACCACCGGCTTGCATGGCCGTCCGGAGTTTGATATATTGTTATAACAAAGTCAACCGGAGTGCGGCGTGCTTACTGGCGTGAAGATTCTTGCAGTCGAGCAATACGGGGCCGGGCCGTTCGCCACCCAGTTCCTGGCCGACATGGGCGCCGAGGTCATCAAGATCGAGAACCCGACCGACGGCGGCGACATGGCGCGCGGGGTCGGCCCGTTCTGGCACGAGGGCCTGCCCGAGACCACCAGGAGCGTGTTCTACCAGGGCCTGAACCGCGGCAAGAAAAGCCTGACGCTCGACCTCACCCGGCCGGAGGGCCAGGCGGTGTTTCACAAGCTGGTGGCCAGTGCCGATGCGGTCACCAGCAACCTGCGCGGCGACGTGCCGGCGCGCCTGGGTCTCACCTACGAGACCCTGGCCAGGATCAACCCGCGCATCGTCTGTGCCCACCTGACCGGCTACGGTCGCGAAGGCGAGCGCGCGCGCTGGCCCGGCTACGACTACCTGATGCAGTCCGAGAGCGGCTACTTCTCGCTGACCGGCGAACCCGGCAGCGCGCCGGCGCGCTTCGGCCTGTCGATGATCGACTTCATGACCGGCGCGGTGACCTCCCTTGCGCTGGTGTCCGGCGTGCTGAAGGCGCGCAGCGGCGGCAGCGGGCTCGATGTCGATGTCAGCCTGTTCGACCTTTCGCTCTACACCCTCAATTACATCGGCCACTGGTATCTCAACAACGGCGAGGTCACCGGCCGCCTGCCGCGCTCGGCCCATGCCTCCCTCACGCCCTGCCAGAGCTACAAGACGGGCGATGGCTGGATTTTCATCATGTGCAACAAGGAGAAGTTCTGGGGCGTGTTGTGCGAGCGCATCGGCCGCCCGGAATGGACCACCGACGCCCGCTTCGCCACCTTCAAGGATCGCCTGGCCAATCGCGACCTGATCACCACCCTGTTGGACGAAGTGCTGTCGACCCGCGGCACCGATGAATGGCTGGCGCATTTCGCCGGCAGCGTGCCCTCCTCGCCGATCTACGACGTCAAGCAGGCGCTGGAGAATCCGTGGGTGACCAACAGCGACCGCATCATGGAAACGCCGGTCGCCGGCGGCCGGCCGCTGCGCACCCTGTCGTCGCCGATCCGCTATGCCGGGCGGCCGCGGAATGGCGCCGCGCCGGCACTGGGTGAACACAGTGCCGAAGTGCTGGCCGCGGCCGGGGTCCCGGCGGCGGAAATCGCGCGCCTGCGCGCCCTGGGCGTGGTGTGACGAACCTGCCGGCGGCGCGCGGCGCCACCCCGCAGTACACCCGCGTCGCCCACGACCTGTTGCGCGGCATCGGCGCCGGCACCTATCCGGTCGGCACGCTGTTGCCGACCGAGGCCGAACTGTGCCGCCGCTATTCGGTGAGCCGCATCACCGCGCGGGCGGCGCTGGCCGAACTGCAATCGCGCGGCCTGGTGTCGCGCCGTGCGGGTATCGGCACCCGGGTCGAGCAGACCGAAGCGCATGAACATTTCGTGCATGTCAGCGATTCGGTCGAATCGGTGCTGCAGTTCACCGCCGAGACGCGCTTCTCGCTGCTGTCGCAGCGGCAGGTCAGTGCCGATGCGGCGCTGGCCGAAGCACTGCAATGCCCGCCTGGACAAACCTTCATCCATGTCGAGGGTTTGCGCGGCAAGGAGCGGCGTGCGCCCTTGTGCCTGACGCGGCTCTACGTGCCGCTGATCTATGCCGACGTGGTCGCGCGCATCGATGGTCACCGCGGCTCGGTGATGCTGCTGATGGAAAAAATGTTCGATGTGCGGATCGACGAAATGCGCCAGGTCATCGGTGCGGCCAACCTGCGCGCGGCCGACGCGCGCCTCCTGGGCGCGAGCCCGCGCGAAGCGGCGCTGGTCACCCGGCGCTGGCACCTGGGCGCCAACGCGCGGCTGCTGCTCGCCTCGGTGAGCCTGTATCCGCACCGGCGCTACAGCTATGCCTTGCGCATGCGCCGCCAGAGCGGCGGCGCGGTGCCGTCCGAGGCCGCTTGATCCGCGGCACCACACCCGACTCGATTTCCGAAAACCCATTTCCACAAGGCACGCAATGAAAGATCTGGCTCTTGCACGCGCACTGTTGTTCACTCCCGGCAATCGCCCCGAGCGCTTCGCCAAGGCGGCTGCCACCCGTGCCGACGGCCTGATCATCGACCTTGAAGATGCCGTCGGTCCTGCCGACAAGGCCGGCGCGCGCCTTGGCGTGATCGAGTGGCTGCGTACCCACAAGGGGTTCGAACGTCCCGGCTTTCTGGTGTGCGTGCGCATGAATTCGGTCTACACCAGCGCCGGCCTGGCAGACTTGCTGGCCTTGGCCGACCTGGCGCGTGCCGGGTTCGTCCCGGATGCGCTGCTTGTGCCCAAGGTCGAATCGGCAGTGGAGATTGAACTGGTGGCGCGCCATCTGCGCGCGGCAGGCGAGAAGGGCGCGGCGATCGCGCTGGCGGCGCTGATCGAGTCGGCGCTGGGCCTCGAACACGCCAGCGCGATCGCGCGCGCCACGCCGATGCTGCGCACCCTGGGCTTCGGCGGCGCCGACCTCGCCGCCGACCTGAATTGCGGCTTCGCCTGGGAGCCGTTGCTTGGCCCGCGTTCGCGGGTGGTGCAGGCGGCGGCCGGCGCCGGCCTGGCAGTGCTCGACGTGCCGTACCTCGACATCAGCGACGATGCCGGTCTTGCCGCCGAATCAGTGCGCGTGAAAAGCCTGGGCTTCACCGGCAAGCTGGCGATTCATCCGCGCCAGGTCGACCCGATCATCGAGGCCTTCACGCCGACGTCGGCCGAGATCGAAAACGCGCAAGGGGTGATGGCTGCCTACACGGCGGCCGCTGGCGGCGTGTGCGTGTATCGCGGCAAGATGGTCGATGAACCGGTGATGCGCGCGGCGCGACGCGCGTTGGCGCGCACCGCCTGAGCCGCACGCATCGATTCGCACAAACCGGACGGCAACCCAGGCCACCCGGCCGAAGCGGGCAACATCAGTCACAAAACTGAACCACATCACCCGAGAGATCAGCCATGAGTTTCCACGCTTTCACCCGCCTTTCAGAAAACCGCTATCGCGAGCGCTTCGGCCTCGATTTTGAAGACTTCGCCGTCGGCCAGCGTTTTCGCCATCGGCCCGGCGTGACCCTGTCGCAGCAGGACAATGTCGACGAGGCGCTCGACACGGTCAACTCCGCCATGGTGCATTACGACGCCAAGTACGCCTCGCAAACCGCGTGGAAGCGCGAATTGATGGTTTCCACCGTCACCCTGCAGCGCCTGATCGGGATGGCCTCCAAGACCTTCGGCCGCAAGGACCGCCTGCTCGGCTTCTCCGAAATCGCCATGACTTCACCGGTCTTCGGCGGCGACACCCTGTATTCGGAGTCCGAGATCCTGGCCACAGGCGACGCCGCCGATCCGGCGCAGGGCGAGGTCACCGTGTGCTGCCACGGCATCAACCAGGATGATCGCGAAGTCGCGCGTGTCACATACCGGGTCGCGGTGTGGCGCCGCGGCCGCCATCCGGAAGACGGCCTGTCGGTCGCCGAACGCGGTGTGGCCGTCGATGAGCCGCGCTTCTACGCCTATCGCAAGGAGGCCAACGGTGCGCTCACCGAGCAGGTCGGCCTGTTCTACGAGGATTGCCAGGGCGGCGACACCTTCGTGCACTGGCCGCGCCGCACCGTGCTGCGCGACGAAGGCATGCAGCATGCCTGGCGTTCGCTGGAACTCACGCCGCAACACCATGACCTCGACTGGATCGCGCGCCACCATGGCGGGGTGTACCGCTTCACCGAGCCGTGGATCATCGGCGTGGTGACCGCGATGACCACCCGCACCTTCGGCCGGGTGGTCGCCAATCTCGGCTGGACCGATGTTGAATTCGGCGCCGTGGTGCGTGACGGCGACACCCTCGAATCATCGTCGACCATTCTGGAAAAGCGCGAATCGAAGTCGCGCCCGAACGAAGGTATCCTTACCGTCGATACGCTGGGCCACAACCAGAATGGCGAGCAGGTGCTGTCGTATCGGCGCCGGCTGCTGGTTTACAAGCGCGATGCCGATACGCCGTATGCGGCGGCGGGCTATTGACAGGAACTCGCCGCGATTCGTTGCCGACGCGCGCCGCTTGCGTTGCGCTTGCTCAAGGCAAGTCGCGCGCCGTATGCCAGACGGTGAGCACTTCAACGGTATCGCCGTTGATTCGATAGGCAAGCAGGTAAGGATAGCGATCTATGACCAGTTCCCGGGTGCCGGGCAACTGGCCGCGCCGACCGAGCAAAGGATGATTGGCGAGAACACGAACCTGGTCCCGGATGGCGCTTGCAACCCGCTTGGCTGCGCGAGGGTCTTCTGCCGCGATGTAGTCGTGAATTTCGATCAGGTCGTCGCGCGCACGAGGCGTAAAACGAACCCTCATCAGACTTAGACGGCGAGCCTTGTGAACAGGTCTTCCATTTCCTTGTCAGGGACGAATTCGCCGCGATCGGCTTGTTCTATGCCGGTCCGTACGCGCCTCAGGTATTCGACGTTTCGCTGCAAGTAGGCACGCAACGCATCTGCCGCGATATCCGACTCCGGGCGCTGCGCCCGTTTTGCGATTTCGGCGATGGCGACCTTGAGTTCACGCGGGATTTCGAGGGTCGACAGTTGGGTCATTTCCAGCCTTTCATATCGTCTGCGCAAGCAATTGTAGGCCGAAGCATGTGTCGGTTGGCAACGTTGAGCATTGCACGGCATGCTGCGGGGTTCCGGCGCTTGACCGGGGTCGCCCCTATTCAGCTTTGATATTGGCGTCCTTCACGACCTTCTGCCAGCGCACCGATTCAGCCCGGATGATCGCCGCCAGCTCCTCCGGCCGGTTGCCGACCGCCTCGGCGCCGAGCGCGGCGAGCTTGTCGCGCACATCGGCCAGGCGCAGGATGCGCGCCGACTCGGCCTGGAGCTTCGCGATCACCTCCATCGGCGTGCCAGCCGGCGCCATCAGCGCATACCACGACACCGCCTCGAAGCCGGGCAGGTTTTGCTCGGCCACCGTCGGCAGTGCCGGCAGCAGGGTTGAGCGCTTCAGGCTGGCCACGCCGAGGGCGCGCAGCTTGCCGGCCTTGATGTGCGGCAGGGCCGACGACATCTGGCTGAACATCATGCTGATCTGCCCGCCGAGCAGGTCGTTCAAGGCCGGACCGGTGCCCTTGTAGGCGATGTGGATCATGTCGGTGCCGGTCAGGCCCTTCAGGAACTCGCCGGCGACATGGGCCTGGCTGCCGGCACCGGGCGAGGCGAACGACAGGCTGCCGGGTTTGCTGCGCGCCAGCGCCACCAGTTCCTGCACGTTGCCCGCGGCGATGCCCGGATTGACCACCAGCACGTTCTCGACCGTGGCCAACTGGGTCACTGGCGCCAGGTCGCGCATGACGTCATAGGGCAGGGGGCCGAGATGCGGATTGACCGTCAGGTTGCCGGTGGGCGCAAGCAAGAGGGTGTAACCGTCGGGCGCCGCCTTGGCGCCCAGGTCCATGCCGAGGTTGCCGCCGGCGCCGGGCTTGTTGTCGGCCAGCACAGACTGGCCCCAGCTTTCCTGGAGCTTTTGTCCGAGGGTGCGTGCCAGCAGGTCGGCCGGACCACCCGGTGCGAACGGCACGATGATGCGGATCGGCTTGTTCGGGTAGGCCTGGCCGGCAGCCGGCAGCGCATTGGTCAAGCCGAGCGCGACGCCAAACGCGATGCCGATTCGTCGCAGGGTGTTCATGCGGGTTCCGAAATCGGTGTCACGCATAGCGCAAGCGCTGGCCGATGCCCAGCTTGATGGCCTTTTGCAGCAGCGCATGGCCGAGCGCGATGTCCGACAAGGACAGGCCACGATGCCAGAACAGGATGGTTTCGTCCTCGCGCTCGCGCCCCGGCTTGTTGCCGGCGACAATCTGGCCCAGTTCGGCATGCAGGGTGGCTTCCGACAGCAGGCCGGCATCGACATGCGCGCGCAGCGCGCCATACGGGCCGGAGCGCGCCTGGCCCCAATCGTCCATCACCAGCTTGCTCATGATCGAAGTCAGTGACAATTCGACCGCGCTCATGGTGCCGTAGGGCACCACCAGGGCGCCGGGCTTGATCCAGGCGGTCTTGAGCATCGGCGCCGGCGCCTCCAGGCGCGAGGCTTCGACCACGATGTCGGCGTCGCGCACGCAACTCTCCCAGTCGCCGGTGACGATCACCTTCTTGCCGAGATCCCTGGAGAGCCGCGCGCCGAAGGCGTCGCGCGATTCCGGCCGCCGCGAATGGACGCGGATTTCGTCGAAGTCAAACAGGCGGTCGAGCAGGCGCACATTCCAGTAGGCGGTGCCGCGCGCGCCGACGTGGCCGAGCACCCGGCTGCCCTTGCGCGCCAGATGCTTGGCGCCGATCGCGGTGACCGCGCCGGTGCGCGCATCGGTGATCCAGGTGGCGTCGATCACCGCCAGCGGCATGCCGGTGCGCGGGTCGAACAGGTTGAGCAGCGCCATCTCGGAAGGCAGGCCCTGCTTGTAATTGTCGACATAGTCGCCAACGATCTTCACCCCGGCCACGCCAAGCGGGGCGACATAGCCGCGCAGCACGTTGAAATGGCCGTTGAAGGCGCGATCTGGTGTCAGGTGCATGCGCGGTTCGATCACGGTTTCGCCGCGCCCCTGCGCCAACAGGCCGGTCTCGACCGCGGCGATGATCTCGTCGTCGCCGAGCGCCAGTTGCGCGATGTCCGGACCATTGAGGTACTGCAGGTGAATTTCGCCGGGCATGGTGGCATTTCATTCGCAAGGGGAGGATCGAATATATCATCCGGCCTTGCACGCAGCGCCCCCTGCAATGATCGCGCAAGCGAAAACCGGAGCCGCCGATGATCACCCTGCACCATCTCGACAATTCGCGTTCGCAGCGGATCCTCTGGCTGCTGGAGGAACTCGGGCTCGAATACGAGATCAGGCGCTATGCGCGCGACCCCGAGACCATGCTGGCGCCGGCCGCGCTGAAGGCGGTGCATCCGCTGGGCAAGTCGCCGGTGATCAGTGACGGCGCGACGACGGTGGCCGAATCCGGCGCCATCATCGAGTACTTGCTGGATGCCCATGGCGACAGCGGGCTGCGACCGCCGGCCGGCACCGCGGAGCGTCGGCGCTTCACCTACTGGCTGCACTACGCCGAGGGCTCGGCGATGTTTCCGCTGCTGCTGGCGTTGGTCTTCGGGCGGGTGGCGAAGGCGCCGATGCCGTTTTTCGTGCGCCCGGTGGCGCGCGCGATCGCCGATGGCGCGATGAAGTCATTCATCCGGCCGCAGATCGAACTGCACCTCGACTACATGGACGGCGAGTTGGCGAAAAGCCCCTGGTTCGCCGGCAACGACTTTTCCGCCGCCGATATCCAGATGAGCTTCCCGATCGAGGCAGCGGCCGCGCGCGGCGCGATTGATCCGCGTCACCAGCACCTGCATGCGTTCATCGCCCGGATCCGCCTGCGGCCCGCCTATCAGCGCGCGGCGCTGGCCGGCGGGTCGTTCGACTTGCCGCCCTGAGCCGCGTCGCTCCTTGTCCGGCGGGCGCCGCGGGGGCTTGCTTTTCCGTGCACCATCACCATATGAGAGAAAGGTTATTGGGGCGACGCGGCCTGCCGGTGCGTGGTTCGCGCCTGTCGAGGCTTGCCCGCGCGCGCCGGTGCGCCGCAGCGCGCCGCGCAGGACCCCGTATTTACTCGCAGGAGGACCGGTTTGGACTTCAAGGACTATTACGCAACCCTGGGGGTTGCCCGTGACGCCACGGCCGACGACATCAAGAAGGCGTTCCGCAAGCTGGCGCGCAAGTTTCATCCCGATGTGTCGAAGGAGAAGGACGCCGCCGCGCGGATGCAGGAGATCAACGAGGCCAACGCGGTACTGTCGGACCCGGAGAAACGCGCCGCCTACGACCAGCTCGGGCGCGACCATCAGCCGGGCCAGGAGTTTCGCCCGCCGCCCGACTGGGATGCAGGATTCGAGTTTTCCGGGCCCGGGGCAGGCCATGGCGACGGCGCCGACTTCAGCGATTTCTTCGCCGAACTGTTCGGCCGCATGGGCCGCGGCGCCCGGCAGGGTCACGGTCACGCCCCAAACGCGCGCGGCGAGGATCACCATGCCAAGGTGTTGCTCGACCTGGCTGACGCCTACAGCGGCGCAACCCGGCAACTGAGCCTCAGGATGCCGCGTGTCGACGACCAGGGCCACGTCGTGCTCGAGACACGCAACCTCAATGTGCGCATCCCGAAGGGTGTGCGGCCCGGGCAGATGATCCGCCTGGCGGGCCAGGGATCGCCCGGCTTCGGCGGCGGCGCGGCCGGCGACCTGCTGCTGGAGGTGCAGTTCAAGCCCGATGCCCGGTTCCGGGTCGACGGCCGCGATGTTTACATGGCGCTGCCGGTGTCGCCGTGGGAGAGTGCGCTGGGCGCGCAGGTTCCGGTCAGCCTGCCCGATGGTGGCCAGATCAGCGTGCGGATTCCCGAAGGTACCCAGAGCGGGCGCCAAATGCGGGTGCGCGGCAAGGGTATTCCCGGCGACTTGCCGGGTGATTTGCTGCTTGACATCAACGTCAGGGTGCCGCCGGCGTCGAGCCCGCGCGCGCGCGAACTGTACGAGACGATGGCGCGCGAAATGGCATTCGATCCGCGTGCCAAAGAGGAGGCCTGAAGCATGCGCCAAGAGGACATTCTGACTGTCGTTCTGGTCGAGGAGCTGAGCTTCACTCTCGACGAGTTCGCGCGCGCTTGTGCGGTCAATCATGAATGGGTGATGCTGCATGTCGGCGAAGGCTTGCTGCCGCGTGCCGGCGAGTCGGTGGCGGACTGGCGCTTTTCCAGCCCCGACCTGCGCCGTGCGCGCCGCATCCGGGCAATCGAGCGCGATTTCGACGCCGTGCCCGAACTGGCGGCGCTGGTTGCGGATTTGCAGGAGGAGGTCGCAGACTTGCGGGCGCGCCTGCGCCGTGCAGGCCTGGAATGAGGGGCGGCGTGGTCGTGGCAGAATCGCAAGAGCCGCATCTGAAACCGCTCTGTTTCGCGACCGCGGCCGCTGACTCGAGGTTGCCATGCTGATCGGCGTTCCAAGGGAAATCAAGAATCACGAGTATCGCGTCGGTCTGGTTCCATCCAGCGTGCGTGAATTGGTGGCTCACGGCCATCGCGTGCAAGTCGAGCACGACGCCGGTGCAGGCATCGGCGCCGCCGACAGTGCATACCTGGCTGCCGGTGCCGAAATTGCGCCGACCGCCGCCGCGCTGTGGGCGGCGGCCGAACTGGTGATCAAGGTCAAGGAGCCGCAGGCCGGCGAGCGACTGCTCCTGCGCCGCGGGCAGACCCTGTTCACCTACCTGCATCTGGCCGCCGATGCGGCGCAGGCGCGCGACCTGATCGCATCCGGCGCCACTGCCGTCGCCTACGAAACCGTCACCGATACGCAGGGCCGGTTGCCGTTGTTGGCGCCGATGTCCGAAGTCGCCGGTCGCATGTCGATCCAGGCCGGCGCCGCCTGCCTGGAGAGATCGCGCGGCGGCCGTGGCGTGCTGCTGTCCGGCGTCACCGGGGTGGCGCCGGGCAAGGTGACGATCCTGGGCGCCGGCGTGGTTGGCGCCAACGCGGCCCGCGTCGCCGCCGGCATCGGTGCCGACGTCACCGTGCTCGACCGCAGCCCCGACGCGCTGCGCCGACTGGCGACCGAACTGGGCAGCACGGTCAAGACGATTGTGGCCAATCTCGATGCGGTCGAGGCCGCCGTGTGCGGCGCCGACCTGGTGGTGTGCGCGGCGCTGATTGCCGGCGCGGCCGCGCCACGACTGGTGACGCGCGCCATGCTCGGCCGCATGCAGCCGGGCTCGGTGATTGTCGATGTCGCGATCGACCAGGGCGGCTGTTGCGAGACTTCGCGCCCGACCACCCATGCCGATCCGACCTATGTGGTCGATGGCATCGTTCACTACTGCGTGGCCAACATGCCGGGCGCAGTGCCGCGCACCTCCGCCTTCGCGCTCAACAACGCCACCCTGCCGTATGTGCTGCGGATGGCCAATGCCGGCAGCGCGGCGGCGATGCGCGCCGATCCGCACCTGCGCGCCGGACTGAACGTGCATGCCGGAATGGTCACTCATGGCGCGGTTGCGACGGCGCTCGGCCTGCCCTGCACCGACGCCCTGGCAGCGCTGGCCTGAAGCGCAGCGCATCGGCTGCCGGCAGCGGCAATCCGCACCGGGTTTGCGCTTGGTCAAATGATGGAACGGCAACCCCGGCTAGAGTCGATCCAGCTCTGGGCGAGGCGGGCGCCGAATCGGTGTTCGGCGTGATCTATCCGCCGCAGGTGGTCCTGGTCGGCTTTGGCGCGGTCACCGAACGGGCCTGGGCGGGTGAGGGCGGTCTGGGCGTGATGCCTTGCGTCACGCCCAGTCTGGCCGCCGACCACCGGGTCAGCACCGGTCACCAGGCGGGCCGGTGCGCCGGATTGGCAGCCGGCGCCCACGCCTTGTCGAGCCGACGATGATCACCGGGTCGCTGCCTCTGCACAACTGCCGCCACCGTCTGTTGGTGTAGGCTACGGGTCATGCGGAGTGCGGTGCGCCATCGGCCATGGAGGGTGTGATGCGTCGTTTCACGTTGATCCTTGTTTGCGCCATGGTTCTGCCGGCCGCGGCCGGCGCCCAGATCTACAAATGGGTCGATGCCAATGGCGTGACCCACTACGGCGAGCGGCCGCCCGCCAACAACAAATCGAAGGAAGTGCAGTTGCGCGAGGCGTCGCCGCGCCCGGCAGGCGAGGCGGCGAAGGCGTCCGGCTATTCGTCGAACCTGAAGGATCGCGAACTGGAATTCCGCAAGCGCCAGACCCTGCGCGAGCGTGAAGATACGCGGGTGGCGGAAGAAAAGACCCAGCGCGAGCAGAATTGCCGGGTCGCACGCGCCGAGCTTGCCGATGTCCGCAATTCGCGCCGCCTGTATGAGGTCAACGATCGCGGCGAGCGGGTGTTCATGAGCGACGCCCAGCGCGACGCCGAGGTTGCCAGGCTCGAAGCCGAATACAATCGCCGCTGCGGCTGACGAGCCACGGTCGCGGGTTGCGGCAGGCGCTGTTCGCCGGCGCGCGAGCCGCACCGACGGTGTACCGGCGTTGTCAACACAAGGGTGACCATGAACGCATCAGCAGCCAGCCCTGCAGCCGCGCCCGCCGCGCGCGCGACGGCGTTTCCCACCTATGAGCGCAAGCTGTCCTTGGCCGAATTGGTCGATACCCTGGCCGCCGAGGGGCATGTCGAGCACAACACCGTCGACAAGCTGAAGGCGGAATGGCGCCTGCGCAAGGCCGATCATCACCCGCTGGTGGTGATCGCCGACCAGAAGTGGAAGTCGGCGCAGGGCGGCAAGCAGATGAATCTTGAATGGCTGAGCGACTGGCTGGCCACCAAGAGCGGGCTCAAGTACGCCCATATCGACCCGCTGAAGATCGACTTCACTCGCGTCGGCGAAACCATGTCGATCACCTACGCGCAGCGCTTCTCGATCCTGCCGATCGAGCGCACCACCAAGGAACTGGTGGTCGCCACCGCCGAGCCGTTTCTCACCGAATGGGTGAAGGAACTGGAGCCGATGCTGCGGCTGTCGATCCGCCGGGTGGTTGCCAACCCGGCCGACATCGCGCGCTACACCGCCGAGTTCTTCAGCCTGGCGCGCTCGATCAAGGGCGCCAGCAAGGACGGCAATTTCGAAGCCGGCATCAACAACTTCGAGCAACTGGTCGAACTGGGCAAGACCGGCCGCACCATCGACGCCAACGAGCAGCATGTGGTGCGGGTGGTCGACTGGCTCTTGCAGTATGCCTATGCGCAGCGCGCCAGCGACATCCACCTGGAGCCGCGCCGCGAGCAGGGCGTGGTGCGCTTTCGCATCGACGGCGTGCTGCATCAGGTCTACCAGGTGCCGCCTTCGGTGTTCGCCGCGATCACCTCGCGGATCAAGATTTTGGGCCGGATGGACGTGGCCGAGAAGCGGCGGCCGCAGGACGGCCGACTTAAGACCCGCTCGGCCGACGGCGGCGAGGTCGAATTGCGGCTGTCGAGCCTGCCGACCGCATTCGGCGAAAAAGTGGTGATGCGGATTTTCGACCCCGAGGTGCTGGTGCGCGATTTTTCGCAGCTCGGTTTTTCCGAGCAGGACAGCGAGCGCTGGGCCAACATGACCAGCCGGCCGCACGGCATCATCCTGGTGACCGGGCCGACCGGCTCGGGCAAGACCACCACCCTGTATTCGACCCTGAAGCAACTGGCGACCTCCGAGGTCAATGTCTGCACCATCGAAGACCCGATCGAGATGGTCGAGCCGTCGTTCAACCAGATGCAGGTGCAGACCAACATTGACCTCTCGTTTCCCGAGGGCCTGCGTGCCCTGATGCGCCAGGACCCTGACATCATCATGGTCGGCGAGATCCGCGATCTCGAAACCGCGCAGATGGCGATCCAGGCCGCGTTGACCGGGCACCTGGTGCTCTCGACCCTGCACACCAATGACGCGCCCTCGGCGATCACCCGGCTGCTCGACATCGGCGTGCCGTCATACCTGATCAACGCCACGGTGCTCGGGGTGATGGCGCAGCGCCTGGTGCGCACCCTGTGCCCGGTGTGCAAGGCGCCATCGATCCTGCGCCACGAGAAGCTGTGGGACGAACTGGTCGACCCGTTCACCTCGGACCGGCCGCAGCGGGTGTACCGGCCGACCGGCTGCGTCGAATGCCGCAACACCGGCTACACCGGTCGGGTCGGCATCTACGAGGTGCTGATGATGTCGTCCGAGGTCAAGCGCTTGATCACCGCCGAGACCGACATCGCCAAGGTGCGCGCCCAGGCCTACAAGGAAGGCATGAAGCCGCTGCGGGTATCGGGTGCGCTGAAGATCGCCCTCGGCCTCACCACCTTTGATGAAGTGATGCGGGTGGCGCCGCCGGCCGGGGCCGACTCGTAGCGCCAGGCGGGGCGGCTGCGGATTGTGCAGGGCAGGTCACGTGCCATCAACCACGCAGTGTCGCCTTTCGAGCGTTGCCAAACCATGACCGCCTCGCAGGAGGCGCGTGTGGGCCATGAATTCCTCGGCTACCGACAGGCCGCGGCTCCCTGATGCGCATCCTGTTCATTCACCAGAACTTCCCCGGCCAGTATCCGCACCTGGCGGCCCACTTCGCGGCCGACCCGGGCAACACGGTGGTGGCCATCGGCGAGCGCGCCAACATGGAGCGCCGGGCGCAACCGGCGGGCGTGCGCCTGATCGGCTATCCGTCGCCGGCGGCGGCGCGGCCCGAGGTGCATCCGTTCGTGCGCGGCCACGAGTCGGCGGTGCGGCGCGGCCATCTGGTGGCGCAGACGATGATGAAGCTGCGCGAACAGGGCTTCGTGCCGGAAGTGGTGTGTGCCCATCCCGGTTGGGGCGAGACCCTGTTCGTCAAGGACGTCTATCCTGAGGCGCGGCTGATCGGCTATTTCGAATTCTTCTACCACGGCAGCGGCGCCGATGTCGGTTTCGACCCCGAGTTTCCGACCTCGTTCGACGACCTGTGCCGGGTGCGGGTGAAGAACTCCACCATGCTGATCACCCTCGATGCCGCCGACGCCGGCGTGGCGCCGACCCGTTGGCAGCAGATACAGGCTCCGGCGGCCTACCGTTCGAAAATCGAGATCGTGCATGACGGCATCGATACCGCCGTCGTCTGCCCCGAGGCGGCCGACAGCCTGGAGTTGCCCGACGGCACGCGGCTCACCGCGGCAGACGAGGTTATCACCTACGTCTCGCGCAATCTCGAACCCTATCGCGGCTTTCACGTGTTGATGCGCGCCCTGCCGGCAATCCTGGCGCGGCGGCCCAGGGCGCAGGTGGTGATTATCGGCGGCGACCAGGTCAGCTACGGCATCCCCGACCCGGCCGGCGGCACCTATCGCGCCCGCATGCTGGCCGAACTGGGCGACAGCCTGGATCGCTCGCGCGTGCATTTTCCGGGCCGCATTCCCTACCGTCGCTATCTGTCGGCGCTGCGCATTTCATCGGCCCATGTGTACCTGACCTATCCGTTCGTGCTGTCGTGGTCGATGCTCGAAGCGATGGCCGCAGGCTGCATGGTGATCGGCTCGCGCACCGCGCCGGTCGAGGAAGTGATCGAGGATGGCGTCAATGGCTGGCTCACCGATTTCTTCGACCATGCGGTGCTGGCGCAGCGGGTCTGCGAGGCACTCGAGGCCGGGCCGGCGCTGGCGGCGCTGCGCGTGGCGGCACGCCGGACCATTGTCGAGCGCTACGATCTGCGCAGCGTATGCCTGCCGCGTCAGATCGCGCTGGTCACGACACCGGCCACGCCCTGAGTGCCGATCAGGCCACCAGGAAATCCGCCGCCGTCAACACCGGCTTGGTGGTGAGCGAAGCAAAGCCCAGCGCCGCGCCAACGCCATTGCCATCGGCGTCGTAGGACAGCAAGCCGGTCGCGGTGTTGTAGAG
>JANPGJ010000237.1:0-13340 GCA_031423955.1 Burkholderiales bacterium
CGGCGTGCGAATGCAAGCGCATCCGCATGCGCTATGCTGGCCCCCGGTTCAGATCGAGGAGAGCAGCGGTGATTCCACGCACGATTTTTTCGCCGGAGCATGACAGCTTCCGCACTTCGGTGCGCCGCTTTGTCGAGAGCGAACTCAAGCCACATCATGCGCAGTGGGAAGAAGAGGGCCAGGTGCCGCGCGAAGTCTGGCGCAAGGCAGGTGCCGCGGGGCTGCTTTGCTGCGCGGTCGCCGAACAGTACGGTGGCCCCGGCGCCAACTTCCTGGCCGGCGCGGTGGTGATCGAGGAGCTTGCGCGCGGCGGCATTACCGGCCCGGGCTTCGCGGTGCACTCCGACATGGTCGCCACCTACATCGAGCGTTTCGGCAGCGAGGCGCAAAAGCATCGCTGGCTGCCCGGCATGGTCGCCGGCGATTTGATCGGTGCGCTCGGCATCTCCGAACCGGCCGCCGGCAGCGACGTGCGCGGCATCCGCACATCGGTGCGGCGCGACGGCGACATGCTGGTGATCAGCGGCCAGAAAACCTACATTTCAAACGGTCAACTGGCCGACTTCGTGGTGCTGGCATGCAAGAGCGACCCGGCACGCCCGCGCGACGCCATCAGCCTGGTCATCGTCGAAACCGATCGCCCGGGATTCGCGCGCGGCAGGCGCCTGAAGAAGCTTGGCCTCAAGGCCCAGGACACCTCCGAATTGTTCTTCGACGAGGTGCGGGTACCCGCCGACAACCTGATCGGCAACGAGCACGAGGGCTTCCACTACCTCACCCGCAACCTCGCGCACGAACGCCTGGTCCAGGCAGTGCGCAGCGCCGCGGTCGCCGAGGTCACCCTTGAGCAGACCGTCGAATACACCGCCGGGCGCAAGGCGTTCGGGCAGACCATCGCCGAATTCCAGAACACCCAGTTCAAGCTGGCCGAGTTGAAGGCTCAAATCGTCGCCGCCCGCGTATTCGTGGATCGCTGCATCGAGTTGCAACTGGTCGACGCGCTCGACGCGGTCGACGCGGCGGCTGCCAAGCTATTGTTGTCGGACCTGCATTGCCGGGTGGTCGACGAATGCCTGCAACTGCATGGCGGCTGGGGTTACATGTGGGAATACCCGGTCTGCCGCGCCTACGCCGACGCCCGGATTGTCAAGATCGCTGGCGGTGCAATGGAGGTGATGAAGCAGATCATCGCGCGCGACTTGTTCGGCAACTTGCTGCGGTCGCGCCGAAAGCCGGCGTAGCAGGGCGCCTGGGCCGGGGACCCTCAGTCCAGCGCGATCTTCAGTCGCGCCGTCACTTCACGGATCTTCGCGGTTTCCTCGCGCATGAAGCTGCCCCATTGCTCGGGTGTCACCACGAACGGATCGGCGCCGTAGGTCTGCAGCCGCCGGCCGTAGTCGGCCTCGCGCACCACCTGCGCCGACGCCTGCACGAGTTTGTCGATCACATCCCTGGGCGTATTGACCGGCGCCACCAGGCCGCAGAAGCCGAGTTGTTCGATGTCCGCAAAACCCTGCTCGCCGTTGGTCGGCACCTCGGGTATCACCGCCGCGCGCCTGGGCGCGAATACGGTCAAGGCCCGCAACTGGCCGGCCTTGAGCCTTGGCGCCAGGCTGAACACGGTATCGAACCCGACGTCGGTCTGGCCGCCCATCACTGCCTGGCTGGCTTCCGGCCCGTTCTTGTAGGGCACATGCAGCACGTCGATGCCGGCGCGCATGCGCAGCAGTTCCATCTGCAGATGCGCGCTGGTGCCGATGCCCCAGGTCGAGTAGGTGAACTTGCCGGGGCTGGCCTTGGCCAGCGCAACGAACTCGGCCAGGCTTTTGGCCGGAAAGTCCGGGCGCGCCGACAGCGCGATCGGCGTCGTGAACAGACCAGTCATCGGCACAAATCCGGTCAGCGCGTCGTACTGCGGATTGCGATAGACGTGCGGTGCGATCAGGAAGGTGTTGCTGACCACCAGGAGGGTGTGACCGTCGGCCGGCGCGCGCGCCACCGCGTTGACCGAGATCATGCCGCCGGCGCCGGGCTTGTTGTCGACAATCACCGGTGCGCCGATGAGGGGGCTCAACTTGGCGGCATAGATGCGCGAAATCACATCGGTCGACGCCCCGGCCGGGAACGGCCCGACCAGGCTGATCGGCTTTGACGGAAAGTTCGGCGATTGCGCCACCGCCGGACGCACAACGGCGGCAAGCGCCACCGCCCCCAGCCATTTGCGACGATTGTTCAACTTGCCTCCATGAAAGTGTTCGCGCTGTGTATCCGGCGCTTGCCCGCCCGCGACCCGGTTGCCCGGGTCGCCACGGCCGCACCCTCAAGCCCGGCGCAGCGACCGGGCCGCCGCCGTATGGTTAGCCAAGCTCCTTGCGCACGATCGCCGCGCCCTCAGCCAGCGCCTTGAGCTTGCCGAACGCGGTGGCACGCGACAGATACTTCATGCCGCAATCCGGCGCCGGAATCAGGCGCTCCGCGCTCACGTGCTTCAAGCCATTGCGGATACGCGCCGCCACATCCTCAGCGCTTTCGATGGCCGGGCTGCCGAGATCAATCACCCCGAGCAGGATTTTCTTGTTCGACAATTCCTTGAGCATGCCCAGATCGAGCGCCGGTTGCGCGCACTCGATGGAGATTTGCTCGGCCACGCTGTCGGCCAACTGGGTCAGGAACGAATAGCCGCTCGGCTTCTGCCCCGGCACCACCGCCGCATAGCCGAAGCACAGGTGCACCACGGTCGACACGTTCACGCCTTCGAGCGCGCGATTGATCGCCTTGACCGCGAAGCGCCTGGCATTCTCGGGATCATTGCGCAACCACGGCTCATCGATCTGGATCACGTCGGCGCCGGCGGCGGCCAAGTCGCGCACCTCGGCATTGACCGCCTCGGCGAAGCCCATCGCCATCGCTTCGAGGTCGCCGTAATGCTCGTCGTGCGCCTGCTGCGCCATGGTGAACGGGCCCGGCAGGGTGATCTTGATGCGGCGGTCGGTATTGGCGCGCAGGAACTGCAGGTCACGCAGCTCCACCGCTTGCCGGCGGCGGATCGGGCCGGTGACGCGCGGCACCCGGGTTTCGCGCCCGGCCTTGTTGACGATCACCGCCGGATGGTCGGCATCAACGCCTTCGAGCGCGGCCACGAAATAGTTGGAATAGCTTTCGCGCCGCACCTCGCCGTCGGTGATGATGTCGATGCCGGCGCGCTCCATGTCGCGTATCGCCAGGATGGTGGCGTCGTCCTGCGCTTCGGCCAGCCGCTCGGGCGCGATGCGCCACATTTCGTGCATGTTGACGCGCGGCACCACCTTGGACAGCATGGCGCGATCGATCAGCCAGTCGGGCTGCGGATAACTGCCGACAACCGTGGTGGGCAACAAATTGTTTTGCATGAAACCGGATCCTTGCTGTTGGAAAAAATGTGAGCGGCGCACCTTGCCGGGGCGCTAGTCGAACTTGATGTTCGCTTCCTTGATGGTCTTGCCGGCGCGCGCGATCTCGCTGCGAATGAACGTGGCGAACTCGTCACTGCCGCCACCGGTGGGTTCACCGCCGGAGTTGATGATCTTGTCGCGAATGTCCGGCGTGCTGATCGCGCGATTGGTGTCGGCATTGATTTTCGCAATCACCTCTTTCGGCGTTGCTGCCGGCGCGAACAGGCCGTACCAGTTGGTGGCGACGAAGCCCGGCACGCCGGATTCCGAAATCGTCGGCACTTCCGGCAACTGCACGGTGCGCTTCGCGGTGCCCACCGCGATCGCTTTGAGGCGACCGCCCTTGATGTGCTGCAGCACCGTCGGCATGGTGTCGAGATTCATGTCGACCTGGCCGGCAATCAGGTCGACCACCGCCTGCCCGCTGCCCTTGTACGGGATGTGCAGCAGGTCGGCGCCGGTGAGGAACTTGAAGGTCTCGGTCGACATGTGCTGCACGCTGCCGTTGCCGGACGACGCGTAGCGCAACTGCCTGACCTTGCTCTGCGCGATCAGTGTCCTCACATCGTTGATCGCAATCCCGTTATGCAGGGTCAGCACCAACGCGACCTGCGACACCGGCACCACCGGCGCAAAGTCCTTCTGCTGGTCGTACGGCAGCTTTTGAAACGCATGCTGGGCCACCACGTTCGAATTGGGCAGGCCCATCAGCAGGGTATAACCATCGGGCGCGGACTTGGCCACCAGATCGGCGGCGATGGTGCCGCTGGCGCCGGCGCGGTTCTCGACGATCACCTGCTGGCCCCAGTATTCAGACAACTTGACCACCAGGATGCGGGCGGTGATGTCGGTGCCACCACCCGGCGGAAAGCCGGCAAGGATGCGCACCGGACGGTTCGGGTAGTTCTGGGCCTGCGCGCCGGGTGCCGCCAGCGCAAATACCAGTCCGATCAATGCGGCGCAGGTGGCGCGGATCCGGCGATTGTTCATTTGCATTCACTTCTCCTCAGGCCGCAGCCGCATGGGTCAGGTCGGCGTCACGTGCCGCCACGCCCCCGGCGGTCGACACCTTCAATCCTGCCTTTCGTACTTCTGGAACGGCGCGCCGGCATACACCACCCGGCCGCCCACCATGGTCATGAGCGAATGCAGGCCGGCGATTTCCGCCACCGGCACCGTCATGAAATCGCGGTCAAGCACCACCAGATCGGCCAGCTTGCCGACGCCCAGCGCGCCACGCCTGGTTTCATCATGCGCCAGCCAGGCCGAGCCCTGGGTATACATGCGCAGGGCCTGAATGCGATCAGGCGTTTCGACGGCCCCGCGCAAAGACACCCCGCCGGCGGACTTGCCATCGAGCAGCCAGCGCAATGTCACGAACGGATTGTAGTTCGCTACCCGGTGCGCATCGGTGCCCGCACCCACCACCGTGCCGACCTTCAAGGCGGTCGCAAGCGGCGGCATGCGCGCAAGTTCGGTCGCGCCCCTGGCGCGCAGTTCGCGTTCGCCGTCGAAATACATCGCCCCCTGCACCGCCCAGCCGACGCCCAGCGCCTGCATGCGCCTGAGCGTGGCTTCGGAGGCGTCGTTGAGATGCGCGATCGACCAGCGCAGCCCGGCGATCGGAAATTCGCGGTTGACCCGTTCGAACACATCGAGCAGGTGATGCACCGAGGCATCGCTGTGCCAGTGCTGGGTCAGCGTCATGCCGCGCTCGGCGGCCCAGCGCGCGGCCTGATGGAACTGTTCCTTGTCGGCTTCGGTGGGCTTGTCGTTGTTGTACATGCCGAAGGTAACGCGCTCGCCGATGCCGTTGAAGCGCAGCATGTCGTCGCCAAAGCCCATCGGCAACAACTGCGTCAGTTCCTTGAACTCCTCCAGTTCGCGGCCGCGCTTTTGCGAAAACTAGCTGTAGCCCATGCGCACGGTCAGTTGACGTTCGCGCCACAGTTGCAACAGCGGCGCATACTCTTCCGGCGCCATGTTGAACCCGCCCGGGTCGATCACGCCGGTGAGCCCCACGCGATTGAGTTCGCGAAAGAACTTCTTCGTGCCATCGACCTTCTGCGCGTAAGCCGGTCGCGGCAACTTGTCGAACAAGGGCACGATGCCGCCGACAATCGCACCGGTCGGATTGCCGGCGGCGTCGCGTTCGAATTTGCCGCCGCCCGGCAAATCGGATTCGGCGCTGATGGCCAGTGCCTGGTGGGCCAGCGGGGTGAGCATGGCCCAGCCGTACATCCACTGCACATACACCGGGTTGTCCGGCGCGGCGGCAATCAGTTCAGCCTGGGTCGGCCGGCGCCGCTCGCGGAATTGCTCTTCGGTCCAGCCGCCGGCAACCACCAGCCAGGCACCTGGCCGGGCGCCGCGCGCCGCCTGGCGCACCCTCGCCAGCGCTTCGTCGATCGATGCCAGCCCGAACCAGTGCACTTCGGCCGAATAACTGAGCGCGGCGCGAACCGCATGCATGTGCGAGTCGATCAGGCCGGGAATCACCGTGCGCCCGCCGAGGTCGATCACGCGCGCACCGCGCCCGGCCTGCTTGCGCAGCGTCGCCGAAGTTCCCAGGGCAACGATGCGTCCGTCGCGAATCGCGACTGCCTGATGGATCGATGCGCGCAGGTCGGCGGTGACGACCTTGCCATTGATCAGCACGGTGTCCGCCGGATGCGCGTGGCCCGCGGCCGCGACCGCAAGCGACAGGCACGCCAGAGCACGTGCGAATGCACCCATGATGTTTGTTCCCTGAAATTGCACCGGTGACCGCTGGCCAACCCGACGGCCCGCCAGTGTAACGGCTTGCGCCTCACGGCGCGGCGTCAGTAGCGGCGGCTCGAATCGCCGGCCCGCTCTCAGTAGCGGCGGCTCGAATCGCCGGCCGCTTGGGCCGGTGGCTGGGTGGAATCGTAACCACCACGGCGCCCAGGAATGATCACCGGCTGCGGTGGAGGCGCCGGCGTGGCGGCGATTGCGCGCCGCTGGGCGGCCAGGCGCTCCTCCGCCTCGAGTTGCTGGCGATCACGTTTGGCCATCTCAAGCTGCTTGACCGCCTCTTTGGAACCGACATTGGGTGCGGCCTGCTTGAGGCGTTGCGCATTGTTGTCCGACGGCACATCGCTGTAGGTGACGCGGCCGCGCTCGTCGACGTGGCGGTACAGGCCTTGCGCGGACGCCGGCGCCGCAACGACAGCCAGTGCCAGCACGGCGCCGACCATTGATCGGATCAGCAGCAAATGGTTCACTGGCTTTTTCATCGGCGATCATTCTCGCGCGACAATTCGCGCAGCTTGCGTTTGTCGTCTTCAAGGCGCAGTTTCGCCTCCCGCTCGACCCGCAGGCGATCCCGCTCGATCGCCTGTTCGCGATTCGCCTGCGCACGTTGCTGGGCCTCGCGTTCCAGCGTCGCCTGACGCGAGTTCTGCTCGTCAATCCGCTGATCGAGCGACTTCTCCTGGTACTGCGGCCGCGAAGTCTTGCCGGAGGTCTTGAAACCAAAGGATTCGGGTTGCGAATAGCGGCCCGTGTAGTCGACCACCGGCCCGGTCGGCTTGTATTGGGCGCCGGCGCCGCCCTTCGCATTCGGCTGCGCCTGGGGCGGCCGCGTCGGCGCTGCATTGGACAGTGGCTGCTGGGCAACGGCCGGTTTGCCCGGTCGCTCTTGCGGCACGTCGCTGTAGACCACCCTGCCCTTTTCGTCGGTCTGCCGATACACGCCTTGTGCCGTGGAATCCAGACAAGCCACGGCAAGCGCGCCTGTAACCACCGCACTCCACTTGTTGCGAAGCAATCCCGACATGCGCCCTCTCCGGAAAAATCGCGCGGCTGGCAGCACGTGATGCCACCCTTGCGCCAGGATTTTCGCATGCCGCGCCAAATCGGTATTCTCGCTCCGGCACGCACACCCCAAACCGTTGAACAAGCCGGATTCGCCGAACCATTTCGGCCGAATATGCTGTCCGGCGCGCGCCCGGTCCCGTAAACTCGGCCCGGTTTCGTTCCGTTCCATACCCGATGCCTTCCACCCACCCGCTCGACCTCTCCCTCGCCCTGAGTCCGGCCGGACCGCATCTCTGGCACTCGCCTTCCAGCCCGCTCTACTGGAACACCATCGGTCCTTACGGCGGCTGGATCGCGGCCATGTTGCTGCATGCCGTGCTCTGCGAGGAGGACGCCCGCGGCGACCCGGTGGCGCTACAGGCGCAATTCATCGGTTCGCTGCGCCAGGCGCCGTTCCAGGTGCGCACCACCTGCATTCGCCAGAACCGCAGCACCGCCTTCTGGCAAAGCGAGATCCTGCAGGCAAGCGAGGATGGCGGCCAGGAGCGGGTCTGCGCTCACGCCACCGTGACCCTGTCAGGCTGGCGCGACACCTTCACGCTGGCCGACGCGCGCATGCCCGCGGCGCCGCCGGCCGAGGCCACCGCCCCGGCGCCGCCACGGCGTTACCGGATACCCGAATTCCTCAAGCGTTACGACTTCCGGCTCGTCAGCGCGCCGATGTTCGCCGGCGCCCAGACCATGGACTCGCTGCTGTGGCTGCGCGATGCCGAACCGCGCGCCCTGGACACGCGCTCGATCGCGGCCATCTGCGACGCCGCATTTCCGTCGCTCTGGCTGCGCCTGCCCGCGCCGGTGATGATCACCACGCTGGTCTACAACGTGTTTTTCCGCACCCCGGCTGCAGCGCTGGCGCAGGCGGGAACCGGCCACGTGCTGTTGGACTCGCATTGCGATATTGGCGCGGACGGCTTCCACGACCAGCACACCAACGTATGGAGTGAAGCGGGCCGATTGCTGGCCCAGAGCCAGCAACTGGTCTGGTTCGCGGACAAGCCGCTGAAGCCGTTGTCCTAGCTCGCCGGCCGACGGTGCGCCAAACCCTGCCATGCGCGACCCGGGGTGCGCAATCACGCCAGGCGCCGGCAAGCAGCGAACCCTGGAGATCGGCGTAAGCTGCCGCATCGCAAACCGGCCTTGACCATTGTGCAACCCGGATCCGTCGCAGTCGCGCCCGCAGCACCTCCCTCCTGGGCGCTTTGGCAGCTTGGCTTCCGGCCCTTCTATCTGGCCGCCAGCATCTTCGCCGCCCTGTCGGTCGGGCTGTGGACCGCACAGCACGCGGGCTGGTTGCGCCGTGCGTATCTGGCGGGTGCGGTCTGGCATGCCCACGAAATGCTGTTCGGCTTCGCGCTTGCCGTGGTGGTCGGGTTTCTGCTGACCGCCGGCCAGAACTGGTCGGGCCGGCCGACGGTGGCCGGGCCCAGGCTGATGGCGCTGGTGCTGCTGTGGCTGGCTGGCAGAGTGCTGGTGCTGAGCCCGTTCGGTTGGGCCGCGGCGATTGCCAATGTGGCATTTCCGTTTGCCGCCGCGTTTGTGCTGGCGCTGCCGTTCATCGCGGCGGGCAACCGGCGCAACTATTTTTTCATTGCCCTGCTGGTTGTGATGGGCATCGCCTCGGGCCTTACGCACCTGACGCAACTCGGTCTACTGGCGATGCCGGGCTGGATCGGCATTCGCGTCGGCCTCGATATCGTGCTGTTCATCATCGCAGTGATGGGCGGCCGGGTGATCCCGATGTTCACCAACAACGGCGTCGCCGGCGCCGGCGCCGGGCGCGTGGCCATGGTCGAAAAACTGGCGCTGGGCTCGATATTGGCATTGCTGACGGCCGACTGCCTGCAGTTGCGCGGCCTGCCGATGATCGCCGTGACCGCGATTGCTGCCTGCGCGCATGCCGCGCGCCTGGCCTTGTGGCGGCCCTGGAAAACCCTGCGCGTGCCGATCGTCTGGGTCTTGCATGCAGCCTACCTGTGGATTCCGCTGCACCTGGCCCTGCGCGCCCTGGCCGAAGCCGACTGGGTCGCCGCCAACCTGGCGACCCATGCTCTGGCAGTCGGCGCGATCGGCGGCATGACCATCGGCATGATGACCCGGACCGCGCGCGGTCACACCGGGCGCCCGCTGGCGGTCGATGGCTGGGAAGTCATATGCTACCTGCTGGTCCTGGGCGCGGCGCTGGTACGGGTGGGCCTGCCGCTGGCGGCGCCGGACCATTATCTGCTGTCGGTACGCGCATCGGGCACCCTGTGGTGCGCCGGATTCGCGTTGTACGCGCTGCGCTACTGGCCGGTGCTGACTCGTCCGCGGGCGGACGGAAAGCCGGGTTGATCCCTTGCGGCCGGTGTCCGATTCCGGCGCGCAAGCATTTCTAGGCGCACCGTGAGGTCGTGAGCAACAGGCGTTCGAGCGCCTTGCGCAACGGCGCATGCGCGTCGACCCGGCGCAGGAATTCGATTTCGCGTTGCCCGCCCTTGGCGCGCAGCGCGATGACCGCAGAGCGCTTGTCCGCCGCGCTCCACGCCTCCACCCCGCCCAAGGCCAGCAGGAACGGTGCGAGTCGCGCCCATGCCGCGCGCTCATCGCGCGGCCAGCGCGGATTGCCGGCGATCGCGAAGCGTTGCAGAGCCGCCTGCGGCGCATCTGGCCCGCAGTCCCAGCGCCGTGCCAGACCCAGGCCTGGCACCAGCGGCAACCAGGCGCGGCGCCCGGTTTCCGGTTGCCAGACCAGGTGGCCGCTGGCCAGGCGCAGCAATGTCGCCGCGCTCGAGCGATGCCGCGGTTGCCGGTGCATGCGTTCAAGTTCCGCCGCCAACAGGCGCCTGGGTTCCGCCGCGGTCGGCCGGAAGCCCAGTTTGTAGTAGAACCACCAGGCACCCGATTCGATGCCCTCTTCGTTGCCTTCGCCAAGCTGGTACGGCTCGATCGAAAACGCGCGCGCCCCCAGCAGATGGCGGGCGCAGGCGAGCACGCGCGCAAACAGATAAGCGGCTTCGGCGCCGCGAAAGGTCGGAAACACGTTGAAGGCCACTTCAGCACCGGCCAGCAGGCAGTCAGTCTGCACATAGCCCACCGGCACCTGGTTGCGCAGCAGCAGCCAGCCATGCACCACCGGCAGCGGCAGGCGCCGCTCGGGCAGCGAACCGATCAGCGCAAACGCCAGGCCGTCGCCATCATCGATGAGCATCACATCGCGCAGGTCGCCCCAGGAAAACGCCGCAAGGTCGCGCCCGCGGGTGAGCATGGCCTCGCGCGCCAGTTCGATCAGCGCGCGTCCTTCGCTTGTGCCGACGCGCCGCGCGCCCAGCGGTTCGCGGCGCAACTCCGTTCCCAGGTCGGGACGCGCCGCGCTCGGCCGCGTCTTGCGAAACACCGATGGCGCAGCGCCATGCCAGGCGAGGGTGCGCGACGGGAATCCGTGCCCTGGCTCCAGCACGAAGGCGGCGTCAATGCTGTCGTGGATGTGCTCGCGCGCGAAACTGTCGCCCGCCAACCCCTCGATGGCCTGCGCGAGAAAGGCCGCGTCGGTCATGTTGCCGCGCAGGCGATCGACAATCGCCTGTACCGGCAGCGCCGAGCGCTTGACCGCTTCGGCCTGGTGCCAGGGCAAGAGCAGGGGCAACGCAGCCTTGACCCGCGCCGCGAATTCGGGTGCCGACCAATCAACGCGAAAGCGCCGCGGAAAACGCCGGGCCAGCCAGCGCGCCGTCATCCAGAAATAGTTGTAGTGGGTGGCGGTGCCGGCGATTCCGCTGTCGGCCAGCGCATTGCGCCAACGCGCCAGGTCGGAGCGACGGGATAACCCAAGCAGCTCGCGCCGGACCATTGCCAGCAGGCGCGCATCGTCCGGATACGCCGCCATGAAACACAGTATCTCGTGGTAGCGCACGAGCGTCGCGGCACTGCCAAACCGCGCTCGCCGCAAGCGCCGCACCAGTTCGCGCTTGCGCACGGCGACGTCGACACCGACCTCCAGGCGCAGCGCTTCGAGTTGCCGCAAGGCGGCTGTCGGCGCAGCCATTGTTCAGCAGCGGCAAAGCCGCCAGCCACGCGGCGGATGACCCGGAAGCAGCGGTCGCTCGCTCACGGCGACTATTCGAGCGAGATGTTGGCGTCGCGCGCGACCGCGCGCCAGTTCTCGAAATCCTTCTTCACGTAGGCGTCGAAGGTCCTCGCGTCCGACTCGATCATCTCGACCCCGAGCGCGACGAAGCGCTCGCGAATCGCCGGTTGCGCCAGCACGCGCGAGAGCGCCGCAGCCAGCTTGTCGAGAACCGGCCGCGGCGTACCGGCGGCGGCGAACAGGCCGGTAAAGGTGCTCACATCGTAGTCGGCGAGCCCGAGTTCGGCCATTGAAGGCACCTCGGGCAACAACGCGGAACGTTTGCGGGTGGTGACGGCCAGCGCCCGTAGCCGACCTTCCTTGATGTGTGCCATCGAAGCGGTGAGCTGGTCCATCATGGTGTCCACCTGACCGCCGACCAGATCGACCAGCGCCGGCCCCGAACCCTTGTACGGCACATGGATCAGCTTCAGGCCGGTCTGCCTGATCAAGAGCTCGAGCGCCAGATGGTTCGAGGTACCGGTGCCGGCCGAGGCCACGGAAACCCGGCCAGGGCGGGCCTGCGCCTGCGCCACGAAATCGCGATAGCTGCCGATGCTGTTTTTCACCGAAGCAGTCAGAACGATCGGCACCGCCTGGATCGGACCGACCACCGCGAGATCGCGGGTCGGGTCATAAGGCGGGGTCTTCGCCACTGCCGGTGCCACCGAGATCGTGCTCGACGACCCGAGGACCAGGCTGTAACCATCGGCCGCACCCTTGACCACCTGGGCGGTGGCCACCATGCCGCCGCCACCGGGACGATTCTCGACGATCACCTGCTGCCCCAGGATTTCACCCATGCCGGGGGCGATGATGCGCGCGGTGATGTCGACATTGCCGCCGGGCGCGAAGGGCACGATGATTCGAATCGGCCTGGCGGGAAACTCCTGTGCCGTGGCCGGAAGCAGCATCAAACCTGACAGTGGAATCAGCGCACCGACCCACTTTTTCCAGCTATGCATCGCAGTCTCCAGATTGCTTTTATGTGCGGCATGCGCCTGCATTCCACGCTGCCATGCGGCGCCGCCATGGAGCGATGCCGCTGTGCTCTTCAGCCGACCGCGCGCGAGATCGACTCGATCGGCGTGAGCTTGAGGCGCGCCCCGGCCTTCATGAATTGCCCCGGCAGGTCGCGCCGCATCACCCCCTGCACGCGGCGCGCGACCGCGGCCAGCGCTTCGAGATCGATGCCGGTTTGGTAGCCGCATTCATGCAGCAGGTACACCAGATCCTCGGTGCAGATGTTGCCGGTTGCACCGGGGGCGAACGGGCAACCGCCGAGGCCGCCGAACGACGACTCGTACTCGCGGATGCCGAGCGCGAGGCCGTTCATCACATTGGCCAGGCCGATGCCGCGGGTATTGTGGAAATGCAGCGCGATGATCATCTCCGGGAAGCGCGCGCGAATCGCCTCAACGGTGCGGGTGACCACCGGCGGCGTCGCCATGCCGGTGGTGTCGCCCAGGCTGATGTGGCGCGCACCGCCGGCATCGTAGGCGGCCACGATCTTGAGGATATTGTCGATCGACACATCGCCCTCGAACGGGCAGCCGAACGCGGTGGCGACCGCGCCGCGCAGCGCGATGCCGTACTTCTTGGCGATCGGTGCGAATTCGTTGAAGTCGGCGATCGCCGCGTCGATCGACTTGTTGAGATTGGCCTGGCAATGGGTCTCGGAGGCGGAAATGAAGGAAGCCATCATGTCCACCTTGGCTGCCGCCGCGCGCTCGGCGCCGCGCGCATTCGGCACCAGGGCGGTGAGCCGCACGCCGGGCCGGCGCTCGATCAATTCCATCACCTGCGTCGCATCGGCCAGTTGCGGCACCGCGCGCGGCGACACGAACGACGTCGCCTCGAAGCTCGTGACGCCGGCATCGATCAGCGCGTTGATCAGGTCGGCCTTCGTTTCGGTCGGGATGAACATCTTTTCGGACTGGAAGCCGTCGCGTGCGCCGACTTCGGTG
>JANPGJ010000238.1:0-7880 GCA_031423955.1 Burkholderiales bacterium
GATCGCCCGGTGCCGAGCGGGCATGTGAAGCTGGGCTTTCGCATGGAGCAGGGGCCGCTCGGCCCGCCGCCGCCCGCCGCGATTGGCGCCGGACCGATTTCGCAATACCGCACCGGCACGCTCCTGATCAACGGCGAACCCGCCGGTTCACTGCAATCGAAGATCGGCTTCAACAACTTCATCTCGTGGTCGGGCCTGGACATCGGCCGCGATCGCGGCAGCCCGGTGTCGCACTATGCCGCGCCGTTCGAGTTCACGGGTTTGTTGAAAAAGGTGACGGTGCGTCTGTCGCCACCGCGAGCTGTCGACCAGGAGGGTGCAGCAGAGGCTGCGATCGGGCGGGAATAGCGCCTGCGCTCCGACCTATTTCAGCAAGGTGAATTGCGGCAGGCTGGCTGCACCCTTGTCAAAGGTGATGGTCAGATCGCATTGCCCTGCGTTCTTTGAGGCGATCAGGCAATCGGGAAAATCGACAGTCCCGCCCTGGTATGCCTGCAGCGCGTCTTCGACTGCCGCAGCGTATTCCACCTCGAAGCCGGCACTACCAAGCAGGGAGTCGACAAAGTGCGCGATTCTCCGGCGGTCAGCGCGGTAGACCGATTTGAGGGTCCAGATCGCTTCGGCCAGAACCACGTGATTGACGTAAAGCTGTTCACCTTGCGCGTGGGTCGCAAGCCACCGCCTGATGCTTGCAACCTGCGCTGGATCATCGTTGGTAGCCAGCCGCAGAAGAATATTTGTGTCGACACCGATCACTTGCGTGTAAGTGCGTGTTTGCGCTTGAGCGTCTTGGCGATAGCGGCCTTGACGTCGTCGCCGGTCATGGCCTTGCGGCCCGGTACGTGAAGGATGCCGATGAAGTCATCCAGACTTCCACGCCGCACGCGAAGACTAGCGCTGGCATCGGACAGCATATGAAAGTCCAGCTTGTCGCCCGCCTTGAGCGACAGCCCATCGCGAATATCCTTGGGAATAGTGGTCTGGCCTTTGCTGGTGAGGGTCGCGGTGCTCATGCTATTCCTTTCGAAAACGACAATTGTAAGGAACCATGATAGCAAATTGCATATCACTCTCAGGACCGACTCCACAACTTCTCGCTGGCGATCGCCGCGCCCTCCGCCATCGCCTTCAACTTGGCATAGGCGATCGGCGGGTGCACCGCGCCGAATCCGGCGAAGGTGCCGAAGCCGCAGTCGGAGGCTGCCATCACCCGTTCGCGCCCGACGATGTCGGCGAAGCGCAGCAGGCGTTGCGCCACCAGGCGCGGATGTTCGATGAAGTTGCACACCGAGTCGATCACCCCGGGCGCGAGTATCTTGTCGTCGGGGATCCTGGTCGCCTGCCAGACCTCCCATTCATGCGCATGGCGCGGATTGGCGGCCTCGAACACATAGGTGCCGACGCGCGCCTTCAGCACCACCGGCATGATGGTTTCCAGCGGCACGTCATGGTGGTGCGGGCCGTCGTAGTTGCCCCAGCAGATGTGCATGCGCACCCGCGCCGGGTCGATCTTGGCCAATGCGTGATTGAGCGCATCGATCTGCAGATGGGCGTTGCGCATGAATTCCGCATCATCCACGTCACGAAAGCGGATGTGCCGGCCCATCGCGATGTCCGGTGCGTCGATCTGCAGGTCGAAGCCGGCGGCGACGATCGCCTCGTACTCGGTCTGCATGGCGGCGGCCAGGGCGCCGATGTAGGCTTCCTGGGTCGGGTAGTGGCGATTGGGCTGGAATACCGCGACCACGCCGGGCGAGGCGGCGTTCATGAACGCGCGCCCGGCACCGCCGGCCTGCACTGCGGCTGCGAGGTTCGCCAGATCGGCGTTCAGCGGTTCGAGGGTGCGCACCGCGATCGGCGCGCAACAGATCGGCCGGTGGTATTTCGGCGTGGCGCCGAGTTTGGCCAGGCGCTCCTTGTAGTCGGGAAAGTCATCGAGGTCTTTCGGCACCGCGCGCGGCATCTCGCCCAGCTCGAAGCCGGTCAGGCGATGGCGGATGTAGGTGGCATAGCTGATCTTGCTCATCTCGCCGTCGCTGACCACATCGACGCCGGCATCGACCTGGCGCTTGACCACCGTTGCCACCGCCTCCCGCATAACGCGTGCATAGGTCGCGTGGTCGGTCAATGTGCCTTCGTCTTCGGCGAACAACTGGTCCACCACTTCCTGCGGGCGCGGCAGGCTGCCGACATGGGTGGTGAGGATGCGGTCTTGGGCCATCGTGCTTGCTCCGGGATGGAAGGTTTTCGGGATCAGTCGAGTCTGCTTGCGCGCGCCAGGGAAGCGGGATCAAGGTGAGGCGTCGTGTTGCGCAGCACCGGGGTCATGGCAACGGTGATCGCGCGCGCGCGCGCGCCGGCGTTGGCGATCCGCTCGACCAGCAGGTCGACGGTTTGCGCCACCAGATTCGGCACGTCCTGGCGCATGGTGGACAGCGAGTAGCCCTGCCACGCCGACGGCGGCGCGTCGTCGACACCGATCACCATCAGACCCTGCGGAACGCTCAAGCCGAATTCGTGCCGCGCGACATCGAGCAGGGCATAGGCCAGGACATCGGACCCGCAGAACACCGCATCCGGACGGGGTTTCAGGCGCAACAGGGTGCGCGCTGCCGCCGCGCCTTCGGCATAGGCGAACCTGCCGGCACCCACCGTCGGCGCGGCCGGCCATTCCTGCATGAAGCCTGCGGCGCGGTCACGGTCGGTCGAGGTGTCAGGATCGCCGCCCAGATAAGCGGCACGGCGCGCGCCGCACGCGCGCAGCAGGCGTGCGGCGATGCGCCCGCCACCCAGGTCGTCGCTCGATACCCGCGCGCCGCGGGCGCGCAGTTCCGCACGCCCGAATTGAATCACCGCGATGCCGCGCTGCGCGCAGCGCGTCGCAACGCCGGATGACAGCGTGGCGGCGGTGAGGATCACGCCGTCGACGCGGTACTCGATGAACTTCTCGACCAGTTCGTCGGCGCGGGTCGAGGCTTCGGCCGCCAGCACCAGCGGTTGCAGCCCGGCGGTGGGCAACCTGCGCGCGAATTCACCAAGCGCCAGGCTGTAGAGCGGGATGAAGTCCGGCGGAATCACCAGGCCCACCAGGCCGCTGCGTTCGGAAATCAGGGCACGCGCCACCTGGTTGGGCCGATAGTCGAGCGCGCTGGCAGCCGCCATCACTTTCTCGCGGGTGGCCGCTGCGATGCTCGCGCCGCGGGTGAAGGCGCGCGACACCGCCGACTGCGACACGCCGGCGCGTTGCGCCACATCGTGCGAGGTGGCTTGGCGGCCGACCGGCTCGCGCGAACCGGCGGTGCTACGCCGCATAACGTTCGCCCGCCAGCAACGCGCTTTTGGGCAACAGCGAGGCGGGGGCTAAGTAGCCGTTGGCGTCGAGTGCCCAATCGGCGGCGCGCGCCGCCGCCACCAGGTTCATGTCGAAGCGCGCGTGCTTGCGCTGGTCGCCCGGCAGGATCACCACCGCTTCGAGCGTTTGATCGGTCGGGTTGGAAAACGCACGAATGGTGTCGCCGGGAATCGACAGCGTGTCGCGATAGCCCATGTCCAGCCGCACAGTCTCGCCCCCGCTATTGAAGTCAACCGCCATCGCATCGCCCTGCATCAGCATCACCACCATCTTCTCGGCGGTGTGGAACGCAGCAGTACGGCAGCCCGGCGCCAGGCGCAGCCATTCGATCGAAAAACCCTGTGGCTCGCTGACTTTCGGCGTATGCCCCAGGCGCTGGCTCAGGCCACGGCCGATCACCGGCGCCCATTGCGCGCCGTGCCCCGGCAGCGCGCCGTCGAGGGTGGCGATCGCAAAATCACGATCGGCGCGGCGCAGGATGCGTGCCTCCATTTCGGCCAGGCTGAAGCGTCGCAATGCCCTGGTTGCGCTGGCGGGGAACGGCGCCATCAAGGGAACGGCCGGCGGCGCGCCGCCCGGCCCGGTATCGACGATTTCGTTGTCCGCGGTCAGCCACAGGCCGTGGCCGCCGGCTTCGGCGAGTATCTCCGGGTCCCAGATGATGCCGCCGGTGTCGTCGCCGCCCAGGCAGGTGAACAGCCAGCCGTCGTCCGGCCCGGCATTGGTGAAGCCGCGAAAGATCCAGGTCGGCATGCAGGCGATGTCGCCTTCGCGCAGCATCGCTTCGCCGTCGCCGCCGCCCGCGCCCCAGCGCAGCAGCCATTCACCGGCGGCACAGATGAACACCTCCGAGGTGAAATGGATATGCAGATTGTTGGTGATGCCGTGCGGCATGGCGGCCGCGCCAATGTTGAACCCGTGCAACTCCTTGAGGTTGATCACCTGTGCCGGGTTTTGCGTGACGCCGGGACCGATCATCGAATAATTTTCCTTCGGCATCGAGCCTGGCCGGCGGCAGTCGATGAAGGCTTCGACACAGGCGACATAGTCGGCACGGCGGATCAGGCGCCGCGCGGCGTCGGCAGCGGAGATGACGGTGGGCATTTCGATTCTAGTGAAGTGGGTCGATGCGTTGTTCGGACTGCGCGTCAAACCAGTGACGGTGTTCGCGCGGCAACGACAGGTCCAGCAGGTCGCCGAAATCGGCGCGCAGGTCTTTCGGCGCACGCACCGAGATCAGGTTGCCGGCCAGCTTGAATGACAGCAGCCGGCTGTCGCCCAGAAGCTCGGAGGCGTAGACCGGCAGGCGCAGGTCGCCGGCGGTAGCCACCACCTGCATGTCTTCCGGCCGAATGCCGAGCACACGGCGGCCGGCCAACCGGTTCGGTGCGCCGCCGATGGCCTGGCTCTCGACGCGGAATTCGCCGGCGACGATGTCGCCGTGGATCAGGTTCATCGGCGGCGCACCGATAAAGCCGGCCACATACATCGAGGCCGGCCGGTTGTAGACCTCCTCTGGCGAGCCCACCTGCTCGATGCGGCCTTCGCGCATCACCACGATGCGGTGCGCCAGGGTCATCGCCTCGACCTGATCGTGGGTCACGTAGATCATCGTCACGCCAAGCTCGTGGGCCAGGTGCTTGATCTCGGTACGCATCGACAGGCGCAGCTTTGCATCGAGGTTGGACAGCGGTTCGTCCATCAGGAACACCCGCGGCGTGCGCACGATCGCGCGCGCCAGCGCCACCCGCTGGCGCTGCCCGCCCGACAGTTCGCGCGGCTTGCGCTGCATCAGGGCGCCGAGTTCGACGCGCTCGGCGGCGCGCGCGATGCGTGCCGCACGTTCGGAGGCTGGCACATTGCGCACCTTGAGCGGATACGCAATGTTTTCCTCGACCGTCAGATGCGGGTACAGGCCGTAGTTCTGGAACACCATGGCGACATCGCGCTGCTGCGGCCGCACCTCATTGACGCGCAGGCCATCGAACAGGATGTCGCCTGCGGAACATTCCTCCAACCCGGCGACCATCCGCATGGTGGTGGTCTTGCCGCAGCCGGAGGGCCCGAGCAAGACCAGGAATTCGCGATCGGCGATTTCCAGATCCATCGGATGCACGCCGACCACCCGGCCCCAGCGCTTCTCAAGCCCCTTGAGCGCGATGGTGGTCATCGCGGCGCGCCGCCGGCAGAAGGGCCAAGGTTCATCGTACGGCTCCCGAGGTGAGACTGCGAATGAAGTGTTTCTGGAACAGCAATGACAAGAGGAACATCGGCAGGGTGATCATCACGCCGGCGGCGGCCATCAGTTCCCACAGGTCGCCGCGCTCGGTGTGAAAGCTGATCAGGCCCACCGGCAGGGTCAGCGCCTTCTGCTTGGTCAGGATCAGGGCGAACAGGAACTCGTTCCAGGTCAGCGTGAAGCAGAACAGGGCCGCGGTGATCAGGCCCGGCAGCGCCGCCGGCACCACGATTTCGCGCAGCGCGCGCAGTCGCGACGCGCCATCGATCACCGCCGATTCCTCGATATCGATCGGCACCGCGTCGATGAAGCCCTTGATCATCCATACCGCATAGGGCAACACGATCGACAGGTTGACCAGGACCAGGCCGGCGAGACTGTCAAGCAGGTCGAACTCGCGGAACATCAGGTAATACGGCAGCACGATGATCGCCGCCGGCACGAACTGGGTGGCGATGATCAGGACGAACAGCAGCCGTTTGCCGGGAAACTCGAAGCGCGAGAAACCATAGGCCGCCATGGTGGCGACCGGAATCGCCAGGGTCACCGTGGCGGTCGACACCGCCAGGCTGTTGACCAGTTTGGCGCCGAGGTTCCACGGGTGTTCGAACACGGTGCGGAAGTTGTCCAGGGTCGGCGTGAACGCCAGGGTCAGGGCATAGACCTCGCGCGGCTCTTTCAGGGAAGTCAGCGCGATCCAGACAATCGGAAACACGATGGCAAGAATGGTCGCCAACGCGATCAGCGGTGCGATCACGGCTGCCGGCGAGACCACGCGGCTACGCATGATCGGCACGCCGTTCACCGGCGAACATCAGGCGCACATAAAAACCGGCCAGCACCATCAGCACCGCAGTCAGCAGGTAGGCGGCGGCCGCGGCATAGCCCATGTCGTAGAACTGGAAGCCGGTGGCATAGATCTGGTAGGCCAGGGTCTGGGTCGAAGCACCAGGGCCGCCGCGGGTCAGGGTGTAGACCATGTCGAAGGTTTTCAGTGCGAACACCGTCTTCAACACCAGCACCACCGCAATCACCGGCTTCATCTGCGGCAGCACGACCGTGAAGAAGGCGCGCCAGGCCGAGGCGCCGTCGACCTGCGCGGCTTCGACCGAATCCTTCGGCACCGACGCCAGGCCGCCGAGCAGCACCAGCGCCATGTAGGGCGCCCAATGCCAGACGTCGGCCAGCACCAATGCGGCCATTGCCCAGTGTTCATCGGCCAGCCAGACCAGGTCTTTGGCGGCAGGCACCAGGCCGCCGATGATGGCGTCCATCACACCGTATTCCGGGTTGAGCATGAAGCGAAGGGACACGCCAATCAGCGCCGGGCTCATGACGAACGGAATGATCAACAGCGTACGGGTCAGCGCATAGAGCCGCCCGACCCGCTGCAGCACCACCGCGATCAGCATCGCGACGACCAGGGTGACGGCGACATCGGCGACCACGAACTTGAGGGTCACCAACGCACTGGCCAAAAACTCCGGGTCGTCGGTCAGCAGCAGCCGGTAGTTTTCCCAGCCGACCAAGCCCCCGGGCTCCGGCGATTTGGCCAGCCGCCAGTCGCGAAAGCTGACCATCAGCGAATAGCCCAGCGGATACAGTGCCATCAACAGCGTGATCGCCAGCGATGGCACCAGCAGCAGGAAGACCAGCCGGCGGTCACGCATGCGGTGCTGCCTGGCTATCAGGCACGGCGCATCAGCTTGCGCACCCGCCCGGCCGCATCGTCCAATGCCGGCTTGACCTGGGTTTTGCCGCTGGCCAGTTCCGACATCGCGGTCTCCAGGATGTCGGATATCTGCGGCCATTCGGCGATCAGGGGTACGCCGCGCGCGCCCTGCAAGCCGAGCGCGCCGAAGCGATGCAGGCCGTTGCTGACCTGATTGACTTCACCGTCAATCAGGTTGGCGCGCTGCATGCAGACGATCTCGTTCTTGCTCGGGTCCACCAACAACGAGCGCTCGATCTTCGGCTGCGTCAGCCAGGTCAGATATTCCATCGACGCGTCATGCTTTTTCGAGAATTTGTTGAGGCCGTAGAACCAGGTGTTGGTATAGGTGGTGGAACTGGCACCTGGATACGAAGGCAGGGGCGCGAAGCCGACCTGGTCGCCAGTGATCTTGGCGTCCTTGCCGCGCAACTGCTGCAGGCGCCACCACCATACCGGGATCATCGCGCTGCGGCCCTGGGCCACCGAGATGGTGGCGTCGTTCTCGTCGAAGGCCACCGAACCGGCCGGAGTGACCTTGTGCTTCTGCATCAGGTCGAGGTAGTCCTGGGTCGCCT
>JANPGJ010000239.1:0-2061 GCA_031423955.1 Burkholderiales bacterium
ATGCATGACCAGGGAGTGGTCAACCTGTTCGGCTTTTCCGATGTTCATGTCACCGCCAACATGGCCATCGGCATGCTCAAGGATGCGCTGGACGCGTTTGCCCGCATCGACAGCGGCGCCGCCGAACGCATCGTCAAGCAGGACCGGCAGATCGACAACGAATTCCGCAGCATCCTGCGTGAACTGATCACCTTCATGATGGAGGACCCGCGCACGATCTCCACCGCGCTCGGCGTGGTGTGGATCGCCAAGGCGCTCGAGCGGGTCGGCGACCATGCCAAGAACATCGCCGAATATGTGATCTATGTGGCCGACGGCACCGACGTGCGCCATTCGTCCTCCGGCATTGAAAGCGTGCTTTGAGACGCGCGCGCGATTCAACCAGGCGGACGGGCTGACCATGGCGATCGACACCACCATCCTGCTGGTCGAGGACGAACCTGCGATCCTCGACCTGCTCGAATTCACCCTTGGGCCGAAGGGCTACAACATCAAGCGCGCGATGGATGCTACCACCGCGCTTGCGATCGTGCGCGATGCCTTGCCGGACCTGATGATTCTCGACTGGATGCTGCCCGGCGAGTCCGGCGTGCAGTTGGCACGCACCCTGCGCAGCGACGCGCGCACCCGGGGCATGCCGATCATCATGCTGACCGCGCGCGCCGAGGAGGCCGACAAGATTTCCGGGCTGGATGCCGGCGCGGACGACTACATGACCAAGCCGTTTTCGCCGCGCGAACTGGTGGCGCGGGTCAACGCATTGCTGCGCCGCCGCGCACCCGAGCATGCCGACGAGCCGATCGTGTACGGCCCGCTGACGGTGGATCCGGCGCGCCACGAGGCGCGGGTCAATGGCCGCGCGCTCGAGATGGGCGCCACCGAATTCAAGCTGCTGCGTTTTCTGACCGCGCATCCGGAACGGGTTTTTTCGCGCGCCCAGTTGCTCGACCAGGTCTGGGGCGACCATACCTTCATCGAGGAACGCACCGTCGACGTCCACATTTTGCGCCTGCGCAAGGCGCTCAACATGCAGGACGCCGAGGGCCTGGTGCAGACCGTGCGCGGCGCCGGCTACCGGCTGTCCCGCGCGACAGTGGATAATTGAGGGGTTCGCAACATCCCCGAGTCCATTTTGGATCGTTTCTGGCTGCCGGTCTGGTTTCGCTTCGGCCTGATCGCTTTTTGCGCGCTGGTCGCCGAACTCGCCTTCGGCGTCACTCCCGGCCTGGTGGTTGCCCTCGGCGGTCTCGGGCTGCTGGTCGCCCTGCACCTGTACTACCTGAAGCGCATCACCGACTGGCTGCAGCAGCCCGACAATGGCGAGCCCTTGTCCGAACTGCCCCCCGGCTATGGCGCATGGACCGCCGTATTCTCGGCGCTGCGCCGCAGCCGCCGCCGTGGTGACAACGAGCGCGACCAGGTCACCGAAACCCTGAACCGCTTCATCGAAGCCACCAGCGCGCTGCCGGACGGCATCGTGATTCTCGACCGTGGCGGACTGATCGAATGGTGCAACCCGTCGGCCGAAAAGCATCTCGGTCTCAACCTCGAACGGGATCGCGGCTTCCTGATCCTCAATCTGGTGCGCCAGCCGACGTTTACCGAATACCTGATGCGCGCCGACTTTCGCGAACCGCTGCCGCTGACCGACGCCGTCACCCAGACCACGCTGTCGGTGCAGTTGCTGCCGTTTCAGGAGACCCGTCGCATGGTGGTGTCGCGTGACATCACGCCATTCACCCGGATGGAAACGATTCGCCGCGACTTCATCGCCAATGTTTCGCACGAGTTGCGCACCCCGCTGACGGTAGTCGGCGGCTTTCTCGAACAAATGATCGACCAGCCCGAGATCCCGCCGGCGCAGCGCCAGCGTATCGAGGCGATCATGCTCGACCAGACCCAGCGCATGCAGCGCCTGATCGAGGACCTGCTGACCTTGTCGCGCCTTGAAACGCAGATCGTACCGGATCGCGAGACCGAGTTTTCGGCCCGCGGCCTGATCGATACGGTGGTCGCCGAGGCACTCGCCCTGTCGCTCGGACATCACGAGATCCGGGTCGA
>JANPGJ010000240.1:0-3748 GCA_031423955.1 Burkholderiales bacterium
TCGACCATGAGCATGCCTGCGGCGCCACCGCGGTCAACGGCCTGATCAAGGTGGCGCGCCGCAGGGGTCTCGCCGCCGAGCTGCTCGACTTGCGCAATTCGGGCGACACCGCGGGCGACAAATCGCGGGTGGTCGGTTACGCCTCCGTGGCGTTTGTCGAGGGTGCGGCCGCTGGCGTGGCTGCAGGCGCGGACATCGCCACCGCCGGCGCACCGGATCAAGGCGTGGTGCTGCTCGGCCTCGCACGCGCGGCCATCGGCGAGCGCCTGGGCATGCCCGCGCCCGAAACGGATCGCAGCGCGGCCTTCCTGGCGCAACCGGGCGCGACCTTCGTGACCCTCAAGCGCGGGGGCGAGTTGCGCGGCTGCATCGGCAGCCTGGTGGCGCATCGGCCGCTGATCGACGATGTGCGCCACAACGCGTGCGCGGCGGCGTTTTCCGATCCGCGTTTCACGCCGCTGGCACCTGGCGAGTTCGCCGCGATCCGGGTCGAGGTGTCTGTGCTCGATGCACCGCAGCCGATCGTGTTCGCCGGCGAGGCCGACCTGCTTCTGCAACTGCGGCCGCAGATCGACGGCGTGACCCTCGAGGTCGGGACGCGCCACGCGACCTTCCTGCCGCAGGTGTGGGAAACCCTGCCGCGGCCGCACGACTTCCTGCTGCAGTTGAAGGCCAAGGCCGGCCTGCCCCATGACTTCTGGGACCAGCAGCTGAAGGTCTCGCGCTACACGGTGCGCAAATGGGCGGAATCATGAGCACCTTTGCGGCAGACGAACGCCATCCAGCGCGCTGGTGGCACAAGCTCGCCGACGGGCGCATCCAGTGTGACCTCTGCCCGCGCGACTGCAAGCTCGGCGACGGCCAGCGCGGCGCGTGCTTCGTGCGTGCTCGTGCCGGCGATGCCATGGTGCTCACCACCTACGGGCGCTCCTCGGGATTCTGCGTCGACCCGATCGAGAAGAAGCCGCTCAATCACTTCTACCCGGGGTCGGCGGTGTTCTCCTTCGGCACCGCGGGCTGCAACCTGGCATGCAAGTTCTGCCAGAACTGGGACATCTCCAAGTCGCGCGACATGGACCGGCTGACGGATCGCGCCGACCCGCAGGCGATCGCGCAGGCGGCCGCAAAGACCGGGTCGAAAAGCGTGGCCTTCACCTACAACGACCCGGTGATCTTCGCCGAGTACGCGATGGACGTGGCCGACGCCTGCCATGAACACGGCCTGAAGACCGTGGCGGTGACCGCAGGCTACATGCACGCCGCGCCGCGCCGCGAGTTCTACGCGAAGATGGACGCCGCCAACGTCGACCTCAAGGCCTTCACCGAGGATTTCTACGCCCGCCACACCGCCTCCAGCCTTACGCCGGTCAAGGACACGCTGCGCTACCTGGTGCATGACACTGCGGTGTGGACCGAGATCACCACCCTCCTGATCCCCACGCAGAACGATTCGGATGAAGAACTGCGCGCCATGTGCGCCTGGATCGCGCGCGAACTGGGCACGCATGTGCCGCTGCATTTCACCGCGTTTCATCCCGACTACCGCATGACCGACCTGCCGCCCACCCCCGCGGCGACCCTCACGCGCGCGCGCCGTATCGGCCTTGAGGCGGGCCTCCATTACGTCTACACCGGTAACGTCCACGACAGCGCCGGGGGCACCACCGCCTGCCGCAAGTGCGGCACCGCGCTCGTGGTGCGTGACTGGCATCGCATCCTCGAATACAACTTGACGCCGGGCGGGCACTGCCGCTTCTGTTACGCCGAGGTGGCGGGGCGCTTCGAGCGCTTCCAGGGGCAGTTCGGGCCGCGGCGCTTTCCGGTGCGCCTGGCGCAGGAGTAGTCCGGCCGTAGCGGAGCGTTTGTGATGGCAGCAAAGCGGACCTGCCCGGGTTGCTGCAGCACCGCCGCAACCGAGGCGACACCCATCACGATCTGTCGCACAGCACGCAATTTCCCGGAAAAAAATAATATACTGTATTTACAGCCAGCATATCGATCGAGCCTTGCAGTCGCGCAGCGGATGCGCGGTCGGCAGCCCGGCAGAGAGAGCAAGATGCCCCGTTCACGCAAAAACAAGTCCGCTCCGCCGCCGTTTGCCGAGCGCTATGCCGAAGCCGACCTGCGCCGGCTCGACCCGACGCCGGCCGAAGCCGAACTCGAACGCATCCTGCGTGAACTCGGCGCCGGCGCGCTGGCCGGCGAGTTCCGCCGCGAATGGCCGGTCGGCGACTGGGTGGTCGATTTCTACTTTCCGACCATCCGGCTGGCGATCGAGGTTGACGGCGGCTATCACCGTGCGCAATCGCGCTGGCGCCTGGATCTGGCCAAGACCCGTGATCTGGAAGAACGCGGCATCACCGTGTTGCGCCTGATCAATGCCGAGGTGTTCGGCGATCGCGAGCGCCTGGTCGCGCGCCTGCGGGCGGCGTGGCGCGCCGCGGTCGAAAACATCCGGCGCAATCCGCAAACCCTGCGCGAACCCGCTTGCGAGGCTTATTGGACGACGCTTGCCTTCGCCGCGACCTTCTCGATGCTGCAGGCCAGCCCGCGCGAATTCGGCGAGCCGCTGGCGCTGTCATACGGTCCGGCATAGCTCAGCACCGCGTTGATGTTGATCTCGAGCGCACCATAGAGCGGCGCCGTGCCGTCCGGGCGCCACCAGCCCATGCCGGTGACCGCCACCCCGGGTGGAACCCGTTCGGTCAGTGCCACCCGCGCCTCGCATGTGCCGGCACCGGCCGCAGTCCGAATGCAAACCCAGTCGCCGGCGACCACACCTTGGTCTGCGGCCGTCTGCGGATTCAAGCGCAGCATGGGATCGGGCGAAATGCGCCTGGCCCATTCCTGGTCGCGAAAGCGCGAGTGGTGGTAGGCCTTTTCGCGTAAACCGGTCTGCAACAGCAGTGGATACGCCGGGTCGCGGTCACAGTGCGCCGGCAACACGAGATCAGGCAGCGGATCGAGCCCGGCCGCGGCCATGCGGGCGGACGCAAGCTCCACCTTGCCGCTGGGCGTCTTGAAACCAGCCGCCTCGAAGTCGCCGGTGGTGTACGGAAAGCGGGCGAAGCCGTCGCGCGCCAACGCATCAAAGTCGATCGCGCTGTCACCCAGGAGATAGCGGCTGAATTCACGCTCGGTGCGCCAGGGCATGAATCGCTGCGTCAGCGCGCCGCGCGCGGCAAGCCGGTCCAGCAGATCGGCGGCAATCGCCAGTTCACTGCGTGCCGCGCCGCGTGGCGCCATCACCGCGGCGGTGAAGGAGAGACAGGGCGCGCCCGGCTGCAGTGAAATCTCCTCTTCTTCGAGGGTGGTGGTCTTCGGCAGCACGAGGTCGGCGCAGGCCGCGGTCGGATTCATCGAATGGGCGGCGACCACCAGAAAATCGAGCGCATGCAGGGCGGCGATGGTGCGCGCCGTATCCGGGTAGGTCACCGCGATGTTGACACCGGAAACATAAAGCGCGCGCACCGGATAGGGCCGGCCAGTGAGGATCGCATCGATCACCATCGGGTTGTGGCAGGCTTTCTGCCAGCCGTCGACGCCGGCCCACAGCGGATACTCCTGCGCACCCAGACGCCGCGCCTCGACCTCCGGCGGCAATCGGAACGCCGGGTCGTGCAACAGATCGGTGTAATTGCGAAAGCCCGGCGGGCGCTTGATGCGACGGTTGCCGCCCGGGCGGTCGAGATTGCCGGTGATCGCCAGCAGGCAATGAAATGCGCGAAAGGTCTGCACCCCGCCGACC
>JANPGJ010000241.1:0-8827 GCA_031423955.1 Burkholderiales bacterium
TGGCCGCGCAGTTCGATGCGTGCATCAGCCACCTGGGTCGAGCTCACGGTATTGCCGTTGACCAGATTGAAAGGATTGACCACGCCGGAGAAACGCACCGTTTCAACCTGGCGGTTGTTGCCGATCTGCTTTTCGCCCGAGACCACCAGGTAACCATTTGCCAGCACGTCGACCACCGTGACGGTGATGGTGCCGGTGAAGGCGTTGGTGCTGTTGGTCGAGCCCTTGCCGTCGAAGGTATTCGATGAGCTGCCGCTGGCGGAGATGACGTTGGCGCCCAGGCTGCCGCCGATCGGCAACTTGACATTCGGATTGTCGGCGGTGAGCGTGCCGGTCTTGCTGGTGCTCGACTTCTTCTCCTGGGTGGCGGAGAAGTTCTCGTTGATGTTGATGGTCAGGATGTCGCCGACAAAGCGGGCACGATTGTCCTCGAACAGCGGCCGGAATGCCGCCTGCTGGAAAATCGCACCGTTGACCTGCGCGGTGCGCAGCGGCGGCATCGGCTTGGCCGATGTCGGTTCGCGCACCTCGACCTTGGGAAACGGCGCGCATCCGGCCAACAGCGCCAGCCCGATCACAATCGCAAGCGGCAACAGGGTTTCGCGCAACCACGGCCAGGCCGGGCCGAGCCGGCCGACCTGCGTGAGCAACGGTCGGGCACCGGCGGCAATCGCACGCGGGAAACGAAAAGGGATATTCATTGGATTGCCTGTTGAATGAAGGAATCGATCGGGGCAGCGGTGCAGCATCACAACTGGGTCAGCTTCTGCAGCATCTGGTCGGAGGTCTGGATCGCCTTCGAATTGATTTCATAGGCGCGCTGGGTCTGGATCATCGACACCATCTCCTCGACGATGTTGACATTCGAGGTCTCGACATAGCCCTGGTTGAGCACCCCGTGTCCATTGGTGCCGGGCGCGCCGTTCTGCGGCGTGCCGGAAGCGGCGGTTTCGGAAAACAGGTTTTGCCCGAGCGGCTGCAAGCCGCCCGGATTGACGAAATTGGCCAGCTGAATCGACCCCAGCGTGGTCGGCGCGGTCGCGCCCGGCACGCTTGCCTGCACCGTGCCGTCCTGTGCGATGGTGATGCTCAGGGCATTGGCGGGAACAGTGATCGCCGGCTGCAGCGCGTGGCCGTTGGCGGTCACCAGGGCGCCGTTGGCGTCGCGGTGAAAGGCGCCGTCGCGGGTGTAGCCGATGGTGCCGTCGGGCATCTGCACCTGGAAAAAGCCGTTGCCGTTGATCGCCAGGTCGAGGCTGTTGCCGGTCTGCTGCAAGCCGCCCTGGGTGAACATGCGGGCGGTGGCCACCGGTCGCACCCCGGTACCGACCATCAGCCCGGCCGGCACCTGGGTGGTCTGCGAGGATTGCGCACCCGGTTGCCGCAGATTCTGGTACAGCAGGTCTTCGAATACCGCGCGCGAGCGCTTGAAGCCGTTGGTGCTGACGTTGGCCAGATTGTTGGAGATCACGTCAAGCTGGGTCTGCTGTGCATCCAGCCCCGACTTGGCGATCCAGAGGGAGCGGATCATGAAAGTTTCCTGTGGCGCGCGAACGGGCCGGTTGAATGTGGCGATCCGCCGCGCAAGACGCCAGCGGCGACGCCGCGTGCCGCGCGGCAGCGGAACACGGCGCTAGGCTGCAGCGGCTCAACCATTGCTGGCCAGCAGTTGCGCGCCCTTGCGTGCGCTTTGATCGGCGGTCTGCATCAGTTTCATCTGCATCTCGAACTGGCGCGCCAGGGTGATCATGCCGACCATGGTTTCCACCGCATTGACATTGCTGCCCTCGATCGAACCCGGCGCCACCCGAACCCGCGCATCGACCGGTGCTTCGCCACCGTCCTTCATGCGAAACAGGCCGTCAACACCACGGGCCAGATCGCCGGTACCGGGATTGACCAGTTTGAGCCGCCCGATCGCCGCCACGGTTTTCGGGGCGCTGGCCGGGGCGCCGGAAATCGAGCCGTCGGCGGCGATCGAAACCACCGTTCCTGGCTGTACGCTGATCGGTCCGCCATCGCCCAGCACCAGTTGCCCGGACAGGGTCTGCAACAGGCCCTGATCATTGACTTCGAAGCCGCCATTGCGGGTATAGGCTTCGGTGCCGTCGGGCGCCTGCACCGCGAACATGCCCTGCCCCTGGATCGCCACATCGAGCGGACGCCCGGTGGTGGTGATGACGCCGGGCGTGAAATCCGCGCCGGGCGTCGATTCCGATACGAAGGCGCGGGTCGGCAGACCCGGCCCGTTCACCGGCGCCACGCGGAAGGCGACGGTCTCGGCGCGAAATCCGGGCGTATTGGCATTCGCCAGGTTGTTGGCCAGCACTTCCTGCCGCTGCATCGTGCTGCGTACACCACTGGCGGCAATGTAGATCATGCGGTCCATGGCAGGCCTTTCCCGGCTCTGGTCTCAGGGTTCAACGCAGGTTGACCAGGGTCTGCAGCACCGAGTCCTGGGTCTTGATGGTCTGCGCATTGGCCTGATACACCCGCTGCGCGGTGATCATGTTGACAAGCTCCGCGGTGAGGTCGGTATTGGCCGACTCCACCGCGCCGGACTGCAGCGCACCGAGGTTGCCGCTGGTCGGCACGCCGGTCAGCGGCACCCCGGAAGACGCGGTTTCGCCCCACTGGTTGTTGCCCAGCAGCTGCAGTCCCTGCGGATTGGTGAAGTTCGACAGCACTACCTGGCCCTGGGCCCGGCTCTGGCCGTTCGAATAACGACCGCTGATCAGGCCATCGGCGGCGATCGAGAAGCCCGAGAGCTTGCCTGCGGTATAGCCGTCCTGGGTCAGGGTATTGACGCCGAACACCGAACCGAATTGCGTGCTCTTGGAAAGATCGACGCTCATCGCGATACTGCTGGCACCGGTGGTGACCGGCAAGGTCAGCGCGATCGGTGGCGCGGAAGCGACGGCGCCGCTTGAATTGAACGCGATAGTGCCGACCGGACCGGCGCCGACCTGGACGCCGTCGTTGGCGGCGAACACGCTCCAGTTGTTGGCCGCGGTCTTGACGAAATAGGCCGACAGCGTGTGCGGGTTGCCGAGCGAGTCATAGACCGAGGTCGAGGTCGCGCCGTGATAGGTGGTGGGATCGCTCAGGTTGAAACCGGCCGCCGGCAACGCGGTCTTGCGCGAATCGAAATTGGCGCCGATCGTGGCGGCGGTGCTGGCGGCCGGCGCCAGGTCGGCATTCGATACCTGCAGGTTGGCCGGCGATGCGGTGGTGACGCCGCTGCCGCTGGCCGCCGCCGGATAGCCGGTCAGGTTCTGGCCCGATGCGTTGACGATGAAGCCGTTCTTGTCGAGCTGGAACTGGCCGTTGCGGGTGTAGCCGATGGTGCCGTTGCTGGACATGCGGAAAAAGCCGCCGCCGTTGATCGCCATGTCGAGCGGGTTGTCGGTGATCTCGATATTGCCCTGGGTAAACGTCTGCAGCACCGCCGACACCGTGGTGCCGATGCCGACCGCGGCGCCGCCGCCGCCGGCGGCCGTATTGGCGAACACGTCGGAGAACTGCGCCGCCGAGCCCTTGTAGCCGATGGTGCTGGAGTTCGAGATGTTGTTGCCGATCACATCGAGATTCTTGGCCGTGGCATTGAGCCCCGACAGTCCTTGCTGAAAACTCATTTCGCTGTTCTCCCTTGTGGATGTGGCTTACATGACCTGCCTGATCTTCGACCAGGCGAGCGTGCCGTTGCTGGTGCGGACAGTCAGGTCGGCGCCGCCGCCGGATACGCCATCGACGCGGCTGCTCGAAAGGGTCTGCGCGATCGCCGGCTTGCCGGCGGTCTTGGCGCTGACGCCGAAGCTGTACTTGCCGTCGATCGCGCGGGCGCCGCTGTCGGTCGCGCCGTCCCAGGTGAAGGTATGGATGCCGGCAGCCAGGTTTTCCATGGTTTCACTGTGCACCACCTGGCCGGCACCCGAGGTGACGGTAATGGTCACGCTATCGGCACCGTCGGGCAGATCAAAGCCGCCACGGCCGCTGCCGTCGGCCAGGGCAAGCGCGTTGCCCTCGGCCAGCACCTCGTGCCCGACAACCGCGGCAGCCTGCAGGCCCTGCATGCTCTGGTTGCTGCTCATCAGCTTGTTGACCGTCTGATTGAGCTTCTCAATGCCGTTGACGGTATTGATCTGCGCCATCTGGCTGGTGACCTGGGCGTTGTCAAGCGGATTCAAGGGATCCTGGTTTTTCATCTGCGCCACCAGCAGCGACAGGAAACGGTCTTGAATATCGTTGCTGGTGCCGTCGCCGGTGGTGGCTGCGGCGGCAGCGCCGGTATTGAAGGCGGCATACGGATTTTTCGTCGTATCGGTGCTGCTGACGATGGTCATGATTCGCTTTTCCCGGGAGGTTGGTTTAACTGTTGCCCAGCTGCAGGGTTTTCTGCAGCAGGGACTTGGCGGTGCCCATGACTTCGATGTTGTTCTCGTACGAACGGGCCGCCGAGATCATGTTGACCATCTCCTCGGCGACATTGACGTTGGGCATGGACACATAACCCTGGGCATCGGCCATCGGATGCTTGGGATCATGCAGGCGGCGCGGTGCCTGAGTGTCGGTGACGACCTGGCGCACCCGCACGCCCTGGGCGCCAGGGGTGGCGGAATCGGGCGCCTGCTGCGATTCGAATATCACGTGGCGCGCCTGGTAGGTCTGGCCGTCGGGGCCGGCGGCGGAATCGGCGTTCGCCAGGTTGGAAGCCACCACGTTGAGGCGTTGGCCCTGGGCAGTGGCGCCGCTGCCGGCGATCCGAAAGGCGGAGAAAAGCGACATGGTCTGGGTTATCCGGTGATGGCGCTCAGGATCGACTTGATCTGGCCGTTAAGCAGGCGTAACGAAGCTTCGTAGCGGATCGCGTTGTCGGCGAAATGCGCACGTTCGGCGTCCATCTCGACGGTGTTGCCGTCAACCGACGACTGGCTTGGCATGCGGTACTGGATGGTCGGCGCACCGCTGCCCGCGAGCGGCGGCAGATGGCCTGCGGCGGTCGTGGCCAGCCTGGGCGGGTTGCCGGCCGCCGGTCCGATGGCGTTTGACAAGGCCTTGCCAAAGTCGAAGTCGGCTGCCTTGTAGCCCGGGGTGTCGGCGTTGGCGATGTTGGCGGCCAGCACCTGCTGGCGCTGCGAGCGCAGGGTCAAGGCGGTACTGTGATACCGCAGGGCATCGTTGAGCTTGTCGATCATGGCAAGACTCGCCCGACCCGGCCGGCGACGGGGTTGGCCGCGGTCCGGCGCGGGCGGTTGGCGATTGGCGAGCGATTCATGGCGGCCATTGCACCAAAATCCTGAGCCCGCGAGTCGCGCAAACAGTATGGCTTTTGCCGCTCTGTTCCGGCGACGCATGGCGCGCACCAGCCACTACGCTTGGCGCTGTCCTCATTGAAACAGGTTGCCACCCAACATGCATGAGCTCCGCCGTTCCAGGGTTTGCGTGATCCGCGCTTCGTTGATTGATCGCCACGGTGAACTTGCCAGACTCGCCAAAGTCATGGATTTGTCATGAAATCCGCGCTCCTCAACAAGTCGCTGCGCACGTCTGGTGCTGGCGTCACGGCAGGGCTGGTATGGCTGCTGCTGCTCGCCCCGGCTCACGGGCAGACGGCAGCGGCGCCGCCGGAGGCCCTCAAGGTCTATGTTGAAAATGCGCTCGCCGGCGTCGCCGGGCGGATCGAAGTGGTGGTCGGTCAGCTTGACGCGCGCCTACAGCTTGCGCCCTGCATGCGGGTTGAACCGTATGTTCCGCCCGGCACCCGCTTGTGGGGCAAGAGCCGGATCGGGCTGCGCTGCGCCGAAGGTGCTGCCTGGAACGTGTACCTGCCGGTCGAAGTGCGGGTCTTCGCCCCGGCCCTGGTGGCCGCCAGAGCCATCGCCTATGGCCAGACCATCGGTCCGGAAGACACCCGGATGGAAGAAGCCGAGCTGACCCGCGACGCTGGTGGCGCACTTGCCGACCTGCCTGCGCTCGACGGCAAAACCGCCGTCCGCATGATCGCTGCCGGCCAGGTACTGCGCGCCGAATACTTTCGCAGCCCGCCTGCAGTGGGCGCCGGCGATACGGTGCGCCTGGTCTACCACGGCGACGGATTCGCCGTCAGCGCCAGTGGTCGCGCGTTATCGTCGGCCGCTGACGGTCAGCCAATCCGGGTACAAACCGATTCCGGGCGGGTGGTACAAGGTGTGGCGCGCCCCGGTCGCCTGGTCGAAATGCGGCTGTAGGTCGGGCAAAGGCCGATCAATCGTGGCAAAGCAGCGCTGTTCGGGGCTAAAGTTCCGGCTAGTAGCGACGTAAACCCGGCATGCGCCACAGTTCCCGCCCCGCATCGGCCAGCCTGGTCAATTCGACCCGGTCACCCGGTACAGGCGCGAGCCAGGCGGAGGTCCACTCCGGCTATGAAACACGATGGGAGAGCACAGCATGAAAATCAATGGATCCACCGAGTCGATACGCAGCGATCTGGCGACCGGCAAACCGGCTGCCAAATCGGCCGCGAGCGGCGTCGGGCGAGCCGGCGATGCACCGACGGTACGCCTGTCGGACGTTTCAGCATCGCTCGCACCCGGCGAAGGCCAGCCCGAATTCGACGCCTCGAAAGTGGCCCAGATCAAGGATGCGATCCGCGAGGGTCGCTTCGAGGTAAATTCCGGGGTAGTCGCCGACAAGTTGATCGAAAACGTCAATCAACTGTTCGGCAAGGTTCACTAGGCACCGCGCCCGACTGCGACCATGGCGATCACCACCAGTCCCGTCCTCAGCCAGGGCAATGGCGCCGCGCGGCAGTTGCTCGGGCGTCTGGCCGCGGCCTTGCAGGACGAGCGGCTTGCGCTGGAAGACGGCGCTGCCGAGCGGGTCGGCGCATTGGCCTTGACCAAGGAAAAGTTGCTCGCCGAATTGGCCGCCGCCTTGCGCGCCGCGACTGCGGGCGGCGACCGTCTTGGCGCGCCGGCTGCGATTGATCCTGCGCTCGCGACCCTGCTCAAGCAGGCGGCGATCGCCAATACGGTCAACGGCCAGTTCGTGGCCACCCGATTGGCCTATGTCCGCGCCCGCTTTGCAGGCCTGACGCAAGCCGGCTACCTGGCCCGCGCCGCGGTCGCCGGGGGCGACTTGTACAAGGCCGACGGATTCACCGGCGGCGCTCGCCACCACGGCTCCTATGGCCACGCCTGACACGCTCGCGGCGCGCAACGCTCAATCGGCAGCGGTTCCGCAGATTCTGATCGTCGACGACTCTGAAGACGATGTGCTGCTGGCCGCGGCCTACATCCGGCGCACCATGCGCGATGCCCGCTTTCGCCGGGTCGACAGCGCGCAAGCCCTGCGGCGCGCATTGGCAGAGCAACACTGGCATCTGGTGCTATGTGACCACAACATGCCCGGTTTCGATTCGGATGGCGCCCTCGACTGTGTACGCGCGACTGCCGAATCGACGCCGTTTTACGTTTATTCGGGCGACTTCAACCGCGCCCAGACCGCCGACGCCATCAAGGCCGGCGCCAGCGGCGTGCTTGAAAAACGTGACGTCGACGGTCTCATGCGCGTCATCGGCAGAGCATTCGCAAGCCTGCGGCCGGAAGCGGCGACACCAGGCACCTGAAATCCGGGCCGGCTGCCCGCAAGCCATCAGGCGGGGCGGGTTACCAACCGCCTATTGCAGCTTGCGCAGTTGCGGCAATTGATTGACACGCAACCAGTAGTGCGCCAGGCGCGACAGGGAATCCATCAATTCCTCGAAATTGACGGCCTTGACCACATAGCTGTTGACACCATGCCGGTAGGCTTCCTGCAAGTCGCGCTCCTCGCGCGACGAGGTCAGCATCACCACCACCTGACGCTGCAGTTCCGGGTGCGCGCGCACCTCGCGCAGGACTTCGAGCCCGGTCAGCTTGGGCAGCTTCAGGTCGAGCAGCATGAGCTTGGGTTGCGCATGACCACTGCGCGCGGCGTACGCCCCGCGCCCATAAAGATAGTCGAGCGCTTCGGCGCCGTCCTGGACATGGACGATCGAGGCCAGCGCCCCGGCTCGCTTGAGGGCGCGGCGCACCAGCTCGGCATCATTCGGATCATCCTCGACCAGCAGGATGTCGGCATCCAGTTCGTGTTCGGTGATCAAAAAAACCTCAATGCAAAAAAGCAGAACCAATGAAAAACGCGGATCCACGAAGGGGAAACCTGCGAAAAGCGGGGATCCGCCTGTAAGTGTACCGAAATTCAGCCGCCGCCACCGTCGGCTTGCTGAATTGGCTGAATGCAGATTGATGGCGCATCATTTTGGTGCAGCCGCAGCGCAACATCCGGTGGATCGACAACCCGAGGCGCGCCGCAATTTCACCTCCGCGCCGGCGGTTCACCGGCCGATCGCCGGTGAGTCATTGCGCAATCGGTGGCCGATCAGGGTTCGCTGCCCGCCGCCACCGGTACACCGGCGTTGCTCGCCGGAAGCTCGGGCGCGGTGACCGCGCCGGAGGTTTCGGGCAAGGTGAAATGAAATGTCGCGCCTGACCCGACCGCACCCTCGGCCCAGACGCGACCGTGATGCCGCAGGACAACCCGCTTGACGATCGCCAGGCCGACCCCGGTACCTTCGAACTCGCTGCGCGCATGCAGCCGCTGAAAAATGCCGAACAGCTTGGACCCATAATCCGAATCGAAACCGGCGCCATTGTCAGCCACCGAGAAATCCATCTCACCGTCGGCGACACGGCAGCCGATGACAATGCGCGGCGCCGCTGCCTGCGCGCTGAACTTGAACGCATTGAAGATCAGGTTGACCCATACCTGGCGCAGCATGGCCGGATCGCCAAACAAATCCGGCAGG
>JANPGJ010000242.1:0-2705 GCA_031423955.1 Burkholderiales bacterium
GGCCATCGCGCCGCCAAGGTGTTGAATGGTCGAACTACTGGACCCCGACGGCGGGCCTGATGATCGATGCCGACCTCGCGCTGTCGCGCGCGCGCTTTCGCGATACCGACCCGGCCGGTGACCGCGTGCCGGGCGCGGTCGAGCGCACGCTTTCAGTGGGCGCCAGCATGGCGGCGTCCGGCCCCTGGTCGGGCGGGGTGCGCCTGCGCCACTTCGGTGGCCGCCCCCTGATCGCGGACAACTCGGTACGCGCGCCGGCCTCGACCCTGGTCAACCTCAACCTCGGCTATCTCATCTCGCCAGGTATGCAGGTGCGGACGGAGGTTCTCAACCTGTTCGATCGCAAGGTCAGCGACATCGACTACTTCTACGCGTCGCGCCTGCGCGGCGAGGCGGCGGCGGTAAACGATATTCATACCCATCCGGCGGAGCCGCGCAGCCTGCGCCTGACCTTGCGCGTGAATCTTTGATCGGCTACGGATTTCTATCTGCGCCAGGCCATTCGAGGCGAGCAACGGCGGCGTCAGGAAGATGACGTTCACGTTACATCGAAGTCTTCCTGTGATGATCCGTATGGATCATCAACGCAGCCAAATGGATTCGATCCGGCAGCCGGCAGGGGCTTTTCGTGCCGCGATTCTCCGTACCGCCACCTGAGTTGATCCAAACGGACTGTCCGCTTCATCACGCTGTCACGTTGAGTTCATATCTTGTGGCGCTCGGGCATGCATGCGCATGTGAGGGTGTCGCCGGATCAAGGCTGATCCGGCGCCGTCAGGTTAATCAGTTACGCGAATGAACATCGATACGACAACGATCAGGGCAGCCGGCCGGGCGCCGCGCCAACATGGCTTCACCCTGCTCGAATTGCTGGTGGTAATGGTGATCATCGGCCTGCTCGCCGGCTATGTCGGGCCGCGCCTGTTTTCGCAGATCGGCAAGTCGGAGATCAAGGCGGCGCGCGCGCAGATCACCTCGCTGGAGTCGGCGCTCGACCAGTACCGCCTTGATACCGGCCGCTACCCGAGCACCGAGCAGGGCCTGGCCGCGCTGATGGTCAAGCCGGCCAGCGAGAACCGCTGGGCCGGACCCTACCTGCGCAAGAAGTTGCCTGATGATCCCTGGGGGCGCCCTTATTTGTACAAGCAGCCCGGCGATCACGGCGAGTTCGATCTCTATTCCCACGGCAAGGACGGCCAGTCCGGCGGCAGCGGCGACGACGCCGATGTCACCAACTGGTAGGCGCGGCAGGATGATCCGCCGCCAGGTCGGGGCCTAGCCCGATGCAGTTCAAGGTCAAGGCATTGAAGCCGGGTGGCGGCGTGGCCTTTGTCGAGGTCAGCGCCGGCAGCGTCTCGGAGGCGCGCGTGCGGGTTGCCGCCGACGGCTTTGGCGTGCTGTCGGTGGCGCGTCCGGCCGGCGCCGCCTGGCTCAGGCGCGAGGCGGCGTTTCCGCTGACCCAGTTCGCGCAGGAGTTGCGTTCCCTGCTCGATTCCGGCGTCGCCCTGATCGAAGCGATCCAGACCCTGGCTGAAAAGGAGCCGAAGCTGGCGATCCGCCAGGTGTTGACGCAGGTGGCGGCGGCACTGGCCGAAGGCCGCTCGCTGTCGGTGGCGCTTGACGGGCGGCCCGAGGCGTTCTCGCCCTTGTTCGTCGCCACCGTGCGCGCCAGCGAACGTACCGGCGGCCTGACCGAAGCGCTCGGGCGCTTTGTCGCCTATCGCAACCAGCAGGAACTGGTGCGCGGGCGGCTGATCAGCGCCTCGATCTACCCGCTGTTGCTGGTCGCGGTCGGCAGCCTGGTGATCCTGTTCCTGATGGCCTACGTGGTGCCGCGCTTCTCGCATGTGTATGCCGACTTAGGCGGCGACCTGCCCTTGATGTCGCGCTGGCTGCTTGAGGCCGGTTCGCTGATGGAAAACCATTTTCTGTCGGTGCTGGGCGGCATCGGGCTGGCGTTGCTGGCGCTGGTGGCGCTGGCGCGCACCGCCGCGGTCGGCGCCTGGCTCGGCGCCTTGCCATGGCGCATCGAATTCATCGGTTCACGTCTGATGGTCTATCAGCTGGCGCGCTTTTTCCGCACCACCGGCATGCTGGTGCGCGGCGGCGTGCCGGTGGTGACGTCGCTCGACATGTCGCAGGGTCTGCTGCAGGCGCATCTGCGGCCGCTGCTTGCCGCCACCGTGGCGCGGGTCCGCGAAGGCCAGCCGCTGTCGCTGGCGCTTGAAGCCAACGGCCTGTCGACCCCGGTGATCGCGCGCATGCTGCGGGTTGGCGAGAAAACCGGCGAGTTGGGCGCGATGATGGAACGCATCGCGGTGTTCCATGACGCCGAAACCGAGCGCGCCGCCGAATGGCTGACCCGCCTGTTCAGCCCGATCCTGATGCTGGCGATGGGTGTGATCATCGGCGCGGTGGTGGTGCTCATGTATCTGCCGATTTTCCAGCTGGCGGAGCAGGTCAAATGAACGCGCCAGCCGAACCGGGCTTGCGCGATGCGCTGGATGCGGCGCCTGCATCCGCAACCGCGCTCGCGAAGCATGCGGCGCCCGCAACCGCAAAGCATGCGGCGGCCGACTGCGCCGCCCTGCTGGCGCTCTTGCCGCAAGCACGTGCGGCCGCCGGCGGTGCCCGCGCCACCAGCGCGGCCCTGCAGGAGTTGAGCGGCCTGGCGCCGGCCGCCTTCATGCAGGCGCTGGCGACAT
>JANPGJ010000243.1:0-1867 GCA_031423955.1 Burkholderiales bacterium
CCGGGCCCGGCGCCGCTGCTTGCGCCGCCCTGGAGTGCCATATCCAGCGCCGCCATCAGTTCGACCACGTCGACCGGTTTGGTCAGGTAGCGCAGAAAGCCGGCCGCGAGCCCCGACTGGATGTCGCGCGGCATCGCGCTGGCCGACAGCGCGATCACCGGAATGCGCGCGGTCGCCGCATCGTCGCCGAGGATGCGCAGGGCAGTGAGGCCGCTGACGCCGGGCAGGTTGATGTCCATCAGGATCACGTCCGGCTGCGCTTCGCGCGCCAGCGCGATGCCGCGGTTGCCATCGGTGGCGGTGATCAGGCGCAGGTCGGCGCGGCGGCCGATCAATTGCTCGATCAACATCAGGTTGGCCGGATTGTCTTCGACATAAAGCACGGTGCGCACGCGGGTGGCCGCCGGCGCCGGGTTCGCCGCCATCGCGGCAGCGCTGCCAGTGGGGGCGGCAGGCGAAGGCGCCGCGGTCAGCGGCATTTCGACCCAGAACACGCTGCCGCGACCGACCGTGCTTTCAACCCCGATCACACCGCCCGTCAATTCGATCAGGCGCTTGCTCACCACCAGGCCGATGCCGGTGCCTTCCTCGACATTGGTCTCCTGGCCCAGGCGGTTGAACGGCTGGAACAATTGCGCCAGTTGCTCCGGCGTCAGACCATGGCCGGTATCTTCGACCTCGATGCGGATGCGCTCCGGCGCCTGGCTTACGCAGGTGACCGCGACCGAGCCGCCTACCTTGTTGTACTTGATCGCGTTCGACACCAGGTTGATCAACACCTGCTTGATGCGGGTGCGATCGGTATGCACGAACGAAGGCGATGCCAGTGGCGCGAAGCGCAAGCCGATGCCGCGCTTGGCCGCCTGCGGTTCGATCATGGTGTGCACTTCATGCATCACCTCGCCCAGCGATACCGGTTCGAGCGACAGCAGCAGCTTGCCGGATTCAACCAGCGCCAGGTCGAGGATTTCATTGATCAGGTCCAGCAGGTACCAGCCGGCCTTGAGAATCTGCTCGGCACCGCTGGCCTGCGCCGGGGTCAGCGGCGGCACGTCGCTGGCCATCAACTGCGCGAAGCCGAGAATCGCGTTGAGCGGGGTGCGCAGTTCGTGGCTCATGCTGGAAAGAAAGTCGGACTTGGCGAGGTTGGCCTTCTCGGCGGTGGCCATCGCGAGTTCAAGTTCGACGTTCTTTTCCTCCAGGGTGCGCTCGAAGTGCTTGCGCTCGGTGACATCGCGCGCCGCCGCGAACACGCCCTGCAGGGTGCGGTCGCGGTCGTAGAAGGTGGTGGCGTTGTACGACACCATGGTTTCGCGGCCCTCGCGCGAACGCGCGGTGAGCTCGTAGTTGGTGACCCGTTTCTGGTCGAGCACCAGGCGGATGCCGGCCTCGGCGCGCTCGGGGTCGGTGAAATAGTTCTTGAACGGCGCGCCGATCAGTTCGTCGCGGGTGCAGCCGGTCAGGGCTTCCATCTGCTTGTTGACGTCGGTGATGATGCCGGCCGGATCGGTGGTCATCAGGGCATCGATGCTCGATTCGATCAGCGAGCGGGTATAGAACTGCTGGTCGCGCAGGCGCTGGTCGAGCTTCTTCTGCTCGGCTTCCACCAGCTTGCGCGCGGTGTTGTCGGTGCCGATCAGGAGATACCCGATGATGCTTTCCTCGGCATCGCGCAGCGCCGTGACCGACACCATCGCCGGAAAGCGGCTGCCGTCCCGGCGGATGGAGGTCAGCTCGTAGATGTCCTCGATGCCGCGCGAGGCCTTGAACACCAGCGCCTCGAAGCCCGGGGTGATCGGGGTTTCAAGTTCGACGCTCAGGGCGCGGGCGCGGACGATCAGTTCCTGCGGGTCGGAAATGTCGGCCG
>JANPGJ010000244.1:0-2292 GCA_031423955.1 Burkholderiales bacterium
AGCCACAGCCGATCGTTTTCGGTCGTGCGCATGCGCTCGCCGATATTCCACAGGTTCTCGATCAGCGGGTAGTGCTGCAGCGGCACGCCTTTCGGTTTGGCGGTGGAGCCCGAGGTGTAGAGCAGGTAGGCGATGTCCTCCGGCACCACCGCGGCGAACGCGGCAGCGATGGCCGCATCATCGGCGGTGTCGCTCTTGCTGCCTGCATCGAACAGTGGCTGCCAGCCGGCCGGCTGGGCCTCGCCAGAGCCGAGGATCTCGCGCAAATGCGGCAGACGCTGCGCATGCGGCTCGAGTTCGCGCAGCATGGCGCCGTAGTCGGCCTTGAGGAAGGTGGGGTAGGCGATCAGGGTGCGGGTTTCCGAATGCGCCAGCATGTATTCCAGCTCGCGCGAGGTGGCCCAGGTATTGAGCGAAACCATCACTGCCCCCAGACCTGTAATCGCCAGGCAACTGGTCACCCATTCGACGCGATTGCCCATCAGGATGCCGACCTTGTCGCCGTGACGCACGCCAAGGCGATGCAGGCGGCACGCGATGCGCCATACCTCGTCACCCATCTGCCCGTAGCTCAGGTGGCGCCCGGCGCCAGCCAGCGCGGGGCGCGACCCGTAACGCTGCGCCAGTTCTTCCACCAATCGTGGCAGCGTGCGCGCGACCGGCATGATGCTCATCGGAGATTCCGTCGCGAACGGCCAGCGCGACTGGTCACGACCGCGCGGCCCGGAAGTTCACCATGCCGGCGCCGCCGTCGCCCGCGGTGAAGTCGGCTTCAAGCCGCATCCCGACCTTGAGTTCGGCCGGCGCTGTCGCGACCAGATTGCCATACAGCTGCGGCCCTTCGTCGAGGGTGACCGCCAGCACCACATATGGCACCTTGTCGCGCAGGTTCTTGAAATAGGGGCGATGGAATTCGCACCAAGACCACAGGGTGGCGCCACCGGAGAGCGCGGCCCAATCGACGCTCTCACCCAGACACCTGGGGCAGATCTGCGCAGCCGGAAACCAGTGGTGACCGCAGTCGCGGCAATGCGGTACCAGCAGGCGCCGATCGGCGGCGGCCTTGAAATGGGGGGCATTTTCACCTTCCAGCAAAGGCGCCAGTGCGTCCGGATTGATCATGCTGCCTCGCTTGAAAAGATTGCCCCGCTGCAGATCGGCGAGGCGCATGTATAGAGGATGTTGTCGGCCTTGTTCAACTGGCGCGCCCCGCATTCGCCGCGGATCTGCCGCACCGCCTCGGTCATCAGGCCCCAGCCTTGCATGTAGCTCTCGGACAGGTGCCCGCCGCTGGTATTCAACGGCTGCCTGCCGGTCAGACCCAGATGCGCGGCACGCACGTACTCCGCGGCCTCGCCCCTGCCGCAGATACCGAAGCCTTCCATCGAGAACAGCACCGTCGGGGTGAAGTTGTCGTAGATCATGGTGGCGTCGGTCTCTTTCGGCGCGATCCCGGCCTGCGCTTCAAGCGCGGCTGCCGCGCGCCGCATCGCGCCGTACCAGAAGTCGTCCGGTGCGAAGGTCGATTCCGCCAGATGCGTGGCGGTGGCAACCCCGGCCACATACACCGGCTTGCCAGGCGCGTCCCGCGCGCGCTCGGCGCTGGTCACGATCAGCGCGATGCCGCCGTCGTTGATCAGGCAATAGTCGAACAGGCGCAGGGGCGCGGCAATGTATTTCGAGGCGTAGTACTCGTCGATGGTGTAGGTCTTCTTCATCACCGCACCAGGGTTTAGCACCGCATGTTGCCGGCAGGTGAGCGCCACTTTCGCCAGCGCGTCGCCCGCGTCTCCATACAAGTGTTCGTAGCGCCTGAACATCATCGCGTGCACCGCGCCGGGGGAGGTCATGCCATAGGGAAACCATAGCCCGGCGCCGCCACTGCCGTATCCATCACCCTCGCCGCCGTACTTCATGCCGGCGGTGCGGCCATCATTGCCGTACACCAGTGCCACAGTGTTGACGGCGCCCGATGCAATCGCCTGGCAGGCCATTTGCAGGGCAATCGCCGCCATCCGCCCCTGCCCCGGCAGATTCACCGCGAATTGCGGATTGAGGCCATGCAGTTCGCCGAAGCGCTGGTAATCGGCGATCCGGCAGACGATCAGGCCGTCGATGTCGGCCGCCTTCACGTTGGCCTCGCGCATCGCGGCGCGCAGCGCGGTCGAACCGAGCGAATAGGCATCCTCGCCCGGGAACACGCCAAAGGCGGTGGAGCCGATGCCGGAGATCGCAGGGCGTCTGGTGCGGATTGAATGGATGGTCATTGCGGGTAGCTCATCAGGGGGCGGG
>JANPGJ010000245.1:0-2939 GCA_031423955.1 Burkholderiales bacterium
CGGACGCGCCGGGGCTGGCCACCTGGACCGGCTTTCTCGGTTCTGGCGGCAGCCGCGGCTCGGTGGTCACCGGCTTCTCCGAATCGGGTGAACACATCGACCGCCGGGCGGCGGAAGTCAACGCCGGCCTGTGGGAAATCAACGGCAACGCCGCCGGGGTGGCGCGGCTCTACTGGGCCACGCTGGACCGTGCACCGGACGTCGGCGGCCTGTCCTCCTGGGTTGGCGCACTCAACGGCGGCCTCGCCCTCGCGGGTGCGGCCGGCAGCTTCGTCGCCAGCGGCGAATTCCAGGGCCGCTACGGTGCCTTGAACGACACCGCCTTCGTCAACCAGCTCTACATCAACGTGCTCAATCGCGCGGCAGACGCCGGCGGGCTGGCGGCCTGGCTGGGCTATCTGTCAGGCGGCGGCACGCGTGGCGGGGTAGTCACCGGTTTCTCCGAGTCCGACGAATTCAAGTCCAAGAGCCTGCCGCTGATCGATCGCGGCCTTACCGTGTCCGACACCCAGCCGGCGTATACCGGCACTGCTGCCGGTGAAGCGATCAACGGATCAGCGGCTGACAACATCCTCGCCGGCGGCCTCGGCAACGACACGCTCACCGGCGGCGCCGGTGCCGACCGTTTCGTGTTCAACAGCGCACTCAACGCGGCCAGCAATCTCGACACCCTCACCGACTTCGCACCCGGCAGCGACACTCTGGTGCTCGACCATCACATCTTCGCGGCGCTGTCGATCGGGTCCTTGTCGGGCGCGAGCCTGGTGTCGGGGGCCAATCCGGTGGCGGCCGACGGCAACGACTTCATTCTCTACAACACCACGACCGGCTTGCTGTCCTACGACGCCGATGGCAGCGGCGTCGGGGCGGCGGTGGGCTTCGCATCGCTATCGACCAAGCCGGCATTGACGGCGGCGGATTTCCTGGTGGCCTAAGGCGACGCGATCGCGGCGCAAACCTGCCGGCGGTGTTGCGCCTGGTGCAAGCACCGCGGCGCGGAGTTCCGCCACGCAGAAGAGGCGAAGGCCACGCGCCACCAGGCGGTTGCGACCCTCCTGCAACTCGTCAAGTCGCGCCGGCCACTTCCGTCCGCGCCGACATCCTGATGCTGTGAGCGCCCGCCGGCAGGCGATAATCCGCCGTTCCCCCGGCATCTGCACCGCGAAACACCATGGCCACCATTGCACAGATCCAGGACGGCCTGCTCGGGTTCCGCGCCGGCGGTTCCGCGATCGCCTTTCGCTGGAACTTTCCGGCCGCGGTCAACAGCAGTATCAGCGCGCCGGCCGGCATCGGCCAGGGTGTCGCCCTGACCTACACCTTCATCAACGCCTTGCCGGCCTATGACGCCAATCTCGGCATCACCGATTTCGTCGCCTTAAACACGGCGCGCAAGGATGCGGCGCGCGCGGTGCTCGCGCACTTCGCGCAGGTCAGCAATCTGAGCTTTGCCGAGAGCCTTGTCACCGGCACCAACAACATCGCCATCGGGCAGTACAGCAACGGTTTCCAGGGCGGCGGCGCCGCCTACACCAATTTTCCCTCGTATCAGTATTCGTTCGATGGCGCCGGCCTGATCGCCACGGCGACCGAATACAACGCCGGCGCCGGCATCGGGCGGGCCGGTGACGTGTGGATCAACAGCGCCACCGCCTATGGCGACCCACAGTATTTGCCCGGCGGATTCGGCTACGGCCTGTTGCTGCATGAACTTGGCCACGCCATGGGACTCAAGCATCCGTTCGAGGGCATCCTGCTGCCGGCCGAACTGGACAACATCGGCTTCACCCTGATGTCCTACACCCAGGCGCCACACAGTCTGGTGGTCACGGTCACCGAAACTTCCGACGGCTTTACCTACTCATTTCAGAACCTGCAGCCGCGCACCCTGATGGTGGGCGACATGCTGGCGCTGCAATCTGCGTACGGCGCCAACACCAGCTATCGCAACGGCGACGATCTCTACACCTGGGCGCCGGCCGAGCGCTTCTTCCAGACCATCTGGGACGGTGGCGGCAGCGACACCATCGACGCCTCCAACCAGACACTGGGCAACCTGATCGACCTGACCCCGGGCAGCTACAGCTCGATCGGATTTCGCCAGGCGCATGCCGACCTGTTCATTGACATTCCGGCATTCGCGGTCGCCGCCGTCGATGGCGATGTCAGGCTGCCGGACAACCTGCTGTACGACGGCAGCAACAATCTGGGCATCGCCTATGGCGCGGCGATCGAGAATGCGTTCGGCGGCAGCGGCAACGATCGCCTCACCGGCAACACCCTCGCCAACCTGCTGATCGGCAACGCCGGCAACGACACGCTCGACGGCGGCGGCAACGACGACACGCTTACCGGCGGCGCCGGCAATGACAGCCTGGTTGGCGGGTTGGGAATCGACACCGCGGTCCTGTCCGCGATGGCCCGCCAGTTCACGGTCAACGGCAACGCGGCGACCAGTGCATCGATCAACGGCCCGGATGGCAGCGATAGCCTGGCCGGCATCGAGAGGCTGCGCTACCTCGACGGCACCCGCAGCTACGACGCGGTGACCGGCAGCGGCGCCTGGAGCGTCGACGCCGGCGCTGCCAGCGTGGCGCGCCTCTACTGGGCCACCCTCGGCCGCGCGCCCGATGTCGGCGGTTTCACCGGCTGGGCCAACAGCGTGCACGCCGGCACAACCCTGAACACTGTCGCTGCCGCCTTCGTCGGCAGCGGCGAATTCCAGGGCACCTACGGCAACCTGGACAACCCCGGCTTCGTCAACCGCCTCTATCTCAACGTGTTGAACCGTGCGGCGGATGCCGGCGGCCTCGCCGCATGGGTCGGCGCATTGAACGGCGGCAGCAGCCGCGCCGATGTGACACTCGGCTTCTCCGACTCCGGCGAATTCCAGGCGCGGATGGCGCCCAACATCGACGGCGGCATCGTCGCCACCAACA